>NZ_JBHTRI010000005.1:0-177660 GCF_042796085.1 Streptomyces sp. NPDC056452
CGCCTCTTCAGGAGGCGCGGCCCGCAGTCGTCGTCCGGCGGACCGGCGGTCCGCGACGAGGCGCGGACCCTCGGTCCGTCAGTCGCGCTTCTCGCCGCCGAGGTGGTGGACCCGGACCATGTTCGTGGTCCCGGGGACACCGGGGGGCGAGCCGGCGGTCATGACCATGACGTCGCCGGTGTTGTAGCGGTTCAGCTTCAGGAGCTCCTCGTCGACCAGGTCGACCATCGCGTCCGTGTTGGCCACGTGCGGCACCACGTGGGCCTCGACGCCCCAGCTCAGGGCGAGCTGGCTGCGGGTGGACTCGTCCGTGGTGAAGGCGAGGATCGGCTGGGTCGTGCGGTAGCGGGAGAGCCGGCGGGCGGTGTCACCGGACTTGGTGAACGCGACCAGCGCCTTGCCGTCCAGGAAGTCCGCGATCTCGCAGGCCGCACGGGCGACCGAACCACCCTGGGTCCGGGGCTTCTTGCCCGGCACCAGCGGCTGGAGGCCCTTGGACAGGAGCTCCTCCTCGGCGGCGACGACGATCTTCGACATCGTCTTGACGGTCTCGATCGGGTACGCGCCGACGGACGACTCCGCGGACAGCATGACCGCGTCCGCACCGTCCAGGATCGCGTTGGCGACGTCGGACGCCTCGGCGCGGGTCGGCCGGGAGTTGGTGATCATCGACTCCATCATCTGGGTCGCCACGATCACCGGCTTGGCGTTGCGGCGGCACAGCTCGATGAGGCGCTTCTGCACCATCGGGACCTTCTCGAGCGGATACTCGACGGCCAGGTCGCCACGGGCCACCATCACACCGTCGAAGGCGGCGACGACGCCCTCCATGTGCTCGACGGCCTGCGGCTTCTCGACCTTGGCGATGACGGGGACCCGGCGGCCCTCCTCGTCCATCACCTTGTGCACGTCCTTAACGTCCTCGGCGTCCCGCACGAAGGACAGGGCGACCAGGTCGCAGCCCATCCGCAGGGCGAACCGGAGGTCCTCGACGTCCTTCCCGGAGAGCGCGGGGACGTTCACCGCCGCGCCGGGCAGGTTGATGCCCTTGTGGTCGGAGATGACACCGCCCTCGATGACGATGGTGGTGACGCGCGGGCCGTCGACCGAGATGACCTTGAGCTCGACGTTGCCGTCGTTGATCAGGATCGGGTCGCCCTTGGCGACGTCGCCGGGCAGACCCTTGTAGGTCGTGCCGCAGATCGACTTGTCGCCGGCCACGTCCTCGGAGGTGATGACGAACTCGTCCCCGCGGACCAGCTCGACGGGGCCCTCGGCGAACTTCGCCAGGCGGATTTTCGGGCCCTGCAGGTCGGCGAGCACGCCGACCGCGCGGCCGGTCTCGGCGGCCGCCTTGCGGACCCGGTCGTAACGGCCTTGGTGCTCCTCGTGGGTACCGTGACTGAAATTGAAACGGGCCACGCTCATGCCGGCCTCGATCAGAGCGACGAGCTGCTCATGCGAGTCGACGGCGGGACCGAGGGTGCAGACGATTTTGGAACGGCGCATGAGGCGGATCCTATCGGTTTGTTTCGCTGCGGAATATTCCGTCTGGTGGAAGATACAAAGGGGCGCGGGCCCGCTCAGTTGTGGACCAGCGCGAAGGTCTGGCCGGCGATCTCCAGCTCCTCGTCCGTCGGCACCACGGCGACCGCCACCCGTGCGTTCACGGGGGAGATCAGCCGCGGTTCACCGGACCGTACGGCGTTGAGATCCGGGTCCACCGCCAGGCCGAACCCCTCCAGTCCCGCGATCGCAGCCTCCCGTACCGGAGCCGCGTTCTCCCCGACCCCCGCCGTGAACACCACGGCATCCACCCGGCCGAGGACCGCCGAATAGGCGCCGATGTACTTCTTCAGCCGGTGGATGTAGATGTCGAACGCGAGCGTGGCACGCTCGTCGCCCTCGTCCACCCGGCGCCGGATCTCCCGCATGTCGTTGTCGCCGCAGAGGCCGACCAGACCGCTCTTCTTGTTCAGCAGGACGTCGATCTCGTCCACCGACATCCCCGCCACCCGCTTGAGGTGGAAGGTGACGGCCGGATCGATGTCTCCCGAACGCGTACCCATCACCAGCCCCTCCAAGGGGGTCAGCCCCATGGACGTCTCCACGCACCGGCCGCCGGCGACCGCGGAGGCCGAGGCCCCGTTGCCCAGATGCAGCACGATCACGTTCACGTCGGCGACCGGCCTGCCCAGCAGCTCGGCCGTCCTGCGTGAGACGTACGCGTGGGAGGTGCCGTGGAAGCCGTAGCGGCGGATGCGGTGCGCGTCGGCCGTCTCCACGTCGATCGCGTACCGCGCCGCGTGCTCCGGCATCGTCGTGTGGAACGCCGTGTCGAAGACGGCGACCTGCGGCAGGTCCGGGCGCAGGGCCTGTGCCGTACGGATCCCGGTGATGTTCGCCGGGTTGTGCAGCGGGGCCACCGGGACGAGCCGTTCGATCTCGGCCAGCACCTCGTCGGTGATCACGGTGGGCTCGCTGAACTTCAGCCCGCCGTGCACCACCCGGTGACCGATGGCCACGAGTTCGGGGGAGTCCAGGCCGAGCCCGTCGGCCGCCAGCTCCTCGGCCGCGGCCTTCAGCGCCTGCTCGTGGTCGGCGATCCTTCCGGTGCGCTCACGGGGTTCGCCGCCGGCCGAGGGGGTGTGCACCAGCCGGGAGGTCTCCTCCCCGATCCGCTCGACCAGGCCGGTCGCGAGCCGTACCCGCTCACCCATGTCCAGGAGCTGGTACTTGACCGACGAGGAGCCCGAGTTGAGGACGAGCACGCGGCCCGCCCCGCTGTTGGTGCGGTCGGTGGTCGTGGTCATCGGGTTCGCTCCTCGCCCTGCGCCTGGATCGCGGTGATCGCCACGGTGTTGACGATGTCCTGGACCAGGGCGCCGCGCGACAGGTCGTTGACCGGCTTGCGCAGCCCCTGCAGGACCGGGCCGACCGCGACGGCCCCCGCCGAGCGCTGCACGGCCTTGTAGGTGTTGTTGCCGGTGTTGAGGTCCGGGAAGATCAGTACGGTCGCCCGCCCCGCCACCTCGGACGCCGGCAGCTTGGTCGCCGCGACGGACGGCTCGACCGCCGCGTCGTACTGGATGGGGCCCTCGATCCTGAGGTCGGGATGCGAGGCGCGTACCCGCTCGGTGGCCTCCCGCACCTTGTCGACGTCGGCGCCCGTGCCGGAGGTGCCCGTCGAGTACGACAGCATCGCGATCCGCGGGTCCACACCGAAGCGCGCCGCGGTGACCGCCGACTGCACGGCGATGTCCGCGAGCTGCTCCGCGTCCGGGTCCGGGTTGACCGCGCAGTCCCCGTACACCAGGACCCTGTCTGCGAGGCACATGAAGAAGACCGAGGAGACGATCGAGGCGTCCGGCTTGGTCTTGATGATCTCGAAGGCGGGGCGGATGGTCGCCGCGGTGGAGTGCACCGAGCCCGAGACCATGCCGTCGGCCAGACCCTCCTGGACCATCAGGGTGCCGAAGTAGTTGACGTCCGCGACGACGTCGTGGGCGAGCTCCACCGTCACCCCCCGGTGCGCGCGCAGCAGGGCGTACTGCTCGGCGAAGCGCTGGCGCAGCTCGGAGGTCTGCGGGTCGATCAGCTGGGTCGCGGCGAGGTCGATGCCGAGGTCGGCGGCCTTCTTGCGGATGATGTCCACGTCGCCGAGGAGCGTCAGGTCGCAGACGTCCCGGCGCAGCAGCACATCGGCGGCACGCAGGACGCGCTCCTCCGTGCCCTCGGGCAGGACGACCCGGCGCCGGTGCGAGCGGGCCTGCTCCAGCAGCTCGTGCTCGAACATCATCGGGGTGACCCGGCCGCTGCGGGACACGGAGATCCCCTCCAGCAGGGCGCCGGTGTCCACATGGCGCTCGAAGAGGCCGAGCGCGGTCTCCGCCTTGCGGGGCGTGGCCGCGTTCAACTTGCCTTCCAGTGCGAAGAGTTCCGCCGCCGTGGGGAAGGATCCGCCGGTCACCGCGACGACCGGCGTGCCCGGTGCGAGGCGGGCGGCCAGCCTGAGTATCTCCTCGCCGGGACGCTCGTCCAGGGTCAGCAGGAGGCCCGCGATGGGCGGGGTGCCCGCACTGTGCGCGGCCAGCGCGCCGATGACCAGGTCCGCACGGTCGCCGGGGGTGACGACCATGCAGCCCGGGGTCAGTGCCTTGAGGAGGTTCGGCAGCATCGCGCCGCCGAAGACGAAGTTCAGCGCGTCCCTGGCGAGGCCCGAGTCGTCGCCGAGCAGAACCGTTCCGTCAAGCGCCGCGGTGATCTGGGCGACGGTCGGCGCGGAGAGCGCGGGATCGTCGGGCAGCACCGAGCAGGGGACCGGCAGGGTAGCCCCGAGCCGCTCGGCGATGGCGGCGCGGTCCTCCGAGGCCACCCGGTTCACGATCATCGCCAGGACGTCGCAGCCCAGACCCGCGTACGCACGGTAGGCATTGCGCGTCTCGGCCCGTACGGACTCGGCGTCCTGGCCGCCGCCGCCGACCACCGCGATCACCGAGGCACCGAACTCGTTGGCGAGCCGGGCGTTGAGCGCGAGCTCGTCCGGGAGCTGGGTGGCGGCGAAATCGCTGCCGAGGACCAGCACCACCTCGTAGGCCCGTGACACCCGGTGGAAGCGCTCGACGAGCCGGGAGACCAGCTCGTCGGTACCCTGCTCCGCCTGGATGGCGGACGCCTCGTGGTAGTCCAGCCCGTAGACGGTCTCCGGGCTCTGCGAGAGCCGGTAGCGGGCCCGCAGCAGCTCGAACAGCCGGTCGGGTCCGTCATGGACCAGCGGACGGAAGACCCCGACCCGGTCCACCTGACGCGTCAGTAGCTCCATGACTCCCAGATCGACGACCTGTCGGCCGTCTCCCCGGTCGATCCCGGTCACGTACACGCTGCGCGCCACGCGTGCTCTCCCGTCCTGGCTGGCTGGCATTGCCCTCTTGACGATACCTACGGGGACGGGTAAATCGCCCGCCGGGCGGTACCCGTGCACGGGCCGCGGCGGGCCCCTGCACGGGGCGGGCCCGACCCCGTGGCGCCCCGCGCCGGAAGTGTCGTACGCGTGGGACCGGAGCAGTCGGAAGCGCGAGTGCCGGACCGGGCGTGGGACAATCGTCGTGGCTCACGGTACGGGGGTTTGTCGAGCAGCCCCCGAAATGCATGGCCCCAGCGAGCAGGAGACAGAGCACGATGCGCATCGGAATTCTCACCGCAGGCGGCGACTGCCCAGGCCTCAACGCCGTGATCCGGTCGGTCGTGCACCGTGCCGTCGTGGGTCACGGCGATGAAGTCATCGGTTTCGAGGACGGGTTCAAGGGCCTGCTCGACGGGCATTTCCGGCCCCTCGACCTCAACGCGGTGAGCGGCATCCTGGCACGCGGCGGCACGATCCTCGGCTCCGCCCGGCTGGAGCGCGACCGGCTGCGCGAGGCCGCCGAGAACTGCGAGGAGCTGTCCCGTCGTTACGGCATCGACGCCCTCATCCCGATCGGCGGCGAGGGCACGCTCACGGCCGCCCGGATGCTGTCGGACGCCGGGATGCCCGTCGTGGGCGTCCCGAAGACGATCGACAACGACATCTCCGCCACCGACCGGACCTTCGGCTTCGACACGGCCGTGGGCGTCGCCACCGAGGCCATAGACCGCCTCAAGACGACCGCCGAGTCGCACCAGCGGGTCATGGTCGTCGAGGTGATGGGCCGCCACGCGGGCTGGATCGCGCTGGAGTCCGGAATGGCCGGCGGTGCCCACGGGATCTGCCTCCCGGAGCGGCCCTTCCAGGTCGAGGACCTGGTCAAGATGGTCGAGGAGCGCTTCTCGCGCGGCAAGAAGTTCGCCGTCATCTGCGTCGCCGAGGGCGCGCACCCGGCCGAGGGCTCGATGGCGTACGCCAAGGGCGAGATCGACCAGTTCGGCCACGAGCGCTTCCAGGGCATCGGCAACCGCCTCGCCGTCGAGCTGGAGAGGCGGCTCGGCAAGGAGGCCCGGCCGGTCATTCTCGGCCATGTGCAGCGCGGCGGCACGCCGACCGCGTACGACCGGGTGCTCGCGACCCGCTTCGGGTGGAACGCGGTGGAGGCCGTCCACCGCGGTGATTTCGGCCGGATGACGGCCCTGCGCGGCTCCGACATCGCCATGGTGCCGCTCGCCGACGCCGTCACCCGCCTGAAGACCGTGCCCAGCGACCGCATGTACGAGGCCGAGTCGGTCTTCTGACCGGAACGGGGCCGGCCCGTCCTCAGGCCGGAGCCGCGTTCCGATCACCGGAACGCGGCACGGGCAGCCTCAGATGCCCGCCGTGCGCCAGAACTGCTCGACCACCCGGTCCAGGAACGCCCGCCCGGCGTCGCCCGACGCCCCGGACCGCTCCCGGCCCGTGCTGTCCCAGCTCAGCGTCGTCACCATCAGGGCCTGGTAGTCGGTCTGCAGCTGCTCCAGTACGTCCTGCACCAGGACCCGGTCCAGCGGCACGAGCTTGGCCACCGGCCGGACGTACGCCTGCCAGCGCGTCGTCACCGCCCTGTTCAGCAGCTCCGCCATCTCCTCGTTGCGGCCGGTCGCCGTGACGAACTGCGCGGCCGACATGTCCAGGGCCTCGCAGAGCGCCATGGCCTGGCGTTCGTTGCCGCGCCAGCGGCCCGACTCCTCCATCCGCAGATACGAGGCACCGGTCATCCCGAGCTCCCGCGCGAGGTCGTCCACGGTGATGTCCCGGGCCAGCCGGTGCTCGCGCAACGTGATTGCGGCGGCCAGCAGTTCACCGGGCGCGCACCACAGCACACCGGCGAGCGCCATGAGTTCGCGTTCGCCGGGCAGGGCGACACCGCGCTCCCAGGCCATCACGGTCTCGGCGGTGATCTGGAGTCCGTACTGGGCGCCGAGCCCGTACGCAACATGGCCGGGAGCCATTCCCAGTGCCTCGCGCAGGCGGCGCGCGGCGGGGGCATTGAAGGGCGGAGTGGGTTGCACGGCCCCACCGTAGGAGCACGGGAACGGCCTGGCTACAGGCTGTTCCTAACAGTTCACCCTTCGTATGATCCTCCTAGGAGGGCCGTTTCCAGGTCTCCGTGCGGTCAGCGAGTTTCAGCCACCCACCGGTACCGCAGTTCTGGCCGCCCCACATGGCCGTAGCTCGGCCGGCGCTCGGCGCGGCCGGCCGTCACCAGATGCTCCAGATACCGGCGTGCGGTGATCCGGGAGATCCCCAGTTCCTCCCCGGCGGCCGCCGCCGTCACTCCGTCCGGGGACTCCCGCAGGGCCCGGGTCACCGCTTCCAGCGTCGGACCGCTCAGCCCCTTGGGCAGCGCTGCCGGGTCGGCGATCCGCAGCGCGCCCAGCGCCCGGTCCACCTCTTCCTGGCCGCTCGCCTCGCCGGCCGCCGCCCGGAACTCGGCGTAGCGCACGAGCCGGTCGCGGAGGGTGGGATACGTGAACGGCTTCAGCACGTACTGCACGACCCCGAGCGACACGCCTTCCCGCACCACCGCCAGATCCCGTGCCGACGTCACCGCGATGACATCCGCACCGTGCCCGGCCGCCCGCAGGGCCCGCAGGAGCTGGAGTCCGTGTCCGTCGGGCAGGTACAGGTCGAGCAGCAGCAGATCCACCGGCATCCGGTCCAGCGCCCGCACGGCCTCCGCCCGGGTGTGCGCGACGGCGGCGACCTCGAAGCCGGGGACCCTGCCCACGTACAGCTGATGGGCGTCGGCCGCCACCGGGTCGTCCTCCACGACCAGCACCCGGATCATGCCCGGACCGCCTGCGCCGGCCGGCCGGTCAGGGGCAGCCGCACCGTGAACTCCGCGCCGCCGTCCTGCCCCCGGCCCAGGACCACCGTCCCGCCGTTGCGCAGGACCGCCTGCCGCACCAGCGCCAGCCCGAGCCCGCGGTCCGCGCCGTGCGTCGTCCAGCCGCGCCGGAACACCTCGTCCACGTCGTCCGGGCCGACTCCGGGCCCCGTGTCGGCGACCCTCAGCAGCAGCTCACCGTCGTCGGTGAGCGCGGTGACGGTGACCCGTGGCCGCGTCGCGCCGCGCTGGGCGGGTACGGGCACGCCGCCGCCCCCCGCTCCCGTCTCCGACGCCGCGTCCACCGCGTTGTCGATCAGATTGCCCAGAACCGTCACCAGGTCACGCGGCGCGAGATCCGGTGGCAGCGCCCCGTCGTCGATCAGGCTGTCCTCCGCGAGGACGAGCTCCACACCGCGCTCATTGGCCTGCGCCGCCTTGCCGAGCAGCAGCGCGGCCAGCACCGGCTCGGCGACCGCCCCGACGACCCGGTCGGTCAGGACCTGCGCCAGCTCCAGCTCCGCCGTCGCGAAGTCGACCGCCTCCTCGACCCGGCCCAGTTCGATCAGCGACACCACGGTGTGCAGCCGGTTGGCCGCCTCGTGCGCCTGCGAGCGCAGCGCCTGCGTGAAGCCGCGCTCCGAGTCGAGCTCGCCCGACAGGGCCTGCAGCTCCGTGTGGTCCCGCAGCGTCACCACCGTGCCCCGCTTCTCCCCGCCCACGACGGGGCTGGTGTTGAGGACGATGACCCGGTCCGAGGTCAGATGGACCTCGTCGACCCGCGGCTCGGACGCCAGCAGGGCCCCGGTCAGCGGCGGGGGCAGGGCGAGCTCGTCGACCTTCCGCCCGACCGACCCCGGGGCCAGTCCCAGCAGCTCCCGGCCCGCGTCGTTGATCAGCGCGATCCGGCGCTGTCCGTCCAGCATCAGCAGCCCTTCACGCACCGCGTGCAGGGTGGCTTCGTGGTAGTCGTGCATCCGGCCCAGCTCGCGGGCGTTCATCCCGTGCGTGTGCCGGCGCAGCCTGGCGTTGATCACGTACGTGCCGAGCCCGCCGAGCGCCAGCGCCGCTCCCGCCGCCATGCCCAGGGCGCCCAGCTGTTCGCGTACCTGGTTGGAGACCCGGTCGACGGTGATGCCGGCGCTGACCAGGCCGACGATCCGGCCCCCGTCACGGATCGGTGTGACGACCCGTATCGACGGCCCCAGGGTGCCGGTGTACGTCTCCGTGAAGGTCTCACCGCGCAGGGCCGGGGCGGTGTTCCCGATGAAGGTCCTGCCGATCTCCGAGGGGTGCGGATGGGTCCACCGCACCCGGTTCGGATCCATGATCGTGACGAAGGTGATCCCGGTGTCCGCGCGGACCCGCTCCGCGTACGGCTGGAGCACGGCCGTGGGGTCCGGCGTACGGATCGCTTCCCGCACGGACGGGGATCCGGCCATGGCGAGGGCGGCGGCCCGTACCTGCCGGTCCGCGGTCTCCTCCGCCTGCGCGCGGCCGGAGGCGTACGCGAAGAAGGCGCACCCGGCCACGACGGCGGCCACGAGCAGGGCCTGCATCGCGAAGAGCTGGCCGGCCAGACTGCGGGGGAGCGTACGGGACAGGCGCATGGCCCCCAGTCTGCACGGCGGGAACCACCGGCCCAAGGTGGCTCGAAAGCGTCCGTGAACGATATGAACGCAAGGGTGACCGCGGTCACAGGGAAGTGAATAGTCACCGGGGCCCCCTGGGACGGGGGAGCGACCGCAAACCCCGAGGAGACCACCGTGGCAGAGAAAGTCGCACGACGGGACCGAACGCACTATCTCTACCTGGCTGTGATCGCCGCCGTGGTGCTGGGCATCGCGGTCGGCTTCATCGCGCCGGGTGTGGCCGTGGAGCTCAAGCCCATCGGCACCGGGTTCGTCAACCTCATCAAGATGATGATCTCGCCGATCATCTTCTGCACGATCGTGCTGGGCGTCGGCTCCGTACGCAAGGCCGCCAAGGTCGGTGCCGTCGGCGGTCTCGCACTCGGCTACTTCCTGGTGATGTCGACCGTCGCCCTGGCCATCGGCCTGGTCGTCGGCAACATCCTGGAGCCCGGCTCCAGCCTCCACCTCACCGACGCGGCACGCGCCGCCGGTGAGGAGCAGGCGGCGGGGGCGAGCGAGTCCACGGTGGACTTCCTGCTCGGTGTCATCCCGACCACCATGGTCTCGGCCTTCACCGAGGGCGAGGTCCTGCAGACCCTGCTCATCGCCCTGCTCGCGGGCTTCGCCCTGCAGGCCATGGGTTCGGCCGGCGAACCGGTCCTGCGCGGCATCGGCCACATCCAGCGCCTCGTGTTCCGCATCCTCGCCATGATCATGTGGGCGGCCCCGGTGGGCGCGTTCGGAGCGATCGCGGCGGTGGTCGGCGAGACCGGCGTGGACGCGCTGAAGTCCCTCGCGATCATCATGGTCGGCTTCTACGTCACCTGCGCGCTCTTCGTGTTCGTGATCCTGGGCGCGATCCTGCGGGTGGTGGCGGGGGTCAACATCTTCTCCCTGCTCAAGTACCTGGGCCGTGAGTTCCTGCTGATCCTCTCCACCTCCTCCTCCGAGTCGGCCCTGCCGCGGCTGATCGCGAAGATGGAGCACATGGGCATCAGCAAGCCCGTCGTCGGCATCACCGTGCCGACCGGCTACTCCTTCAACCTCGACGGCACCGCGATCTACCTGACGATGGCCTCGCTCTTCATCGCCAACGCGACGGGCGACCCGCTGAGCATCAGCGAGCAGATCTCGCTGCTGATCTTCATGGTGATCGCCTCGAAGGGTGCCGCGGGCGTCACCGGCGCCGGACTGGCCACCCTCGCGGGCGGCCTGCAGTCCCACCGCCCCGAACTGGTCGACGGCGTCGGCCTGATCGTCGGCATCGACCGCTTCATGAGCGAGGCCCGCGCCCTGACGAACTTCGCGGGCAACGCGGTCGCGACGGTGCTGGTCGGCACCTGGACCAAGGAGATCGACCGGGCGCGGGTGGACGAGGTCCTCTCCGGCTATCTGCCGTTCGACGAGAAGATGATCGTGGACGAGGGCCCCGCCGAGCCGCACGTCCCGGAAGCACCCGTCCCCGGCACCAGGGACGGCGGCGAGGAGCAGCCCTCGCTGGTGAAGGCGTAACGAGCGACCGGAGCGGCCGGTACGGGACCTCCCGTACCGGCCGCTCGCGCATGTCCCGCGACGGGAGTGGGGACAGCGTGATCATTCCGTGCTGGTGCCGTGCGGCAGGTCCGAGCAGTATCGCTGTCCTGAACAGGCGCAAGAAGTGTCCTGACCAGGCACAAGGGGTGGGGACACTGAAGACCGCACGACACCGGGGAGCCGCAGGCGCACTGCTGCTGCCGGCTCTCATCGCCATGGCCGGATGCGGCGCCCCGGAGCAGCCCGCCCCGGGGAGGACGGTCTACGGGCTGCCGCTCGCCGAGCAGTTCCAGGCGGCGACGGACGCCACCCGTGACGCGGGCACCGCCGCCTTCCTGTCGACGCTGACCTACGGGGCGGCGGGCGGCGACGCCGTGCACCGGGCGAAGGGGAGCCAGGACTACGAGCGGGGGACGTCGCTCGCGAAGCTCGGCCTCACGGCGAACCCGCGCTTCCCGGAGACGGACCTGGAGCTCCTCCAGGGATCGGCCCCCGACGGCGAGCAGACCATGGCCACCGCCGAGGACGACGTCTACGTCCGCAACGGCGACTCCGCCTGGCTGAAGTACACCCCCGAAGCTGTCAACGAACTCGGCGAGACCACCGGTGTGATCGCGGCGCGTGCCGCCGGCGACGTGGCCCCGTACAGCGGGACCCTCGCCGACATCGTCCCGCGGGTGATTCCCAGGGAGAAGCCCGAGCGCCGGGCGGACGGCAGCCGGGTGTACCGGGTGACCGTGCTTCCCGAGGTCGCCGCGGAGGTGCTCCCCCGTGACCTCCAGAGCCTGCAGAGCGACTGGGGAACGGACCCCGTCCAGCTGACGGTGCGTCTGGACGCGGACGGGCGCCTGGCCTCGGCATCCGCCGACCTCGGGCCCGTCCTGGCCCGTCTGCACGAGCGGATGGCCCTCGTCCATGTGAAGCGGCTGCACGCGGCGTACGAGCTCAGTGCCTTCGGCAAGCCGGTGAAGGGCAAGGGCCCGGACAGCGGCGGCGAGCCGGTCGTGGACGCCCGCACGGCGCTGGCTCCCGTCGCCACGCTCAAGAAGGGCCGGTGCGCCACCACCAGTGACACGGGGCTCGGCTCCACGGTGGTCGTACGGCCCGTCGACTGCAAGGGCACGCACGAACTGCGGGTACTGGCCCAGGTGAAGGTGGACCGGACCTTCCCGGGGAAGCAGGAGGACCGAAGCGCCGAGGGGTACGGCAGGGCGCAGTGCGAGCGGGCGTCTGCCGCCGCGCCGGCGGACTGGCGGCGCGGCGGCCGTTACGCGGAGGGCTTCAGTTTCGTCGGCGCCTCCGACCTGGTGTTCAGTGTCAGCGGAGGAGTGTCGGAGACGACGGTTACCGGCTCCTACACCTGTTACCTCAGGGCCTCCTGACCGCTGATCAGCCGAACGGGATGTGGACGACCGACTGGTTACCGACGCCGACGGTGCCCGTACCGTTGCCGATGGCGTTCCAGATCTCGACCTTCACCGTGCCGTTGGCCAGGTTGCCGTGGCTGCCGGTGGAGGACTTGAGGCCCTTGGCCTGGGTGTAGTGCTCGTACCCGTTGACGGGATCGGTGGCGAAGTAGTTGTACGTCTCCGTGCGGTCCCAGGTCCCGTCACCTGTGCGGTCGTAACTCACCCTCACCTGTTGCCCGTTGGCGACGGTGGTGCCCGAGTCCGCGAACACGTCGAACTGGGTGGCGCCACCGTCGTACGCCCGGGTGATGCCCGTCGCGGTGAAGGTCTGCGGACTGTGCGGGGTGCCGTCGTAGTTGCCGCCGCCCGCCGAGGCGACCGTCACCGACGAGGCGGCGGACTGGGCGGCGCCCAGGCCTCCGGCGCTGCGCAGGGCGAGGGTGGAGGAGCCGGACGGCGGGTCCGTGGGCGGGTCGGTGGTTCCGCCGCCGCCCTTGGTCCAGACGCCCACGTAGTCCACCAGCATGGGCCGGCCCGGCACCGTCTCGGCGGTCGGGGTCGAGCCGCCGAGCGCGTTCGGGAAGGCGCCGCCGATCGCGAGGTTCAGCAGGAGGAAGTACCCGGCGTGGTTCGTCATGTTCGCCCATGTCCCCGCGTCCAGCTGGCTCTGGGTGACGCTGTGGAAGAGCTGGCCGTCCACGTACCAGCGCAGGGCGTTGGGGGTGACGGCGCGGTCCCACTCGAAGCGGTACGTGTGGAAGGCGGACTGGCAGCTCGCGCCGGGGCAGGTGCGGCTGGCGCCGAGGCCGGTGGTCTCGTTGCAGGGGCCGCCCGGGTTGACCCCGCAGTGCAGTACGCCCCAGACGGAGTTGATCCCGTTGACGTTCTCCATGATGTCGAACTCGCCGATGCCCGGCCAGTTCCAGTAGTTGCCGCGGTACGGGGAGCCGAGTGCCCAGAAGGCGGGCCAGTAGCCCAGGGCCGCGTTGCCGGTGACGTTCGGCATCTGGACGCGGCCCTCGATGCGCAGGGTGCCGCCGGCCGGTGCCTTGAAGTCCGCCCTCCTGGTCTCGATGCGGCCGGAGGTCCAGTTGCCCGCGCCGTCGCGTAGCGGGGTGATGCGGAGGTTGCCGCTGCCGTCGAGGCTGACGTTGTCGGGGCTCGCGGTGTAGTTCTGGATCTCCCCGGTGCCCCAGTTGCCGGGGCCGCCGGGGTAGCCGTGACCTGTGTCGATCTGCCAGTTCGCGGAGGACGGCAGGCTGCGGTTCGCGCCGTTGAAGTCGTCGCTCCACTGCAGGTTCCACCCGGGGGTGGTCGGCACATCACCGCGTGCGGGCCCGGATCCGGCGACGGTGATCACCCCGGCGAGGGTGAGGGCCAGGGCGGTGAGGGCGGAGAGGACGGTCGTACGTCTGTGGGGGACGGTGCGGCTCGTACGCAAGGGAACCTCCGGTGGGGGTGCTGGGAAGGTTGCTTTTGAGAGCGCTCTCAAAAGGTATTTAGATGCACCGGGGGCGGCCGTCAATGGCCCTGGCCGCTTCAACTTCCCGACAGGCCGGGCGCCCCTTCCCGTCCGGTCCCTTGCCTTGACGCCGACGTCAAGGATTACCGTCGCCGTATGCGAATCGGGGAACTGGCCGAACGCGCCGGGACGACAACACGGACGCTGCGGTACTACGAGTCGCGAGGCCTGCTGCACGCACGCCGCGCGGACAACGGCTACCGCACGTACGACGAGGGCGACCTGCGGCTGATCCAGCAGATCCGGACCCTCCAGGACTTCGGGTTCGACCTGGAGGAGACCCGCCCCTTCGTCGACTGCCTGCGCGCCGGCCACCCGGCGGGCGACGCCTGCCCCGCGTCCCTGGCCGTGTACCGCCGCAAGCTCGACGAGCTCGACTCGCTCATCGGGCAGCTGCGGACGGTCCGTACGGAGGTGGGCGCACAGCTGGCACGCGCCGAACTGGAGGCGGAGGCCGAGCGGCCCGGCGGCCCCGAACCACGATGTGAACTGGGAGGATGACAGATGATCCACGCAGAAGGTGTCGCCGAGGTCACCGACACGACATTCGACGAGGAGGTCCTGGGAGCGGACCTCCCGGTCCTGGTCGAATTCACCGCGGACTGGTGCGGCCCCTGCCGCCAGCTCGCCCCGGTGCTCAGCGCGATCGCGGCGGAGGAGACCGGCCGCATCAAGATCGTCCAGCTGGACGTGGACGCCAATCCCGGCATCACGAGCCGCTACGCGGTGCTGTCGATGCCGACGCTGATGGTGTTCCGGGGCGGCGAACCGGTGAAGTCGATGGTCGGCGCCCGCCCCAAGCGCCGCCTGCTCCAGGAGCTGGAGGACGTGTTCGCGGCGGTGTAGGGGGCGCTCGGGCTTTACTCGGTTCCGGCCACGTGATCAGCTTCGCCGGGTCGGAAACGGGTGGCCTCGGGGAGAGGCCGTGGGGATGGGGAGCGGGCTCCGGTGCGCACACACGCAGGAGAGACAACTCAGCAGTGCCCGGAGTGCGGATCCGGGATCAGGGTGGACAGCCGGTTTCCGGCCTGGTGCGGTGACTGCGACTGGAACGTGGACCCCTTGGGGCCGGAGGAGGAACAGCAGGGCCGGCTCGCGCGGGTGCGCCGTACCCTCGCCCGCCGGCACGGCGAGCGGCTGCTCGCCGAAGTGAGCGCGGGCGGGACGCTGCGCCCGGGGAAGGACCGGCCGGCTCTCCTCGCCTACGGGATCGCACTCGTGGTCCACGGCGTGACCGTGGCCCTGGCCGCAGGGGGCATCTGGTGCGTGGTGGGCGGATGGGGCAGCCCGGGCCCCGTGGTGGCGGGGCTCTTCTTCCTGGCGCTGGCGTGGACCCTGCGGCCGCGTTTCCCCCGACTGCCCAAGGACGGGTTGCTGCTGTACCGCACCGATGCGCCCGCACTGTACGGGCTCATCGACGAGATCGCCCGGGTGGCCGGCACCAGGAGCGTGGACGTGATCGCGGTCGACGGCGACTTCAACGCGAGCGTGCGGACCTGCGGAGTACGCGGCCGCCGCCTGCTGACCCTGGGTGTTCCCCTGTGGGAGACGCTCGGACCCCAGCAGAGGATCGCCGTGCTGGGCCATGAGCTGGGGCACTACAGCAACGGTGACACCCGGCGCGGAATCGTCTTCGGGACCGCGTACCGTTCGCTGACCGTCTGGCACTACTACCTCCTGCCGACCGAGGATCCGGCTCCGCTCGAGATGCTGGCGAACCTGGTCTACCTGGTGCCCCGGTCGCTGGTCCTGGGCGTGCTGATGCTGCTCGACCAGCTGACCCTGCGTTCCAAGCAGCGTGCCGAGTACCTCGCCGACTCCGTTGCTGCCCGCGCCGGTTCCACCGAAGCGGCCGTGGCGTTGCTGGACCGGCTCCTCGTCGCGGACTCGGCCGTCATCACCGTGCGGCGCGAGAGCAACAGGCTCCGCACCCGCCCGCGCGGAACCGGCCGGGCCGAGGAGCGCACGGACGGCCTGTGGGAGCTGCTCGCCGCACACATGGAGTCGATCCCGGAGCACGAGTACGAGAGGCGGAGGCGGGTCGGTGCGCGGAGGGGGCACAGCGTCGACGACACCCATCCGCCGACACATCTGCGCCGTGAGTGCCTGCTCGCCGGCGCGGTCACGCCCGCGGCCGTGGTGACGGACGACGACCGGGAGCAACGAATCGCCGCGGAACTCGCCGACGCGCGCGGGCAGGTGGCCCGGCAGATCGTGCGCGGCGACTAGACGTCCGCGCACGGGTCGGCGGCCCCCGCGTCACTTCCTGCGGACGGCCATGGCCACCGCGAGAGCGAGGGTCCCGAACAGGACCGCCACCGCGAACGAGGCGAAGAAGAGGACCTCGATCCATCCCGCGTTCGCGCCGGTGACCGCGCCGCTTGCGGATACGCACGTCACCTCCGGCGGGAAGACCTGTCTGCGCACCTCGCCGCAGGCGTTGGGCAGGTCGTCGTTGACCGCGTACGCCTTGATCCAGCTCAGGGCCCAGGCGGCGAGGAAGACGACGAACGAGGCGGTGGCGATGCCCCATAGATGCTTCGGGCCGGCCGGTGACGCGGCGGTCGGTGCCGCGGAAGGCGTGGGCTGTGTCATGGGCGGGAGCGTATCCGGCCGGACGAGGCGCGCCTGCTGGTGCCCGTGCGCGGCCGTACGGAGGATGAGTCCATGACATGGACCGCACCGCAGGTGGAGCGTACGGCGCAGCTCGGCAGCCTGGGCACGCTGGACGAACGCCGCATGCTGGAGGGCTGGCTGACCCGGCACCGGGAGACCCTGCTGGCCAAGTGCGCCGGACTGGATCCGGAGCAGCTGGCCCGGACGGCCGTGGAGCCCTCGGACCTCTCGCTCCTCGGCCTGGTCCGGCACCTGGCGGAAGTCGAACGCTGGTGGTTCCGCAGGCAGTTCAGGGGTGAGGGCATCGGTGACGTCCATGCGGGCCCCTCGGACGGGAACGAGGGACTCGACGGGGCGGACCCGGCCGGCGCCGAGAGGGACTTCGCACTCTTCCGGGCCGAAGTCGCCGCCTGCGACGCGGCGGTGGCGGGGCACGGCCTCGACGAGGTCTTCACGTCCACGGGCGGACGCCCCCTGAGTCTGCGCTGGGTATACCTGCTGATGATCCAGGAGTACGCCCGCCACAACGGCCACGCCGACCTGCTGCGGGAGCGGACCGACGGGGTGACGGGCGACTGAAGCGGTGAGCGGTGAGCGGTGAGGGACGGGGCCCTCGCGGTTCGGCCGCGGGGCCCCGTCTCCGAGTCGTTGCGGCTGTCAGGCCGGCCGGAACCACACCGTCGCCAGCGGCGGCAGCGTCAGCGTCACGCTCGTCTCCCTGCCGTGGGCCGGCACCTCCTCCGGCTTCAGCGGATCCTCGTTGCGCACGTCGCTGCCGCCGTACCGGGCCGCGTCCGTGTTCAGGATCTCCACCCAGGCCTCCGGGCCTCCCGGTACGCCCAGCCGGTAGTCGTGCCGCACCACCGGTGAGAAGTGCGAGACCGCCAGCAGCGGCGAGCCGTCCGCGTCGTAGCGCAGGAACGCGAACGCGTTGTCCTCCGCCGCGCCGCCGTCGATCCAGGAGAAGCCCCCCGGGTCCGTGTCGCGCTGCCACAGCGCCGGCAGCGCCCCGTACACCGCGTTGAGGTCCGTGACCAGGGTCCGTACGCCGCGGTGGTCGCCGGAGGCCTCGTACGTCTCGTCGAGCAGCCACCAGTCCGGGCCGTGGCCCTCGGACCACTCCGCTCCCTGCGCGAACTCCTGCCCCATGAAGAGGAGTTGCTTGCCGGGATGGGCCCACATGAAGCCCAGGTAGGCGCGGTGGTTGGCGCGCCGCTGCCACCAGTCGCCGGGCATCTTGCTGACCAGGGCCTGCTTGCCGTGCACCACCTCGTCGTGCGAGATCGGCAGCACGTAGTTCTCGCTGTACGCGTACACCATCGAGAAGGTCATCTCGTTGTGGTGGTACTTGCGGTGGATGGGCTCCTTGGACATGTACACGAGGGAGTCGTGCATCCAGCCCATGTTCCACTTGAGTCCGAAGCCCAGGCCGCCGTGTTCCGTGGCGCGGGTGACGCCGTCCCAGGCCGTGGACTCCTCCGCCATCGTGACGACACCGGGATTACGCCGGTAGACCGTCGCGTTCATCTCCTTGAGGAAGGCGACCGCATCCAGGTTCTCCCGGCCCCCGTGCTCGTTCGGCGACCACTGGCCGTCCTCGCGGGAGTAGTCGAGGTAGAGCATGGAGGCGACGGCGTCGACCCGCAGGCCGTCGATGTGGAACTCCTCGCACCAGTACGTGGCGTTGGCGACCAGGAAGTTGCGGACCTCCTTGCGGCCGTAGTCGAACTCCAGGGTGCCCCAGTCCGGGTGCGCCGCCCGGTTCGGGTCGGAGTGCTCGTACAGCGGGCGGCCGTCGAACTCCGCGAGCGCCCAGTCGTCGCGGGGGAAGTGCGCCGGCACCCAGTCCATGAGGACGCCGATGCCCGCCGCGTGCAGCGCGTCGACCAGGAAGCGGAAGTCGTCCGGAGTGCCCATGCGGGACGTCGGCGCGTAGAAGCCGGTGACCTGGTAGCCCCAGGAGCCGCCGAAGGGGTGCTCCGAGACCGGCATCAGCTCGACGTGCGTGAAGCCGAGGTCCTTCACGTACGCGGGCAGCTGCGTGGCGAGCTGACGGTAGTTCAGTCCCGGTCGCCAGGACGGCAGATGGACCTCGTACACGGAGAACGGGGCCTCGTGCACCGGGCGGTCGCCCCGGTGCGCCATCCAGTCGCTGTCCTGCCACTCGTGGTGCGAGGCGGTGACCACCGACGCGTTCGCGGGCGGCACCTCCGCGTAGCGGGCCATCGGGTCGGAGCGCTGGGTGTGCGAACCGTCCGGGCGGCAGATGTCGAACTTGTACAGGGTGCCCTCGCCGATCGCCGGGACGAACAGCTCCCATACGCCGGTCGAGCCCAGCGAACGCATCGGGAAGCCGGTGCCATCCCAGAAGTTGAAGTCACCCGTGACGCGGACCCCGCGCGCGTTCGGCGCCCAGACGGTGAAGCGCGTGCCCGCGACGCCCTGGTGCTCCATCGGCTGCGAACCGAGCGCCGTCCACAGCTCCTCGTGACGGCCCTCGCCGATCAGGTGCAGATCGAGCTCGCCGAGGGAGGGCAGGAAGCGGTACGGGTCCTCCACCTCGATCTCGTTGTCCTCGTACGCGACCAGCAGCCGGTACTCGGGGACGGCCGGCGTGGGGAGCACGCCCGAGAAGAATCCGTCGCCGTCACTCTGCAGTTCCGCCCGCAGACCCTTCGCCAGGACGGACACGGAGCGTGCGAACGGACGCAGCGCACGGAACACCACCCCGCCGCGGGTCACGTGCGCGCCGAGCAGGTCGTGCGGGGCGTGGTGCTCACCGGCGAGCAGCCGGGCCCGGTCCCCGTCGTCCAGGGCGGTCGCGGGCAGGACGCCCTTGCTGCCGCCGCCGCGACGGGGGCGGGGCGGGGTCGCGGCGGTGGCGTCGGCCTTGGCCGCGTCGGTGGCGCCGGCTGCGCCGACGGCGGATGCCCGCTGCTTGGCCCGGGAGCGCTTCGCGGGGGCTGCCGGGGCCGTGGGGGCAGCAGGGGTCGCGGGTGCTGCGGTAACAGGCTCGGCCGGCGCGTTGGACGGGGCCTTGATATCGGCCGTGACCGGCTGGGGGGCGGTGATCTCGGTGGTGACCGGCTGGGGAGCGGCCGGGACCTCGATGGGCTCGGACGACTTGCGGGACGGCTTGCGGGCGGTCACAGGGACTGCCTCCTAGGAGGTGAGGTGAGGACGGAGGGAAGGGGTGCGGGTGCCGGGCTCACGCGGTCGTCGTGGCCAGGCGCTGGATGGCGGCCATCGGAACCGGCAGCCAGTCGGGGCGGTGCCGGGCCTCGTACAGCACCTCGTACACCGCCTTGTCGGTCTCATGGGCGCGCAGCAGTTCCGGCTCGCTGCGCGGATCGGTTCCCGAGCCCCGTGCGTAGCCCTCGCAGTACGCGGCGCGGCAGCGGGCGGCCCACTCCGGATTCCACGGGCGGTGCGAGCGGGCCGCGTAGTCGAAGGAGCGGAGCATCCCCGCGACATCGCGCACCGGGGGCTGCGGGCTGCGGCGCTCCGGCAGCGGCTTGGCCGGTTCGCCCTCGAAGTCGATCAGTGACCAGAAACCGTCGGGCCCGCGCAGTGTCTGGCCCAGATGCAGATCACCGTGGACCCGCTGGGCGGCCCAGCTGCGGCCCGTGTGCCCCAGGGCGGTGACGGCGTCGAAGGCGGTACGCAGACCCGGTACGTAGGGCACGAGTGCCGGAACCGCCTGCGCGGCCGCCTCCAGCCGCTCGACCATCCCCGCCACCAGGTGCCTGGTCTGCGCGTGGGCGAGAGCGGGTGTCGGCAGAGCGGCGGCCAGCGCCGTGTGCACCTCCGCCGTGGCCCTGCCCAGCGCATGCGCCTCGGGCACGAAGTCGCACCCCGCGCCGAGTGACGCGAGGGCGAGCTGCCATCCGTCCTGCGCACCGCGCAGGAACGGCTGCAGCACCCCGAGGGTGAGCTGCTCCCCGGTGGCCGTGTCGGGCGTCGACGCCTCGAACCACGCGACCGGAGCCGGCACCCGCCCGCAGCCCTCACGGCTGAGCGCGAGCGGCAGCTCCAGATCGGGGTTCGCGCCGGGGAAGACCCGGCGGAAGATCTTCAGGATGTAGGCGTCGCCGTAGACGAGCGAGGAGTTGGACTGCTCGGTGTCCAGGAAACGGGGAGCGAGCCCCGAGGGGATCGGTGCCGCCCGGTCGAAGCGGAGCGGACCGAGGGTCCCGGGGCGACGGAGCCGTTCCAGCAGGAGATCGGCGACGCGCGGGTCGTGCAGCCCTTCGTACAGGGTGCGTCCCGCCAGCGGGCCGTCCGTGACCTGGCCGATCCGGGCCGCGGCCAGCCGCGTGGGCAGGGCGGTGCGTACGCCGAGCAGGAGTTGGTAGCAGTCGCCGTGCGCCTGGGCGGCCGTGTCCGGCTGGTGGGCCCGGACGAGCAGATGAAGCAGTCCGGGGCCCGCACCGGCGGTGTCCAGAGGCAGTATCTCGGTCGCCGCCACGAGGGAGAAGCCGGTGACCGGCCGTCCCTTGCCCGCGAACCACCGCTGCCGGGGGAGCCATTCGTGGAGCAGGGGCGTGAGCGACGGGAGAAGCGCCGTCGTCCGCGTGTTCGTTCTTCTCTTTGCGATTCTCGCTGTGCTCTTGGCCAGGGCGACTCGAGTGGATGCAGCCTCCGACATGGCATCGCGTCCTTTCCCCGGGCACACCACAGGATGCGAAGAGTGTCCCGGATTGCGGCAATGGCTGTCCGGCTGTGCGGGACGTGTCGGGTGAGGAAAGTCCGTACGGACTCGACAGAAGGGCCCGAAGGGCTCCAGGAGCCCGGAAGAGCTCGATATGTGGGGAGAGTGCCCCGTGCGGGGCGGCGGAAACCGCCCCGCGGGTGGCGCCCGAAAGTGAGACGCCGTCAACTGTCCGTCAGATCCGGTCAGCCGACCGGAGCTTCCTTCCGCAGCCGGAACCAGTAGAAACCGTGCCCCGCGAGAGTCAGCAGGTAGGGCCACTGACCGACGGCCGGGAAGCGCACCCCGCCGATCAGCTCCACCGGATGACGCCCGTTGAACGCCCGCAGATCGAGCTCCGTGGGCTGCGCGAACCGGGAGAAGTTGTGGACGCACAGCACGAGATCGTCCTTGTACTCCCGGGTGAAGGCGAGCACGGCGGGATTCGACGACGGCAGTTCGCTGTACGAGCCGAGGCCGAAGGCCGGATTCTGCTTGCGGATCTCGATCATCCGCCGCGTCCAGTGCAGCAGCGACGAGGGCGAGGCCATCGCCGCCTCGACATTGGTGACCTGGTAGCCGTAGACCGGGTCCATGATCGTGGGGAGGTAGAGCCGTCCCGGGTCGCTCGAGGAGAATCCGGCGTTGCGGTCGGGCGTCCACTGCATCGGCGTGCGTACGGCGTCGCGGTCGCCCAGCCAGATGTTGTCGCCCATCCCGATCTCGTCCCCGTAGTAGAGGATCGGGGAGCCGGGCAGGGACAGGAGCAGCGCCGTGAACAGCTCGATCTGGTTGCGGTCGTTGTCCAGGAGGGGCGCGAGGCGGCGGCGGATGCCGATGTTGGCCCGCATCCGCGGATCCTTGGCGTACTCCGCGTACATGTAGTCGCGCTCTTCGTCCGTGACCATCTCGAGCGTGAGCTCGTCGTGGTTGCGCAGGAAGATGCCCCACTGGCAGCCGGACGGGATCGCCGGGGTCTTCGCCAGGATTTCCGAGACCGGGTAGCGGCTCTCGCGCCGTACGGCCATGAAGATCCGCGGCATGACCGGGAAGTGGAACGCCATGTGGCACTCGTCGCCGCCGGCCGGGAAGTCGCCGAAGTAGTCGACGACGTCCTCGGGCCACTGGTTGGCCTCGGCCAGCAGCACCGTGTCCGGGTAGTTGGCGTCGATCTCCTTGCGGACCCGCTTGAGGAATCCGTGGGTCTCGGGGAGGTTCTCGCAGTTGGTGCCCTCACGCTGGTAGAGGTACGGCACCGCGTCGACGCGGAAGCCGTCGATGCCGAGGTCCAGCCAGAAGCGGAGAGCGGAGATGATCTCTTCCTGCACCGCCGGGTTCTCGTAGTTGAGATCGGGCTGGTGCGAGAAGAACCGGTGCCAGTAGTACTGCTTGCGCACCGGGTCGAAGGTCCAGTTGGACGTCTCGGTGTCGACGAAGATGATCCGCGCGTCCGGGAACTGCTTGTCGTCGTCGGCCCAGACGTAGTAGTCGCCGTACGGCCCGTCCGGGTCCGTGCGGGACTGCTGGAACCAGTCGTGCTGGTCGCTCGTGTGGTTCATGACGAAGTCGATGATCACGCGCATGCCGCGCTGGTGCGAGGCGTCGACGAACTCCACGAAGTCGGCGAGGTCGCCGAACTCCGGGAGTACCGCGGTGTAGTCGGAGACGTCGTAACCACCGTCGCGCAGCGGTGACTTGAAGAACGGCGGCAGCCAGAGGCAGTCGACACCGAGCCACTGCAGGTAGTCCAGCTTGGCGGTGAGACCCTTGAGGTCGCCGACGCCGTCGCCGTTGGAGTCCTGGAAGGACCGGACGAGTACCTCGTAGAAGACGGCGCGCTTGAACCAGTCGGGATCGCGGTCCTTGGCGGGAGTGTCCTCGAACAGGTCGTGGACGGGCTCATTGACGATCATGGTGTGGGTGACCCTCCGGTCGGCGGGGACGGTCGCAGAACGACGACGTGCGCGGGTGTCACACCCGGCTCCAGACGCACATAGAAAGTCCTGCCCCAGTGATAGGTGGCGCCGGTGAGCTCGTCGCGCACCGGCACGCTCTCGTGCCGGTCGAGGCCGAGACGCGGCATGTCCAACGAGACCGTGGCCTCCTGGGTGTGGTGAGGGTCGAGGTTGACGACCACCAGAACGATGTTCGAACCGCAGCGCTTGCTGTAAGCGATCAGCGCCTCGTTGTCGACGGAGTGGAAGTGCACGTCGCGCAGTTGCTGGAGCGCCGGGTGGCGACGCCGGATGCGGTTGAGGGAGGTGATCAGGGGTGCCAGCGAGCGGCCCTCACGTTCCGCCGACTCCCAGTCCCTGACCTTGAGTTGGTACTTCTCCGAGTCCTGGTACTCCTCGCTCCCGGGATGCACCGGGGTGTTCTCGCACAGCTCGAAGCCCGCGTACACGCCCCAGGAGGGGGACAGGGTCGCGGCGAGCACGGCCCTCGCCTCGAAGGCCGGACGGCCGCCGTCCTGGAGGTAACCGGGAAGAATGTCGGGGGTGTTCACGAAGAAGTTGGGCCGCATGTACGAGGAACTCTCGCCCGAAAGCTCCTGGACGTACTCGGTGAGTTCCTGCTTGCTGTTACGCCAGGTGAAGTACGTGTACGACTGCTGGAAGCCCACCGCGGCCAGCGTGCGCATCATCGCGGGGCGGGTGAAGGCCTCGGCCAGGAAGATCACGTCGGGATCGGTGCGGTTGATGTCGGCGATCACCTTCTCCCAGAAGATGACCGGTTTGGTGTGCGGATTGTCCACGCGGAAGATCCGAACACCGTGGTCCATCCAGAAGCGCAGGATGCGCACGGTCTCCGCGACGATGCCGCCCAGGTCCTTGTCGAAGGCGATCGGGTAGATGTCCTGGTACTTCTTCGGCGGGTTCTCGGCGTAGGCGATGGACCCGTCGGGCCGGTGGTGGAACCACTCGGGGTGCTCCGCCACCCAGGGGTGGTCCGGGGAGCACTGGAGCGCGAAGTCCAGCGCGATCTCCATCCGCAGGGTGCGGGCCGTCTCGACGAAGTGGTCGAAGTCCTCGAGGGTGCCGAGCTCGGGGTGCACGGCGTCGTGACCGCCCTCGGCCGAACCGATGGCCCAGGGCACACCGGGGTCGTCGGCCGCGGGGGAGAGGCTGTTGTTGGGGCCCTTGCGGTGAGAGGTGCCGATGGGGTGGATCGGGGGGAGGTAGACGACGTCGAACCCCATGGCGGCGACGGCCGGAAGCCGCTCCGCGGCGGTACGGAAGGTGCCGCTGATGATCCGGGGAGGCCGCGGAGGGAGCTCCGCCTTCACCACCGCGCGCTTCTTCGAAGCCGCGGAGGTCGCGGAAGCCGCAGCGGCGCCGGAGGCCGCAGAGCTCGCGGCGGCCTTGGAGGCCTTCGTGGCGCGTGGCTTGCGGGCGGGCTTCGCGGGGGCGGCCGGCTCCGGCCTCGCGCCCTCGGACCGCGGGAACAGCTCGTACCAGGAGCCGTACAGGGCGCGCCTGCGCTCGACGGTCAGGGGCATCGGGCGGGAGGCGGTGACCAGCTCGCGCAGGGGATGACGGCCGAGCGCCTCGCCCACCTCGGGGGTGAGGGCGGCGGCGAGCCGGGAGGCCACCGGCCGCTTCGTGTCGCGCAGGGCGTCGACGGCGGCCAGAACCGCCTCGCGCCCGTCCCGCTTCGGTACGCCGGCGGCGGCCCGTTCGTACAGCTCGGCCCCCTCCGCGAGGACCAGCTCGGTGTCGATACCGGCGGGGATCTTGATCTGCGCAGCTCCGCGCCAGGTGGTGACCGGATCGCTCCACGCCTCGACGGTGTAGGTCCAGTGGCCCTCGGTGGACGGGGTGACATCGGCACCCCAGCGGTCCGTGCCGGGAGCGAGCTCGCGCATCGGCGTCCAGGGGCCGGGCCGTCCGCTCGGATCGGCGAGGACGACGTTGGCGGCCACCGCGTCATGGCCTTCACGGAAGACGGTGGCGCTGACCTGGAAGGTCTCACCTGCGACGGCTTTGGCCGGCCGTCTGCCGCAGTCGACGAGAGGACGGACGTCCAGGACGGGAATGCGACCGATCATGGAATCACCTGGGGGCTGGAGCTCGGCATGCGCGGGGCGCGGCGTGGGCGTGAAGGGCTGACCGCGCGCGCCGCGATGGTGGGGTTGCGTCCTTTGTAGCTGCTCAGTTGTCGGCTGGCGGGCTGTGTGCATGGCCGCTCCTGTCCGCGTTCACTCGAATGGCACTCGAATGGCAGGTGCGCGGGGGATTCGTGCTCGGATCGGGGGCACCTGGGATGTGCTGCGCGAGCCGTGTCGGGCTGAGTACCGGGGAAGCCTTCCCACCGTTTTCGGGCGGCCAACCCGACGGCGTGTTAACTCCTGGGTGCACTCGGTGCACGCGCTGTGTGCCGCGCGCCGGTCCCCGGCCGGCGCGTGGACGCACCACCGCAGCCTTCCCTGTGGTGCGAAGTGCCACAAGGTCGCGCGACGGGGGGAAATCAGCCATATCGCCCGTGACGGATGTGTGCGCATCTGGCCCATGCGGCCACCGGGGCCGATGAGGTGCCCGGGACCCCCGGGACGGACGTGGCTCCCGGGGGGCCGGGGGAGGGCGCACACGGTGCAACAGCCGGGCCGGGGGCGGTCGTGCCGACCGGGGCCGGACCCACTGAGCCGGTCGCGCGCCGTGGTTGCGTACGGCGGCGCGCCGCTACCGTCGAGGGTGACGGAGAGGACGCACACCGTGGTGCGTCCCCTCGGATCCGTACGTCCCCTGTAAAGGTGGGATACGTGAAGGCCATTCGTCGATTCACCGTGCGTCCCGTCCTCCCCGAACCCCTGCAACCGCTCAGCGACCTCGCCCGCAACCTGCGCTGGTCCTGGCACACCGAGACCCAGAACCTCTTCCAGGCCGCCGACCCGGAGGGCTGGCGGCCCGCGGACGCCGACCCCGTGCGCCTGCTGGGCGCCGTGTCCGCCGGACGCCTCGCCGAGCTCGCCGGGGACCAGCAGTTCCTGCGGCGGCTCACCGAGGTGTCCGAGGACCTCCGGGAGTACCTGGACGGCCCGAGGTGGTATCAGAACCAGCTCTCCCAGGGCGCGGAGCTCCCTGCCGCCGTCGCCTACTTCTCACCCGAGTTCGGGGTCACCGCGGCTCTGCCCCAGTACTCGGGCGGGCTCGGCATCCTGGCCGGGGACCATCTCAAGGCCGCCAGCGACCTGGGCGTCCCGCTCATCGGAGTCGGGCTGCTGTACCGGCACGGCTACTTCCGCCAGAGCCTGTCCCGGGACGGCTGGCAGCAGGAGCACTATCCCGTCCTCGACCCCAACGAACTGCCGCTCACTCTCGTACGGGAGGCGGACGGCACCCCCAGCCGGGTGGTGCTCGCCCTCCCCGGCGGGCGCTCGCTGTACGCCTCGATCTGGCAGGCCCAGGTCGGCCGCGTCCCCCTGCTGCTGCTCGACTCCGACGTGGAGGAGAACGCGCCGGGCGAGCGCGATGTCACCGACCGGCTGTACGGCGGAGGCAGCGACCACCGCCTCCTCCAGGAGATGCTGCTCGGCATCGGCGGCGTACGCGCCGTGCGGACCTACTGCCGGCTGACCGGGCACGCCGCCCCCGAGGTGTTCCACACCAACGAGGGTCACGCCGGATTCCTCGGCCTCGAGCGGATCCGTGAGCTCTCCGAGACCGGCCTCGACTTCGACCCCGCCCTGGAAGTGGTGCGGGCCGGGACGGTCTTCACCACGCACACCCCGGTGCCCGCCGGGATAGACCGATTCGAACGCCAGCTGGTCGCACGGCACTTCGGTGACGACGGTGAACTGCCGGGCGTCGGCGTCGACCGGATCCTCCGGCTCGGCATGGAGACCTACAACGGCGGCGAGCCGGGCCTCTTCAACATGGCGGTGATGGGACTGCGGCTCGCCCAGCGGGCGAACGGCGTCTCCACCCTGCACGGGGCCGTCAGCCGGGAGATGTTCTCCGGACTCTGGCCGGGATTCGACCCCGCCGAGGTGCCGATCACCTCGGTGACCAACGGGGTGCACGCGCCGACGTGGGTCGCGCCCGAGGTGCTCCGGCTCGGCGCCAGGAAGTTCGGCACCGAACGTGCGGAGAACGCGCTGGCGGGCGCTGAGGTCGGCGAGACGGCAGGCGTCGGCAGCGAAGAGGGCGGCCGGGCCGGGACCCCCAGACGCTGGGACGCCGTGACCAACGTCCCGGACCGGGAGATCTGGGACCTGCGCCGCGGGCTGCGCGAGCAGCTCGTGACCGAGGTGCGCAAACGCCTCTACGCCTCCTGGCGCAGGCGCGGCGCGGGCACGGCCGAGCTGGGCTGGATCGACGACGTGCTCGATCCGGACGTGCTGACGATCGGCTTCGCCCGCCGGGTGCCCTCGTACAAGCGCCTCACGCTCATGCTGCACGACCGCGACCGGCTGCGGGAGCTGCTGCTCCATCCGACGCACCCGATCCAGATCGTCGTCGCGGGCAAGGCGCACCCCGCGGACGACGGCGGGAAGCGGCTGGTCCAGGAACTGGTGCGGTTCTCGGACGACCCGCGGGTGCGCCATCGCATCGTCTTCCTGCCGGACTACGGCATGGGCATGGCGCAGAAGCTCTACCCGGGCTGCGACGTCTGGCTCAACAACCCGCTGCGCCCGCTGGAGGCGTGCGGCACCAGCGGGATGAAGGCGGCGCTCAACGGCTGCCTCAACCTCTCCGTACGCGACGGCTGGTGGGACGAGTGGTTCGAGCCGGACTTCGGGTGGGCGATCCCCACCGCCGACGGCTCCGCCACGAACGAGGAGCGGCGCGACGAGCTGGAGGCCAACGCCCTCTACTCGCTGATCGAGGAGCGGGTCGCCCCGCGCTTCTACGACCGCAACGCCGAGGATCTGCCCGAGCGGTGGATCGAGATGGTCCGCCGCACCCTGGTGACCCTGGGGCCCAAGGTTCTCGCGGGACGCATGGTGCGTGAGTACGTGGAGCGGCTGTACGCCCCGGCCGCCCAGGCACGCAAGGCACTGGATCCCGCGGCGGCGCGGCAGCTCGCCGACTGGAAGGCCAGGATCCACGCGGCCTGGCCCCAGGTGGCCGTCGACCATGTGGAGGCCTCGGCCGACGCCGTCGTCGGTGGCTCGGCGGAGCTGGGGTCGACCCTGGCGCTCCGGGTCCGGATCGCCCTGGGCGGTCTCGATCCGGACGACGTGGAGGTGCAGGTGGTCGCCGGGCGGGTCGACTCCGGCGACGCGATCGCGGAGGCCCAGACCTTCCCGCTGAAGCCCGCGGGCGGTCACGATCTGGAGGACCGCTGGCTGTACGAGGGCCCGCTCGCGCTCGACCGCACGGGGCCGTACGGCTACACCGTGCGGGTCCTTCCCTCGCACCCCCTGCTCGCCTCGGGTGCGGAGCTCGGACTGGTCGCGGTGCCGAACGCGGCGACGGGCGAGGACGGGGGCGGCGTACTGCTTCGCTGACGGTTCGTCACGTCCGGTGGCCCGGCACCCGTGCGGTGCCGGGCCCTGCCGTTCCCGCGGGACGCGCCCTGCGCCCTCCGTCCGGCTCGGCGGGTCGCCGGCCCCTGGCCCGCCTTGTAGATGGCCGTGACACCGGCAGGGGTGCAATCACCGTGATCTGGCTAACATGACAGCGTCGGCAGATGCTGGAGTTGCTTCCGGAGTCACCGTCGAGACATCAAGGCGTCCCCGGACGCGACTGGAGGTCAGCACGGTGAACGGCGGCGAAAGCCGAGCGAGACGCCTGAGCCGTCGACTGGCCGCACAGGGCATCGCCTCCCGGAGGCTGCACGTCCGCCCCGCGAGCACCGTCGGCCCGCTGCGGGGCGACCGTTTCACCACAGCTGCCCGGCTGCGCTGGCTCCATGCGGCAAGCACGCGGATCGGGACCTCCCTCGACCTGGAACGGACCGCGCAGGAGCTGGCCGAGTTCAGCGTCCCCCGGCTGGCCGACGGGGCGGCCGTCGACCTCCTGGAGTCCGTGCTCCTGGGCGAGGAGGGTGAGCGCGTCACCGGCGCGGGGGTGCCGGTCACCCGGGCCATGGCGGTCAAGGCCGTCGAGTCGCTGTCAGGTCTTGAACCCTCCCCGGTCGGCAAGGTGGTCGACCGCAGGCACTACCGCGAGACGCTGCTGACGCTCCACTGTCTGCGCAACCGCCAGTCGGTACTGGTCAGCCGGATGACCGAGGAGGACTACCAGCGCGTCGCGCCGACGGCGAGTGCCGCGGTGGCGATGCGGCGCCAGGGCGTCCACAGTTACATGGCGGTGCCGTTGATCGCCCGCGGCGTACTGCTCGGATCCGCCGACTTCGTACGCGCCGGTGACAGCCCGCCCTTCAACCGGGCCGATGTGGAACTGGCGGGACAGCTCGCCGCCATGGCCGCGGTCTTCATGGACAACGCCCGGCTCTACGGACGCGAGCGCGAGCACGTCGTCTCGCTCCAGCGCAGCCTGCTCCCGCGCGCCACGCCGCACACCCCCGGACTGAAGGTCCACGCGCAGTACGTGCCCGCCTTCGACGCGCACGGTGTGGGCGGCGACTGGTACGACGTGGTGGCGCTGCCCAGCGGGCGCACGGCGCTGGTCGTCGGCGACGTGACCGGGCACGGTCTGCCCGCGGCGGTCACCATGGGGCGGCTGCGCACCGTCGCCCGTACGCTCATGACGCTGGACATCGAGCCCGACCGGGTCCTCGCCCGGCTGGATCTGGCCACCCGCGACCTCGAGGACGACCAGGTCGCCACCTGTCTGTGCGCGGTCTACGACCCGGCGGACTCCACGTACACCATCGCGAGCGCGGGCCATCCGCCGCCGCTGCTGGTCGGCTCGGACGGGGTCCCCCGCTTCCTGGACGTGCCGGTCGGCGCGCCGCTGGGCGCCGGGGTCATCCCGTACGACCCGCTGCGGCTGCGCGGGCCGGCGGGCAGCCGGCTGGTGCTCTACACCGACGGCTTGATCAAGACGCGCGTAGATGACGTGGACACCCAGCTGGAGGGGCTGCGCGCCACGGTCGCCGCGATGGCGCCCGAGCAGCTCGACGACGGCAGCCTGCTCACCTCGCTGCGGGCGGCCGACGGCCGCTTCGACGAGGCGGTGCTGCTCGTCGCGGGCGGCCACGAGCTGTCCGAGGACGTCAGGCTGCAGGTGTGGGACCTTCCCACCGACGGCAACCCCGCCTCCACCGCCCGGAAGCTCGTCACCGAGCAGCTGTCGCGGTGGAGCCTCACCGAGCTCGCGGACGTCACCGAACTGGTCGTCAGCGAGCTGGTCGGCAACGCCCTGCGGTACGGCGGCGGCCCCGGCAAGCTGCGGTTGCTGTGCGACGACCGGCTCCGGGTGGAGGTCTCCGACACGGGTCCCGACCTGCCGCAGATCCAGCACGCCGATGTGAGCGACGAGGGCGGCCGCGGGCTGCAGCTCATCAACCTGCTGTGCCGACGGTGGGGTTCGTGCCGCACGGCGACCGGCAAGGTCGTCTGGGCGGAGCAGAACCTCCCCCGCTGAGGGCTGTCCCGCAGGCCCTCCGCCGCACGGCCCCGCGCTGTCCGGCGCCGCCCCTGCGCCGCCCCGGGTTGTTCGTTTCCTGAACGCGATGTCTTGACGTGTGCATGCGATGGCTTTACGTTCCTCACTCATCGCGGTTCACAACTCGGCTCAACGTTCACCTACATGAACCGAGTTGGTGGAACACCTCCCACCGGAAGGCACCCCACATGCGTACCGGCACCATCGCTCGCGTCATCGGCACCGCCGCCGCCCTGGCCGCACTGATCGCCACGGCCTTCACGGCCCCCGCCGGGGCAGCCCCCGACCGGGCCTCGACAGCGGCCGCGCCGGCCGCCTTCACCCACCCCGGCGTCCTGGTCAGCCGCCCCCAGCTCGACTTCGTACGCGCGAAGGTCCAGGCGGGCGCCCAGCCCTGGAAGGGGGCGTACGACCAGATGCTGGCAAGCAAGTACGCCTCGCTCACCCGTACGGCCAAGCCCCGCGCGGTCGTGGAGTGCGGCTCGTACTCCAACCCCAACTACGGCTGCACCGACGAGCGTGAGGACGCGATAGCCGCGTACACCCTCTCGCTGGCCTGGTACATCAGCCAGGACAGCCGGTACGCCCAGAAGGCGATCCAGATCATGGACGCCTGGTCGAACGTGATCACGGACCACACCAACAGCAACGCACCCCTGCAGACCGGCTGGGCCGGCTCCTCCTGGCCGCGCGCCGCCGAGATCATCAAGTACACCTACAGCAGCTGGCCGAACTCCGGCCGCTTCGGCACGATGCTGCGCAACGTGTACCTGCCCGAGGTGACCAACGGCTCGCACAGCAACGGCAACTGGGAACTGTCCATGACCGAGGCCGCCATCGGCATCGCGGTCTTCCTGGAGGACCGCGCCGCGTACGACAAGGCCGTGACCAAGTTCCGCGGGCGTGTGCCGGCGTACATCTATGTGACCGCGGACGGCTCGCTGCCGAAAGCCGCGCCCGGCAGCGGTCTCGACACCCGGGACGAGATCATCGGGTACTGGCAGGGGCAGTCGACCTTCATGGACGGCCTCTCCCAGGAGACCTGCCGCGACCTCACCCACACCGGCTACGGACTCTCCGCCATCTCCCACATCGCCGAGACCAGCCGCATCCAGGGCCAGGACCTCTACCCCGAGGTCGCCGACCGGCTGCGTCACGCGCTCGGCCTGCACGCCAAGTACCAGCTGGGCACGGCGGTTCCGTCCTCGCTGTGCGGCGGTTCGCTCAAGGACAGCCTGGGCCCCGTCACGGAGGTCGGGTTCAACGCCCTGCACAACCGCATGGGCTACGCGATGTCGAACACCCAGACCCTCACCGAGCGGCAGCGGCCCGCCGCGTCGAACAACCTGTTCGTGGCCTGGGAGACCCTGACCCACGCCGACAACCCCAGCTGAGACAGCGGAAGCCGGCGGCACGCACGACGGCCCGGGAGGAGCGATGCTCTCCCGGGCCGTCCCGCGTACGTCAGTTGCTCAGTCGCTGCTGTTCTGCGGCAGCAGGTGCCTGCTCACCTGGTCAGAAGGTCAGCTTGACGCTGTTGAAGGTCCCGGTGTCGCCCGAGTAGGCGTCCTGGATCTTCAGGTTCCACGTGCCGTTCGCCACCTCGGACGAGGCGTTGACCGTGTAGGTCGCCACCACGTTGTCCGCGGAGTCGCTCGAGGAGGAGTTCTTCAGCCGGTAGGCCGTACCGTCCGGGGCGACCAGGTCGAGGACGAGGTCACCGCGGTAGGTGTGGGTGATGTTGACCGCGACCGAGAGGTCGCTCGGGGCATTGCCCGTGACGCCCGTGACGACGACGGGGATGTTGTTGGTGCTCCGGTCGGCGAGTGCCTTGACGGTCGTGTTCTGGAAGACCGTGCCGCCCGGGTCGGGGTCGCCGCCGCCGGGGCGGGCTCCCACGTTGATGCCGGCCCACGCATGGGCGACCGCGGCGTACTCGGTGCTCGTCGTGCCGTAGAGCTCACCGGCCACGGCGAGGGTGCCGGTGCGGGCGGCCGCGTAGTTGGTCGTCGAGGTGAACTTGGTGGTGAGCGCCTTGAACCAGATCTGCGCGGCCTTGTCGCGGCCGATGCCCGTCACCGGAAGGCCGTCGGAGGTCGGGGAGTTGTACGAGACCCCGTTGACGGTCTTGGCCCCGCTGCCCTCGGAGAGCAGGTAGAACCAGTGGTTCGCCGGGCCCGAGGAGTAGTGGACGTCGACCGAGCCGATGCCCGAGTACCACGCGTCCTTGGACGCGCCGTCCTTGCTCGGCTTGTCCATGTAGCGCAGCGGGGTGCCGTCGCCGTTGATGTCGATCTTCTCGCCGACGAGGTAGTCGCCGGGGTCCTCCGCGGTGTTGGAGTAGAACTCGACCGCGGCGGCGAAGATGTCACTGGTCGCCTCGTTCAGGCCGCCGGACTCGCCGCTGTAGTTGAGGCCCGCGGTGTTGGAGGTGACGCCGTGCGTCATCTCGTGGGCGGCCACGTCGAGGGAGGTCAGAGGTGCTGCGTTGCCGCTGCCGTCCCCGTACGTCATGCAGAAGCAGCTGTCGGACCAGAAGGCGTTGACGTAGTTGTTGCCGTAGTGGACGCGGGAGTACGCACCGACGCCGTCACCCCGGATGCCGGTGCGGCCGTGGATGTTCTTGTAGTAGTCCCACGTCTCGGCCGCACCGTAGTGGGCGTCGGCGCCGGCGGTCTCGAGGTTCGACGGGCTGCCGTTGCCCCAGATGTCGTCGGTGCCGGAGAACAGGGTCCCGGTGCCCGACGTGCCGCGGTTCAGGTTGTACGTCTTGTGGTTGCCGCGGGTCGCGTCGGTGAGGTTGTACGAGCCCGAGGTGCCGAGCGTCACCTGACCGCTGTACTGGGTGTTGCCGGTGCCCGTCTCGATGGCCTGCCACTCGTAGAGCTTGGCACCGGAGGAGGCGTCGGTGATGACGTGCAGCTCGTTCGGGGTGCCGTCGTGCTGGAGGCCGCCGACGACGGTCTCGTACGCGAGCTGAGGTGTGCCGCTCGCCGTCCAGACCACCTTGCGCGGGGCCTTGCTGGCCTCGGCCTTCTTCGAGCCCTCGGCCTGTGCCGCGGTCAGGGCCTGCTTCTCGGCGGCGGCGGGCGCGATGTCCGCCGTGGTGCCGACCGCCTTCAGCTGGGCACCGGTGGCCTTGGACGCCTTGGTGACGCCCTCGGTCTTCCCGGCCTTCGTCTCGGCCACGACCAGGTCGCCACCGAGGACGGGGAGGCCGTCGAGGGTGCGCTCGTAGCGGGTGTGCGTGGTGCCGTCGACGTCCTGGACGACATCGCGGACGACGAGCTTCTCCGTGGCGCCGAGGCCCAGCTCCTTGGCGGTGGCCGCCTTGGTGGAGTTGGCCTCGCGGAGGAGTTCGGCACGCTGGGCGGGGGAGAGCTTCGCGGGCAGCGAACCCGGGTCGGCGCCCTTGGCGGCGGCGGCCGAGGAAGCGGCGGCGTCGGGAGCGGCGGTGGCCGCGCCCGTCTGAACTCCGACGGCGAGGAGGGCTGCTGCCGTTATCAGAGCGCCGGTCGCGGTGGCACGACGGCTGGATCTGGATCTCACGCGGACTCCTTCTGCGAGGGGGGTGACGGCCGGGCTGGGTGAGCCGGCCGGGCAGAGCAGGCGGTGCGCAGAACGGGGGAAGAGTCCCAGCAGAAAGGGGTGTATGTCAGGACCGCGTCAACACATTGGCCGGAATTCGTCCGTTGCCGGAATGGTCATGTTCGTTAAGCGGACGTTTCGCCGTATGTCATCCGGGTGCCGTAAGGCGGGCGTCGGGACCGCCCGGGGCCAGAATTCGCAGGGTGAGTTGAGATTTCGTTCGAATTCATGGTGTTCGAACGACGGAGCGGCAAACGGACGATGACCACGTGCTGAGACGGCGCGGAACTGTGGCCAGTTCTGCGCCGTCCCTGGGCGGTCGCGCACCTACCCGCCGGTACTCCGTCAGGCCAGGCTCTCCCGCCACGCGCGGTGCAGCCCGGCGAACCTGCCGTCGGTGCCGATGAGTTCGGCCGGGCTTCCGTCCTCCACGATCCGGCCGTGCTCCATCACCAGCACCCGGTCCGCGATCTCCACGGTCGACAGGCGGTGTGCGATCACCACCGCCGTGCGGCCGTGCAGCACGGTGTCCATGGCGCGCTGCACCGCCCGCTCGCCGGGGATGTCGAGCGAGCTCGTCGCCTCGTCGAGGATCAGCACGGCGGGGTCCGCCAGCAACGCGCGTGCGAACGCGACCAGTTGACGCTGACCGGCCGAGATCCGGCCGCCCCGCTTGCGTACATCCGTGGCGTAGCCGTCGGGCAGGCCGCTGATGAAGTCGTGCGCACCGATGGCCTTGGCCGCTTGCTCGATCTCCTCGGGCGTCGCGTCCGGACGGCCGATCGCGATGTTCTCCGCGATCGTCCCCGAGAACAGGAACGCCTCCTGGGTCACCATCACCACGCCCCGCCGCAGCTCCGGGGTCGCCAGATCGCGCAGATCGGTGCCGTCCAGCAGGACCCGGCCCTCGGTCGGATCGTAGAAACGCGCCAGCAGCTTGGCGAGCGTCGACTTGCCCGCGCCCGTCGAACCGACCACGGCCACGGTCTGGCCCGCCGGAATCGTCAGACCGAAGCGCGGCAGGACCTCGCCGCCCGTCCGGTAGGCGAACCGCACCCCGTCGAACGTCACCTCACGGCCCGGGTACTCACCGGCGGGGGAGGGGAGCTCCTTCGGCGCGGCAGGCTCGGGAACGGTGGGAGTCTGAGCCAGCAGACCCGCGATCTTCTCCAGCGAGGCAGCAGCCGACTGGTAGGAGTTGAGGAACATCGCGAGCCGGTCGATCGGGTCGTACAGCCGCCGCAGATACAGCACCGCCGCGGCCAGCACCCCGAGCGCCAGAGTCCCCGACGCCACCCGGTAGGCACCCCACAGCACCATCGCGGCCACCGCCGTGTTGGCGACCAGCCGGGAACCGACGACGTAGCGGGCCATCTCCAGCAGCGCGTCCCCGTTCCGCCGCTCGTGGCGGCGGTTGAGCACCGAGAAGTCCGCGTCGTTGACCCGCTCCCTGCGGAAGGCCTGCACCGGCCGGATCCCGTTCATCGTCTCCGCGAACTTCACGATGACCGCGGCGATGGCAGAGGAACGCGCCGAGTAGGCCTGGGCCGCCCGGCGCCGGTACATCCGCACCAGCAGGTACAGGGGCAGGAAGGAGCCCACCGCGATCGCGCCGATACCGAGATCCAGCCACAGCAGCATCAACGAGATCGACACGAACGACAGGACCACACCGATGAGTTCCTGCAGCCCCTCGCTCAGCAGCTCGCGCAGGGACTCCACGTCCGTGGTCGAGCGCGAGATCAGCCGGCCGGAGGTGTAGCGCTCGTGGAAGTCCACGCTGAGCGCCTGTGCGTGGCGGAAGATCCGGCCGCGCAGATCGAGCAGCACGTCCTGGTTGATCCGCGCGGCGGCCCGGATGAACGCGTACTGCAGAGCCCCCGCGCCGACCGAGCACACGCCGTACCCCACGCCCACGGCGATCAGCGGCCCGTAGTCGTGGTCCCGGAACGCGGGCACGCCGCTGTCGATGGCGTACGCGACCAGCAGCGGCCCCGCCTGCACCGCGACCTGCTGGACCAGGAGCAGGAGGGACGCCACGACCACCCGGGCACGCAGGGGGCCGAGCAGCGAGGTCAGCAGGGCCCAGGTGGAACCCGGCGGCGCGGGAAGGGCGTCGCGGTCGAAGGCGTCCCCGGGGCCCGGCCGGTCCGGCTTCGTCCCGGACAGGTCCTCGTCGGCGAGGGCGGGGCCGTCGGTGGTGGCCGGTCCGTCGGCGGTGGCACTGGTCATCGCGAGCTGCCCTCCTCGGCAGTGAGTACACGGGCGTCGTCCTCGGCCCCGGACATCAGCCAGGCGTATTCGGCACTGGTGTGCAGAAGTTCCTGGTGGGTCCCGACGGCGCTGATCCGGCCGTCGGACAGCAGAGCCACCCGGTCGGCCAGCATCACCGTGGACGGCCGGTGCGCGACCACCACGGCCGTCGTCCCGTCGAGCACGCGCCGCAGTGCCGCCTCCACCAGTGCCTCCGTGTGCACGTCCAGCGCGGAGAGCGGATCGTCGAGCACCAGGAACCGTGGCTCGCCGACCACCGCGCGGGCCAGGGCGAGGCGCTGGCGCTGGCCGCCGGAGAGACTCAGGCCCTGCTCCCCGACCTGGGTGTCGACACCCTGCGGCAGGTCGTACACGAAGTCGGCCTGCGCCACCGAGAGCGCCCGGCGCAGCTCCTTCTCACCCGCACCGTCCGCGCCCATCAGTACGTTCTCCCCGACGGTCGCCGAGAAGAGCGTCGGCTCCTCGAACGCCACCGACACGAGCTCGCGCAGCCTGGGCCGATCCATGGTGGCGATGTCCTCACCGTCCAGCAGGATCCGCCCGCCGGAGACCTCGTGCAGCCGCGGGACGAGCGCCGTGAGCGTCGTCTTCCCCGACCCGGTCGCCCCCACCAGGGCCATCGTCTCGCCGGGCCGGACCCGCAGGTCGATCCGGGCCAGGACGGGTACGGAACCGGGCTCGGCATCCGGGTAGCGGAACTCGACCCCGTCGAAGACGATGCCCGCGCCGGCCCGCCCGGCCGCCGCGTCCGCGGCGGCCTCGTCCACTTCCTCGGCCACGTCCATGACCTCGAAGTAGCGGTCGGCGGCCGTCGCCGACTCCTGGCTCATCGCCAGCAGGAAGCCGATCGACTCGACCGGCCAGCGCAGTGCGAGCGCCGTCGACAGGAACGCGACCAGCGTCCCGGCGGACAGCTCGCCGTCCGCCACCTGGATCGTGCCGAGCACCAGTGCGGCACCGATCGCCAGCTCGGGGATGGCCGTGATGAGCGCCCAGATCCCCGCGAGCAGCCGGGCCTTGCCCAGCTCCGTACCGCGCAGCCGCTGCGCCAGTACGCGGAAGGCCTGCGCCTGGCTGCGGTTCCGGCCGAAACCCTTGACGATCCGGATGCCCAGCACGCTCTCCTCGACGACCGTCGTCAGATCACCGACCTGGTCCTGCGCCGAGCGCGCCACCAGCGCGTACTTCGTCTCGAAAAGGGAGCACAGGACCATCAGCGGCAGCGCGGGCGCCAGGAGCACCAGCCCGAGCGACCAGTCCTGGGCGAACAGGATGACGAAACCGGCCAGGATCGTGGTGGTGTTGACCAGCAGGAACGTCAGCGGGAAAGCCAGGAACATCCGCATCAGCATCAGATCCGTGGTCCCGCGCGAGAGCAGCTGACCCGAGGGCCAGCGGTCGTGGAAGGCCACCGGAAGCCGTTGCAGATGCCGGTAGAGATCGGCGCGCATCGACGCCTCGACCCCCGCCAGCGGCCGCGCCACGAGCCACCGCCGGAGCCCGAACAGCCCTGCCTCGGCGATCCCCAGCAACAGCAGGTAGAGCGCCCCCAGCCATACCCCGCCCGGGTCACGGTCCGCGACGGGACCGTCCACCATCCACTTCAGGACGAGGGGGATGACCAGGCCGAGACACGACGCCAGGACCGCCACCAGGGCAGCACTGAGCCAGCGCATCCGCACCGGCCGGACATAGGGCCACAGACGCATGAGGGAGCGCACGGCGGACCGGTCCGTGGGCTCTGCAGGTTTTTCGGGCATCAGGAGCGAGCCTATGGTTCGCCACTGACATCGCTCATCTGGTTTTCCGGACACTCCGCACCCGGTCGGGGCCCGTATCAGCCCCTCATCCCGTCACCCGCAGCAGCAGCACCGACCTCCCCGGCACCGTCAGCTTCGTACCGCCCCGGTGGACCGTGCCCGGGGCCGCGGACTGGTCCTCCAGGGAGGTGTCCAGGAGCAGTTCGTACGACCGGGCCCAGGGCGCTCCCGGCAGATGGAAGTCGCACGGGGTGTGCGCGGCGTGCAGGACCGCCAGGAAGCTGTCGTCGGTGATCTGCTCGCCCCGGGCGTCCCGGCCCGGGATGTCGCGCCCGGAGAGGTAGAGGCCGAGCGTCGCGGCCGGTGCGTACCAGTCCGCCTCCGTCATCTCCGCGCCCTGCTCGGTGAACCACGCCAGGTCCCGCAGCCCGTCCGGGGCCTGGGGGGTCCCGGCGAAGAAGGCGCGGCGGCGCAGTACCGGATGGGCGTGGCGCAGGGCCAGCACCCGGGTGGTCAGCTCGGTCAGCTCCCGCCACTCCGGCCGGTCGAGGAGCGACCAGTCCAGCCAGCCGGTCTCGTTGTCCTGGCAGTACGCGTTGTTGTTGCCGCCCTGGGTGCGGCCCATCTCGTCGCCCGCCACCAGCATCGGCACACCGGTCGACAGGAGCAGCGTGGTGAGCAGGTTGCGCAGCTGGCGGCGGCGCAGGGCGTTGATGCCGGGGTCGTCGCTCTCGCCCTCCGTGCCGCAGTTCCAGGCGCGGTTGTCGTTCGTGCCGTCGCGGTTGCCCTCGCCGTTGGCCTCGTTGTGCTTGTGCTCGTAGGTGACCAGGTCGCGCAGGGTGAAACCGTCGTGGGCGGTGACGAAGTTGACGGAGGCGTACGGGCGTCTGCCGCCCCATGCGTACAGATCGCTCGACCCCGTGAGCCGGTAGCCGATGTCCCGTACGTCGGGCAGCGCACCGCGCCAGAAGTCCCGTACGGCGTCGCGGTAGCGGTCGTTCCACTCGGTCCACAGCGGGGGGAAGGCGCCCACCTGGTAGCCGCCGTTGCCGACGTCCCACGGTTCGGCGATCAGCTTGACCCGGCGCAGCACCGGGTCCTGGGCGATCACCGCGAGGAAGGGGGAGAGCATGTCGACGTCGTGCATCGAGCGGGCCAGGGCCGCCGCCAGGTCGAAGCGGAAGCCGTCGACGCCCATCTCCGTCACCCAGTAGCGCAGCGAGTCCGTGATCAGGCGGAGCACCTGCGGCTGCACCACGTGCAGGGTGTTGCCGCAGCCGGTGTAGTCCGCGTAGCGGCGGGCGTCCGGCTGGAGGCGGTAGTAGCCGCGGTTGTCGATGCCGCGCAGGGACAGCATCGGGCCGAGCTCGCCCGCCTCCGCGGTGTGGTTGTAGACCACGTCGAGGATCACCTCGATCCCGGCGTCGTGCAGGGCGCGCACCATCTTCTTGAACTCGCCGACCTGCCCGCCCGTCGTGCCGCTCGCCGCGTAGCCGGCGTGCGGGGCGAAGTAGCCGATCGAGTTGTAGCCCCAGTAGTTGTGCAGCCCGCGCCGCAGGAGATGGTCCTCGTGGGCGAACTGGTGGACGGGGAGCAGCTCCACGGCCGTCACACCGAGCCGCTGGAGGTGGCCCACGGCGGCGGGGTGGGCGAGTCCGGCGTAGGTGCCCCGCAGCTCCGGCGGGATGTCCGGGTGGAGTTTGGTGAAGCCGCGCACGTGCAGTTCGTAGATGACCGAGTCCGCCCACGGGGTCTTCGGCCTGCGGTCCTCCACCCAGTCGTCGTCGTCGTGCACGACGACGCCCTTGGGTACGTACGGCGCCGAGTCGCGGTCGTCGCGCACGGTGTCGGCGACATGCTGCTGCGGCCAGTCCCTCACATGGCCGTACACCTCGGGCGGCAGGGTGAACGAACCGTCCACCGCACGGGCGTACGGGTCGAGGAGCAGTTTCGCCGCGTTCCAGCGGGCGCCGGTCCAGGGGTCCCAGCGGCCGTGCACCCGGTAGCCGTAGCGCTGTCCGGCCCGTACGCCGGGGACGAAACCGTGCCAGATCTCGTGGGTGAGTTCGGTCAGGGGCAGCCGCGTCTCGCGGCCCTGCGCATCGAAGAGACAGAGCTCGACGGCCTCCGCCCCGCCGGCCCAGAGGGCGAAGTTGGTGCCCGCAACACCGTCCGGTCCGACCCGGAACCGGGCTCCGAGCGGCATCGGGGTACCCGGCCATACGGGTGGTCCGGCCGGCTCCTTCCGTACGGCCGGTCCGCGCTCCACCACCCTCCCGATCGTCGGTGACGCTTCCTCCTGCTCGGCTGTGCTCGACACCTCTCGGCCTCCCGCGGCTCGTCGGAGGCGGCACCGCAGACAGGGCGCACGGCGTCCCGGCCGCGGCCCTCCCGGTGTGGTCCTCCCCCTCTGTTCTGCCCACGGCGGGGCCCGCACTCACGTTTCCCCCGGCCTCCCCTTGTCGTTGGGTTGACGTGAACCACGTAGCGAAGAGAGCAAGGGCGGGTTCGGCCGCCGTGCTGACATGGGCAGGACTGCTCACCGTGCTGGCCGTACTGACCGGCTGCACAGGGGGAGCGTCGTTCTTCGGCGGGGACAACCGATCCCCCGATGACGTCATCCGGATCGTCCCCAAGGACGGCTCCGAGAACGTCGGAGCCAGGAGCCGGATCGAGGTGACCGTCCCCGACGGGCACCTCGAACGGGTCAAGGTGACTCGGATTCAGGACGCGGAACGCGAGGAGGTGGAGGGCCGGATGGGGAATGACGGCCGGTCATGGGAGCCCCGGGACGACGGGTACCGGCTCGGGCTCGCGGGGAAGTACAGCATCGAGGCTGTCGCCGTCGACGACGAGGGCCGCCGCTCGGCCCGTAACACCACCTTCACGACCCTCGTGCCCAAGGACCGCTTCATCGGCTACTTCAAGCCGGAGAACCGGTCCACCGTGGGCACCGGAATGATCGTCTCCTTCGACTTCAACCGGCCGGTCAAGCACCGTGCCGCGGTGGAGAAGGCCATCAGGATCACCGCGGAGCCCGAGACCGAGGTGGTCGGCCACTGGTTCGGGAACGACCGTCTCGACTTCCGCCCGGCCACGTACTGGAAGCCCGGCACCCAGGTCACCGTCGATGTGGGGCTGCGCGATGTCAAGGGTGCGCCCGGGGTGTACGGAAGCCAGCAGAAGAAGATCACCTTCCGGGTCGGCCGGTCGCAGACGTCCGTGGTCGACGCCCGGGCCCACACCATGGAGGTACGCAGCGAAGGCGAGCTCGTCAGTACGGTGCCCATCACCGCTGGAGCCGAGAAGACGACCACGTACAACGGGAAGATGGTGGTCTCCGAGCTGCACGAGATGACCCGGATGGACAGCCGCACCGTCGGGTTCGGCGGTGAGTACGACATCAAGGACGTGCCGCACGCCATCCGGCTGACCAAGTCGGGGACCTTCCTGCACGGCAACTACTGGGAATCTCCCGACATCTTCGGCTCCGACAACACCAGTCACGGCTGTATCGGCCTGCGTGATGTGAAGGGCGGCAGCTCGGACACCCCGGCCGGATGGTTCTTCGAGCGGACGCTCGTGGGCGATGTGGTCGAGGTGATCAACTCCACCGACACGACGGTCGCCCCGGACAACGGGCTCGGCGGGTGGAACCTCGGATGGGACCGGTGGAAGGCCGGTTCGGCACTGCGCTGATCCCCGGTCCGACCTGCGCAGGTCCCGGAGACACGGTCTCCGGGACCACCGGGGGGAGGGGCCCTGTGACTTGGGACGGAACGGTGACATTCCGGGGGAGTTCTCCCGGCGCCCGGTGTGATTATCTTGCGCCGAGCGTGCATGTACAGCGCGCGGGGGTGCGGGCCATGGCGGGGCCAGGCCGTGCGAGGGGAGACGACCACATTGAACGGGCAGCCGATATCGGGGGCATCGGCCGGGGCGAGCAGAGGACGGCGTGGGCGCAGGACCCCCGGACTTCTCGCACTGGTACTGGGTGCGCTGCTGTTGCTGGTGACGGCATGCGGCGGGGGCGGCAACGCCGACGGGGCGAAGGACGGCAAGGGAGCGGGCGCGAAGGTCGACGACACCAGCGCCTCGCAGGCGGTGGTGACCATCGCACCCAAGGACGGCGCCGATGACGTGGCGACGAGCGGGGCGCTGAAGGTCTCGGCCGCCCAGGGCAAGCTGAGCACGGTCAAGGTCGCCGACCCCAAGGGCAACGCGGTCGAGGGCAAGATATCCGCCGACGGCCTCAGCTGGGTGCCCGACCGGCACCTGGCCGCGGCGACCAAGTACACCGTGCACGCGGTCGCCAAGGACACGAAGGGCCGTCAGTCGGCGAAGGACACCACCTTCACGACGCTCGTCCCGCAGAACACCTTCATCGGGCAGTACACGCCCGAGGACGGCTCGACCGTCGGTGTCGGCATGCCGGTGTCGATCCACTTCACCCGGGGCATCACCGACCCGGACGCCGTGGAGAGGGCGATCAAGGTGACGGCGGAGCCCGCCGTGCCGATCGAGCCCCACTGGTTCGGCAACGACCGCCTCGACTTCCGCCCGGAGCAGTACTGGGCCGCGGGCACCAAGGTGACGCTGCGCCTCGACCTCGACGGCGTCGAGGGACGCCCGGGGGTCTACGGCAAGCAGGCCAAGACCGTGAAGTTCACCATCGGCCGCAGCCAGGTCTCCACCGTCGACGCGAGCTCCCACCGGATGAAGGTGGTCCGCGACGGCAAGCAGATCAAGGACATCCCGATCTCCGCGGGCGCCCCGTCGACGACCACGTACAACGGGGAGATGGTCATCAGCGAGAAGCTCAAGGTGACCCGGATGAACGGTGACACCGTCGGCTTCGGCGGCGAGTACGACATCAAGGACGTGCCCCACGCGATGCGGCTGTCCACATCGGGCACCTTCATCCACGGCAACTACTGGGGCGCGTCGAGCATCTTCGGCTCGACCAACACCAGCCACGGCTGTGTCGGTCTGCGCGACGTTCGCGGCGCCTGGGACGGCAAGACCCCGGCCGCCTGGTTCTTCGACAACTCACTGATCGGTGACGTGGTGGTCGTGAAGAACTCCAAGGACAAGGTGATCCAGCCGGACAACGGCCTCAACGGCTGGAACATGGACTGGTCGGAGTGGACCGCTTAGGTCCTTCCGCCTCCCCTGTCGTGGGACGGGCCCGGTGCTGTGACCAACAGCACCGGGCCCGTCGGCGTTAGTCGTGGTTAACCTGCCTTCCATGACCGTAACCCTCGAAGTAAGCGACAACGTCGGCACGATCCGGCTGGACCGCCCGCCGATGAACGCTCTGGACGTCGCCACCCAGGACCGGCTGCGCGAGCTGGCCGAGGAGGCGACCCGGCGCGACGACGTGCGTGCCGTGATCCTCTACGGCGGCGAGAAGGTGTTCGCGGCGGGCGCGGACATCAAGGAGATGCAGGCGATGGACCACACGGCGATGATCGTGCGCTCCAAGGCCCTGCAGGACTCGTTCACCGCCGTGGCGCGGATCCCCAAGCCCGTCGTCGCGGCCGTCACCGGCTACGCGCTGGGCGGCGGCTGCGAACTGGCGCTCTGCGCCGACTTCAGGATCGCCGCGGACAACGCCAAGCTCGGCCAGCCGGAGATCCTGCTCGGGCTCATCCCGGGTGCCGGCGGCACCCAGCGGCTCGCCCGGCTGGTCGGTCCGTCCAGGGCCAAGGACCTGATCTTCACGGGCCGGCACGTGAAGGCCGAGGAGGCCCTGAGGATCGGCCTGGTGGACCGCGTGGTGCCCGCGGCCGAGGTGTACGAGCAGGCGCACGCCTGGGCGGCCCGGCTGGCGCAGGGGCCCGCGCTGGCACTGCGCGCCGCGAAGGAGTCCGTGGACGCGGGCCTGGAGACGGACATCGACACCGGGCTCACGATCGAGCGGAACTGGTTCGCCGGTCTGTTCGCCACCGAGGACCGGGAGCGCGGTATGCGCAGCTTTGTGGAGGAGGGTCCCGGCAAGGCCAAGTTCCTCTGATCGGACGCCAGTTGGGTACAGAGGGACGTGTGTTCATCCGTGCGGGCGGATTAGCTGGACCTTAAGGCAACCTTAAGGTCCGGTGTGCGTCCCCTCTGTGCAATTACCCGCCGAAGGTGCGTCGGCGCAGTTCACCATGGCTGCCAGGGGTGACGTTCTGCCCCTGGCATATGTCAAATCACCCTCTCGGAATGGTGGATTCCGGTGAGGGGATTCCGCAGGAACGGTCACAGAGGGCGTTCTGTGCGGCCATGATGGTGGGCATGGCGGGCCTGGAGGGTGTGGAACAGCCGCGACCGCGCAGCAGCGCAACCGCGGCACGCTGGATGCCGGCCGTCGATGACGAACAGGCGTTCAAAGCGCTGGAGTTGTTCGGAAATCCGACGGAGGACGAAGTCCGGCTGCCCTCGCGCCCCGAGTCCGCGGCCACCGCCCGCCGGCTCACCTCGTGCGTGATGCTCCGTCAGTGGGCGCTGCCCCCGCAGACCTCGGAACATGCCGTACTGCTCGTCTCCGAGCTCGTCGGCAACGCCGTGCGGCACACCGGGGCGAGGGTCTTCGGGCTGCGGATGCTGCGCCGGCGGGGCTGGATCCGGATCGAGGTGCGTGACCCCTCGCGCGGGCTGCCGTGCCTGATGCCCGTCAGGGAGATGGATGTCAGCGGGCGGGGGCTCTTCCTCGTCGACAAGCTGTCCGACCGCTGGGGCGTGGATCTCCTGCCCCGCGGGAAGACCACCTGGTTCGAGATGCGCACCTCCGACCGCTGAGGCGACTTCGGGGGCCGGTGATGATGCGTCCGGTCGGCCCGGATGTACAGAAGCCCCCGGTCGGCCGTGGTACGGCGCGTCGGGGGCTTCTGTGGGGGCCGCGGAATGGGGGGTGTGTCCACGGCCGCTCTCGGGACCTGGCTCGGGTCGGAGGAGGTCGTGTCATCGACTATGGCAGACGGGCGACCCTGCCGCCAAAACGGTAAACCGGGCAAATCGTGTCGAATAGTCATATTAAGCTTCTGAATCACAGGTGTGATGAGTCACTGGCCTGGCTTTCTTTGCATGAATATGAGTTTCGGCGGGTGATTCATTGATCATCTCCGAAAAGCGTCAATCATCACATTTCGCCCATCTCGCCCTACTGTGTCTCGGGTCTCGGGGAATCAGCACCCGAACCGAACCCCGCGAGGTGGACGGCCATGAACGGTCGCAGGACACCGGTTCCCCGCCGCACCGCCCTGCGCGCGACAGCGGGCGCCCTCCTGGCCGGCGCCGGAGCCGCAGGCTGTGCGCGGGACGACACCGCCACCCACGCCCCGCAGAAGGGCCGCGAGCCCCAGCAGTCCCGCGGCGCCGTCGGCCCCGCTCCCGCCCCGCACCGTTTCCCCGGCCGGCCGGTCCAGATCGAGCACGGCCCCCGCGACCGGAACCGCGTCGCCCTCACCTTCCACGGCCAGGGTGACCCCGTCCTCGCGCGCACCGTCCTCGCCGAGGCCGAACGGGCCGGAGCCCGGCTCACCGTCCTGGCCGTCGGGAGCTGGCTCGACGAACACCCCGGGATGGCCCGCCGGATTCTCGACGGCGGCCACGACCTCGGCAACCACACCCAGCGCCACCTCGACATCAACGCGATGGGCGAAGCAGAGGCGTACGCCGAGATCACCGGCTGCGCGCAGCGGCTGCGCCGCCTCACCGGCTCCATCGGCACCTGGTTCCGCCCGTCGCGCGCCCAGTTCGCCACCCCGCTCGTCCAGGACCTCGCGCGCCGGGCCGGCTACGCACACGTCCTCTCCTACGACGTGGACTCGCTCGACTTCACCTCGCCGGGCGTTGCCGCCGTCACCCGCAAGGTCGCGGGCGAACTCCGCAACGGATCCGTGGTGAGCCTGCACTTCGGCTACCGGGACACCGTCGCCGCACTGCCCCTCCTCCTCACCGAAATCGACCGGCGCCAACTGCGCGCGGTGACCACGACGGAGCTGCTGACCTGATGCTTCCCTCCCTGCGCACCACCACAGCCACGGCCCTGCTCGGGGGCGTACTCGTCGCGGCGCTCGCCGCCTGCCAGGCGCCCGCGGACCACACCCGGCCCTCCCGTACCGAGGCCGCCGCACGACCGGCCGAGCCGGAACGGGCCGCGACCCCGCCGGGACTGCCGGGGATGCCGCCCGTGCTCGACCCCAAGGACGTCTACGCCGCCGACCGCGCGGGAAAACTGTCACCGGCCGTCAAGGGCTTCCCGTCCCGGGTGTACGTGCCCAACACCAACTCCAACACCGTGTCGGTGATCGACCCCGCGACGTACAAGGTCATCGAGACCATCCCCGTCGGTCAGCAGCCCCAGCACGTCGTGCCCTCCTGGGACCTGAAGACGCTCTGGGTCAACAACGACGTGGGCGACAGCCTCACCGCCATCGACCCGGCCACCGGGAAGACCGGTCGCACGCTCGAGGTCTCCGACCCGTACAACCTCTACTTCACCCCGAACGGCAAGTACGCCGTCGTCATGGCCTCGCTCGACCATGAGCTGGTCTTCCGCGACCCGAAGACCATGGACCGGGCCAAGACCGTCCCGGTGAGCTGCTCGGGCGTCAACCACGCGGACTTCTCGGCGGACGGGCGCTACTTCATCGTCTCCTGCGAGTTCTCCGGCGAGCTCCTCAAGGTCGACACGGAGAAGATGGAGGTCGTCGGACAGCAGAAGCTGCCGATGCAGGGCGCCATGCCGCAGGACGTGAAGATCTCCCCGGACGGATCGACCTTCTACATCGCCGACATGATGGCGCACGGCATGTGGGTGCTCGACGGGAAGAAGTTCACCACCCCGAAGCTGCTGCCCACCGGCAAGGGCTGCCACGGGCTCTATGTCAGCCGGGACTCCAAGGAGATGTACATCTCCAACCGGGGCGAGGGCTCCGTCTCCGTTTTCGACTTCGGGAAGAAGGAGCTCACCAAGAAGTGGCAGCTGCCCGACGGCGGCAGCCCGGACATGGGCGGCGTGTCGGCGGACGGCAAGGTGCTCTGGCTGTCCGGGCGTTACGACGCCGAGGTCTATGCGATCGACACCGCCAGCGGCAAGCAGCTCGCCAGGATCCCGGTCGGCAGCGGGCCGCACGGGCTGGCCGTCTATCCGCAGCCGGGCCGCTACTCGCTCGGCCACACCGGCGTCTTCCGCTGACCGCACCGTCCGGCCCGGCACTATCCGGGGATCAGCAGCGCCTCCGAGCCCACCGGCCGGAACCCCGCCGCCTGGAACGTCCGTACGCTGCGCGCGTTGCCCGGCGACTGCTGCGACCACACGAACGGGTCCGGCACCAGCTGCCGGGCCGCCCGCGCCAGCCGCGGCCCGAGCCCCCGGCCGCGTGCCGCCTCGTCCACCTCGATCGCGGTCTCCCAGCGTCCGGCGACCCCTCGGCCCAGCAGCACCACACCGCCGTCCGCGGCCCAGACGCGTACCTCGTCGCGGTACTTCATCGCCCGCGCCACCCGCGGGTGGTCGGGGTCCCGGATCTCCCGCAGGGGCAGGTCCGGGCCGCCCGGCAGCGCGTCGGCGACCGTGAGCAGATCGATGGTGTTCGTCCGGCGCCCCGTGCGCTCCAGCAGCGCGCACAGGAAGTGCGGGTTCATGGTGGCGCCCAGCGCGTCGGAGGGGGTGGCGGCCAGCGTGGACCGTATCCACTGCGGGTCCTCGTCGCTGAACACCACCGAGTGAGCGGTCAGCGCGAGCACACCGGCGTCGCGGACGCTCGGCTGCTCCACGATGGTGGTGGTGCCGTCCGGCGCGGGGAACGTCCCGCGTGCCGCCGCTGCGAGGATCTGGGCAAGTGTGTCGGCCATGCCTCCATGATCACCGACCGGCCGCCGCACCGGGCCGGATTTCCGCCCGATAATCTGACCACGTCAGCAACGCTTTACGAAGGGGCGGGACAGTGGCGGACATCGAGTCGGCGCGCAAGGCATTCCAGCAGTTCGACCAGAACGGCGACGGCCTGATCACGGCGGCCGAGTACAAGAGCGCCATGGCGCAGCTCGGCGACCCGTTCGTCACCGAGACGGTGGCGCAGGCGATCATCAACGCGCACGACGCGAACGGTGACGGGCAGCTCACGTTCGAGGAGTTCTGGGCCGTTCAGAACAAGGGCTGAGTGCAGTGGGCCCCCGGCCGGTGGCGCGGGGGCCGACTCGTCTGCGGAGCCGGACGGATCTGGCCGATTGTGGCCGGTGCGACCGGCAGTGAGGTGATCGTCCCCGCTCGGCCGCGTCCTGTCCCGGGACGGCGGAAGGCGACCCGATCACGGCCGCCGCGGCCCGAGGCCCCCGCAGCCGGGATCCCCGGGCCCTGTCGCGGCGCGTGCGCCGTCAGGCGGCGAAGTACTGGGACAGCGTCTCGCGCCGGTCGACCTCGACCAGATCAGGACGCGTATAGCGCTCCGCGCGCGCGTGGTAGTCGAAGTCACCGCGGACCAGACCGCGATAGTCCCGCGCACAGCGCTCCAGAGCCGCGCGCGTCTGTCCGTCGATACCCGCGGCCTCTATTTCCTCGGCCAGTTCCTTTTCGGCCCGCTGAACCCGCTCGGCGATGCGTGCCAGTTGAATTCCGGCCTCGTCCACAGCCTCCTGAAGAGTGGACCTCCGGTCCCGCTGAATGAGGCGGACCGCATTGTGCTCGTAACCGAGAACTGCTTCCTTCTCGAAGGAGCAGATGTCGTTGCACAGACCCGAGTGGTCGGTCACCGCGTTCCGCAGTGCGATGTACGCGGGAAGGCTGCGGGCCGACTCCGGGAGATCGATTCCCGCGGTGATCTCATGGAGGTCCAGGAAGGGCTGCATGGCAACCGAGTCGCGGCGGTGCTTCACGAAGTCGGCCCGGCTCGGCACCTGTCCGGCGGCGCGTTCGACGGCTTCCGCGTAGTAGGTCCACAGCCAGGACACGGTGTCACGGCGGAACTGCCGGATCCAGACGGGTGACCTGCCCAGGCAGGTCCGCTCGCGCAGGCCGTCCAGTGCGCGCTCCATGGGGCCGTGCGGTTCGGCGCCGTCCAGGACGTCCACCAGCCGGGCGATCGCCTCCTCGCACATGTGCGGGTCGCGTCCGGCCGGTCCGTCGTCGAACTCGTCGTCGACCAGGAACGCCCAGAAGAGCCACTGGCAGAAGAGATCGAGATGCTTCTGCGAGGCCTCCGGGAATATGAGGGATATCCAGAGTTCGGGGCGAGTGCGGAGCATCTTCTTCCGGGCGACCGGAGTCAGGGCGAGGCCGTTCTCGTCCGCCCATTCCCAGGCGGCCTTCTTGGTTTCCTCCACACCTGGGTTACACCCTGCGCTCTGGAACGGCATATGAAACACCGGTAAAACAATCTGGCTCATTGGTGCCCCTCGTCGAGAATGCTGCGAATGAAGGATGGGAGCGGGGATTTCATCGGCGCGACGTACCGGTGCCGGCCCGCCGGAGCGGACGCCTGGCACCCACCAGCTCTGGGCAGAGGGTCACCGTACGAGGTGAGGTGGCCGTCACGGTCCTCCTTCCTCTGCCAGGGGCCTGGACATCGGAGCCGGATCCGCGAGCCGGTGGGGCGACCGCGTCACCATGCGTCACGTCAAGTGAACCCCTTGTGGGCGACAGAGGGAAGCCACTTGTGACCGAAATTGCATGATCGCTGCGAACAGCTGCTCATCTATGAGCACTTAGGGGGCTTCTGGGGTTGGGTGCCGGAGCAGCACCGTCCGGCACCGTCGTAGCCTCTCTTCTCGCTCCGGCTGCCGTTCCCCCCGGACCGTGAAGCCCGCCCGCCCACGACCCTCGGGAGACCCATGCCGCCCCGGACGCACCCCGCTCGGCCGCCCGCCCTGCCCGGCGCACTGCTCCTGGCCACCACCCTGCTCGCCACCGGCGTGAGCGGCTGCTCCGCGCTCTCCCCGTTCAACACCTGTGACGACACGGCGACACGGGTGAAGGCACTGCGAGCCCAGCCGATCCTGGAATCCGTTCCGGAGGGGGCGACCGCCCCCAAGGACTTCGCCTCGGTGCCCGCGGGCTGCATCGACGACAGCGGCGACGCCTGGCTGTACGCCGAACGCGTCTACGCCTTCCCCGGCCCCCGGCAGGAGGTCGTGGACTTCTACCGCGCCACCGCCGGGGCGGACGGCTGGCGCCTGCAGTCCGCACCGTCGGGCCTGAGCGCTCCCGAAACAACGGCGGGACTGTGCTTCACCAGAGGCGGGGACGGCGATTCCCTCCTGCTGACCGTGCAGTTCACCACAGCCCGCCGGCTGAAGATCGAGCACGACTACAAGGCCGGACCGGAGTTCGACTCGGGCTCCGGATTCGAGCTAGAAGTCGGCTCCGAGACGGACGGGGCGAGGACCGGCTGCTTCGACTGACCCACGGGACAGCCCTTAGCACTCGATGATGTTCACGGCGAGCCCGCCGCGTGCCGTCTCCTTGTACTTCACGCTCATGTCCGCGCCCGTCTCCTTCATGGTCTTGATGACCTTGTCGAGGGAGACCTTGTGGCTGCCGTCGCCGCGCAGCGCCATCCTGGCCGCGGTGACGGCCTTCACGGCCGCCATGCCGTTGCGCTCGATGCACGGGATCTGCACGAGGCCGCCCACCGGGTCGCAGGTCAGGCCCAGGTTGTGCTCCATGCCGATCTCGGCGGCGTTCTCCACCTGCTCGGCGGAGCCGCCGAGGACCTCGGCGAGGGCGCCCGCGGCCATCGAGCAGGCGGAGCCGACCTCGCCCTGGCAGCCGACCTCGGCGCCGGAGATGGAGGCGTTCTCCTTGAAGAGCATGCCGATGGCGCCGGCGGCCAGCAGGAAGCGGACGACGCTGTCGTCCTTCTCGGCCTCGGTGCAGCCGCCCGCGGCGAAGTTCATGTAGTAGTGCAGGACGGCGGGGATGATGCCGGCGGCGCCGTTGGTCGGGGCGGTGACGACACGGCCGCCCGCGGCGTTCTCCTCGTTGACGGCCATCGCGTAGAGGGTGATCCACTCCATCGCGTTCGCCTGCGGGTCGCCCTCGGCGCGCAGCTGGCGGGCCGAGTTCGCGGCACGGCGGCGGACCTTCAGACCGCCCGGCAGGATGCCCTCGGTGGCCATGCCGCGCGTGACACAGGCCTGCATGACGCGCCAGATCTCCAGGAGGCCGGTGCGGATCTCGTCCTCGGTGCGCCAGGCCTTCTCGTTCTCCAGCATGAGGGAGGAGATGGACAGGCCCGTCTCGCGGGCGAGCCGCAGCAGCTCGTCACCGGTGCGGAAGGGGTGCTTGAGGACGGTGTCGTCCGGGACGATCGGGTTCTCGCCGGCCACCGCGTCCTCGTCGACGACGAAGCCGCCGCCGACCGAGTAGTACGTCTTCTCCAGGAGGAGGGTGCCCTCGTGGTCGTACGCGAAGATCGTCATCCCGTTGGCGTGGTACGGCAGCGCCTTGCGGCGGTGCAGGACCAGCTGCTCGTCGGTGTCGAAGGGGATCTCGTGCATGCCGAGGAGGCTGATGCGCCCCGTGGAGCGGATCTCCTCGACCCGGCTGTCGGCGCCCTCGACGTCGACGGTGCGGGGGGACTCGCCCTCCAGGCCGAGCAGGACGGCCTTGGGGGTGCCGTGGCCGTGGCCGGTCGCGCCGAGCGAGCCGTACAGCTCCGCCCGTATCGATGCGGTGTGGGCCAGCAGGCCCTCGTTCTTGAGGCGGCGGGCGAACATGCGCGCCGCGCGCATCGGGCCGACCGTGTGGGAGCTGGACGGGCCGATGCCGACCGAGAAGAGGTCGAAGACCGAGATGGCCACGGGAGGACTCCTAAAGGGGTTGGTAGACGCCGTTGTCTGCCGGGTGGTGCGGGCCGGGCCGGTGGGCCCGAAGAGCGCGGGGACAAGGGTGGGGGCACCGTGCTCACTGTTCAGTGTGCGCGGTGCCCCCACCCGACGTGCAAACTGCGGGTGACCTACTTGAGGCCGGGGTACAGCGGGAACTTCTCGGCCAGCGCGATCACGCGGGCCTTCAGGTCGTCGGCGTCGAAGGCCGGCTTCAGCGCGGAGGCGATGATCTCGGCGACCTCGGTGAAGTCCTCGGCCTGGAATCCGCGGGTGGCCAGCGCCGGCGTACCGATCCGCAGGCCCGAGGTGACCATCGGGGGGCGCGGGTCGTTCGGAACGGCGTTCCGGTTGACCGTGATGCCGACCTCGTGGAGGCGGTCCTCGGCCTGCTGGCCGTCCAGCTCGGAGTTGCGCAGGTCCACCAGGACCAGGTGCACGTCCGTGCCGCCGGTCAGGACGGAGACGCCGACCTCGGTGACGTCCGGCTGCACCAGACGCTCGGCGAGGATGCGGGCACCGTCCAGGGTGCGCTGCTGGCGCTCCTTGAACTCCTCGGTCGCCGCGACCTTGAAGGAGACCGCCTTGGCCGCGATCACGTGCTCCAGCGGGCCGCCCTGCTGACCGGGGAAGACCGCCGAGTTGATCTTCTTGGCGAGCTCCTGCGTCGACAGGATGACGCCACCGCGCGGACCGCCGAGGGTCTTGTGCGTGGTGGTCGTGACGACATGGGCGTGCGGCACCGGGTTGGGGTGCAGCCCCGCGGCCACCAGGCCCGCGAAGTGGGCCATGTCGACCATCAGGTACGCGCCGACCTCGTCCGCGATGCGGCGGAACGCGGCGAAGTCGAGCTGACGGGGGTACGCGGACCAGCCGGCCACGATCAGCTTCGGCTTGGACTCCTTGGCGAGGCGCTCGACCTCGGCCATGTCCACGACGCCGGTCTCGTCGACGTGGTACGGGACCACGTTGTAGAGCTTGCCGGAGAAGTTGATCTTCATGCCGTGGGTCAGGTGACCGCCGTGGGCCAGGTTCAGGCCCATGATCGTGTCGCCCGGCTTCAGCAGCGCGAACATCGCGGCGGCGTTCGCCTGCGCACCGGAGTGCGGCTGGACGTTCGCGGCCTCGGCGCCGAACAGCGCCTTGATCCGGTCGATCGCGATCTGCTCGACCACGTCGACGTGCTCGCAGCCGCCGTAGTAGCGGCGGCCGGGGTAGCCCTCGGCGTACTTGTTGGTGAGGACGGAGCCCTGCGCCTCCATGACCGCGACCGGAGCGAAGTTCTCCGAAGCGATCATCTCGAGGGTGGACTGCTGGCGGTGGAGCTCGGCGTCGACAGCGGCGGCGACGTCCGGGTCCAGCTCGTGGAGGGAGGAGTTGAGAAGCGACATCAGGGGGTCCCTTGGGTCTCAGTTGCCGGAGAACTCGGAGTACTCGTCGGCGGAGAGCAGGTCCTTCGGCTCCTCCGCGACGCGTACCTTGAACAGCCAGCCGCCCTCGAAGGGGGCGGAGTTCACCAGCGCCGGGTCGTCCACGACGTCCTGGTTGGCATCGGTGACCTCGCCGGTCACCGGCGAGTACAGGTCGCTGACCGACTTGGTCGACTCGAGCTCACCGCAGGTCTCGCCCGCGGTCACCGTGTCACCGACCTCCGGGAGCTGGGCGTAGACGACGTCGCCGAGGGCGTTGGCCGCGAACTCGGTGATACCGACCGTGGCCACACCGTCCTCGAGGGCCGACAGCCACTCGTGCTCCTTGCTGTACCGCAGCTGCTGGGGGTTGCTCATGACCTGAATTCTCCTGTACGCGGGGGAGTGCTGATGAACGGTGGTCTTACGGTGTGAGACGGGACTACGTCACGTGCGGGACGCCCCGTTGTCACTTCTGACGCTTGTAGAAGGGCAGTGCGACGACCTCGTACGCCTCGTGGGTACCCCGGATGTCTACGCCGACGCCCTCGGTGCCGGGCGCGGCGTGCGCCGCGTCCACGTACGCCATGGCGATCGGCTTGCCCAGCGTCGGCGACGGCGCGCCGGACGTGACCTCGCCGATGACCTTGCCGCCGGACTCGCCCACGGCGACAACGGGGAAGCCGGCGCGCGGCACCCGGCGGCCCTCGGCCACCAGGCCGACGAGCTTGCGGGGCGGGGCGGTCTCGGCACGCTCGGCGGCGGCCAGCAGCGCCTCGCGGCCGACGAAGTCGCCCTCCTTCTCGAACTTTACGACCCGGCCCAGCCCCGCGTCGAACGGGGTCAGCGCGGTGGTCAGCTCGTGCCCGTACAGCGGCATGCCCGCCTCCAGGCGCAGCGTGTCGCGGCAGGAGAGGCCGCACGGGATCAGGCCGTGCGGGGCGCCCGCCTCGGTGAGTGCCTTCCACAGCTGCTCGGCGTGCTCGGGGGCGACGAAGAGCTCGAAGCCGTCCTCGCCGGTGTAGCCGGTACGGGCGATGAGTGCGGGGACACCGGCGACGGTGCCGGGCAGGCCCGCGTAGTACTTCAGCCCGTCCAGGTCCGCGTCCGTGACCGACTTCAGGATGGCGGGGGACTCGGGGCCCTGGACGGCGAGCAGCGCGTAGGCGTCGCGGTCGTCGCGCACCTCGGTGTCGAAGTCCCCGGCGCGCCCGGCGAGCGTGTCGAGCACGAGCTGTGCGTTGCCCGCGTTGGCGACGACCATGTACTCGCTCTCGCCCAAGCGGTAGACGATCAGGTCGTCCAGGATCCCGCCGTCCTCGGCGACGATCATCGTGTAGCGGGCCCGGCCCACGCCGACGGTGGCGATGTTGCCCACGAGCGCGAAGTTCAGGAAGGCCGCGGCCTGCGGTCCGGTGACGGTGATCTCGCCCATGTGCGACAGGTCGAAGAGCCCGGCCCGGGTGCGAACGGCGTTGTGCTCGTCGCGCTCACTGGCGTACCGCAGGGGCATGTCCCAGCCGGCGAAATCGGTCATGGTCGCGCCCAGGGATCGATGCAGCGCATCGAGGGCGGTGAGACGGGAGGCGGGGGCAGTGCTCATGGGCATGGCTCCAGGGCATGACGACAGAGGACGTTCCCTCCCCATCTGTCATCGGAACCTGAGAGGTTCGCCGAGAGCCCCTGAAAGGGTCAGCCCCTACGGGGGTCGGCTTGCACCTTGGGTGGAGCCGCGCGAGCGGCCCGCTTTTCAGATCTGCCTCATCCACGCGGTACGGGGCCTGAGAGATTCAAGGGAGGAACTTGCTCCTTCGGCGCCCGGCGCACACAGTGACCGGGACTCTCCCGCGCGGATTCAAACGGCCGGTATGCAGTTGGCGGGGTCATCATCGCACGCATTGCGCCAGAGTGGGGCGACCGGATCCGCGCAGGCACCCGGGGCCGTTCGGGTGCCGACACGTGCGACCGGAACCAGTTGTGCCGCATTACCTTTTCTTTACACTTCTTGGGCAGGTCAGGTGTGGGTGACTCGGCAGGGGGAGGGCGATGACGTTGCAGCCGTACGCGACGACCGCAGGGGCAGCACGCGGTGCGATGCCCGCGCAGCAGGGTGCCCGCACTCGGGAGCTCCTGGGTACGCACGCTCCGGTGGTGCGGGATCTGCGGGGCAGGAAGGGACTCGGCGCGCGGAGCCTGGACTTCGTGGCGGGCGATGTGGTGGTGGTCTCCGGACTGCCCGGCAGCGGGAAGTCGACGCTGATCCGGCGCGCGGTGCAGGAGCACGCCATCGACTCCCAGGACACCAGGGACCGCTGGGCGGGCTCCCTGCCCGCCTTACTCCCCTACGCCCTCTACCGGCCGCTGGTCCGCGCCGCGCACTACCTCGGGCTGTGGCGGGCGCTGCGCTCCGGCGGATCCGTCGTCGTGCACGACTGCGGAACCCAGGCCTGGGTGCGGCGCTGGTTGGCCCGCGAGGCCGGGCGCCGGGGGCGCACACTGCACCTCGTGCTGCTCGACGTCACCCCTCATGTGGCCAGGGCGGGCCAGCGGGAGCGCGGACGGGGTGTCTCCGGATACGCCTTCGCCCGGCACCGCGGTGCGGTCGGACGCCTGCTGCGCGACACGGAGAGCGGACTGCTGCCGCCCGGTTGCGCGTCCGCGGTGCTGCTCGACCGGGAGGCCGCCACGGCGATCGAACGGATTTCGTTCGCAAACGCATAGACCGGTGAGCTCCGTCCGGCCGTCCGGAATCTGGACGGTCCGGCGGCCCGGCCTGCACTGTTTCCCGTGTCACTGCCGTCCGGGCGCGGCTCGGACTAAGGTTTCTGCCGCACAGCATGGCGAGAAAGGGACACAGACACCGTGGACATTCCGGCCCAGGCCCCCGTCCATCCGCAGTACGGATGGCCGGCCAACGAGCTCGAGGAAGTGCTCAGCGCTTCCCTCGGCGTGCCCGGAGCCGGCGGCCGCCTGGTCGAGGTGCTCGGCCGCAGCCGCGTCTGGGTGCCCCTGCCGAACGGTGGCGGGCCCGACAGCCCCGACCTCGACCTGCCGACGGTCGACATCGACGGCGCCGCGTACGTACCGGTGTTCAGCTCCGAGGCCCAGTTCCTGCACTGCGTCGGCGCGCATTTCTCGTTCACCGTCGCGCCCGCCCGTGAATTCGCCCGCGGGCTGCCCCCGCAGCTGGGCATCGCCGTCAATCCCGGCGGGGCGGTCGGTGTGCCGCTGCCGCCGCCGGCCGTCGCCGAGCTCTGCCGGGCCGGGCGCACCGCGCTGGACGGGCCCTCCGGCGGGCGGGTCCGGCTCTACGAGCCGGACTGGAAGGAGGACCCCGTCGACTTCCTCGCCGCGGTGGCCGGCGAATTCCAGGACATCGGTGTCGTGAGCACCGCACGCAGGGCGCTGGCCAGCATCGAGGGCGGCGACCCCGTCCTCTTCGTCGGTGTCGAGTTCGCCACCTGGGACGGCGCCGGACAGAGCGCCCCGATGGATGCGCTGGGCCGTGCGCTGGGCCGGGTCCAGCTGCCGTGGCCGGTCAATCTGGTCCTGCTCGACGTGGCCCAGGACCCCGTGGGGGACTGGATGCTGGAGAAGGTACGGCCGTTCTACCGGCGCGAGGGGTACTGAGTCCGCTTCGCCCGTGGCGTCAAGCCGGTGTCAGGGGCGGCGCATAAGCTGGTTTGATGGCGAGGCCGCACCCTTTGTGCCCGGGTGCGGGACAACAGCACCGCGGCACGACGGGGCAGCGGAACGAAGAGGGGCGGGACCCAGGGTGAGTGCGTCAGGCACCGCGGAGGCCGGGCAGGTCGAGCACATGCTGCGGCAAGTGGCCCCCGGGCGCCTCGACGCCTACGAGGCGCTGCTGCAGGCCCTGACCGACGGCCGGGTCTGGATGCTGCTCTGGCACGGCACGGCGGGCTCGCCCGATGCCCAGTACGGCAACATGGAGATCGACGGCATGGGCTACGCCCCCTGCGTGACCTCCGCCCAGGAACTCTCGGCCAGCGGCTGGAACCGGTCCCACGAGCTGGTCACCGGCCGCGAGATCGCCCGGTCCCTCTTCCCCGACCGCTGGGGTATCTGGCTCAACCCGCACGCCCCCGGCGGCGGCGTCGGCATCCCCTGGCTGGACCTGCGCCGCATCGCGACAGGCCTCGACCGGATGCCCGCGGGCCCGCTGCAGCTCTCCGAACCCGCCATCGAGATCCCGCAGTTCTACGCCCTTCTGTCGCACAACGCCCACCGCACCCCCGCCGTCCGCGCGCTGCGCCGGGCCTGGGTGCAGCCCGCGCTGGGCGCCCCGTACCTCGCGATCGGGCTCGATCTCTACGACACGGGCCGGCCCTCCGTCGACGCGGTCCGCGCGATGATGCAGCAGTCGATCGGAGTGGTCCCCGACGGACTGCCCGTCTCGACGGTGTCCATGTCCGACGAGTACGACCCCGTCGCCATGTGGCTGCGTGCCAACTCCCGTCCGTTCTACGACCGCGAGGCGCACGCCCCGGCGGGCCCGCCGCCCGCTGCCGCGCCGGGGTACGGCTACCCGCCCTCGCACCTTCGCTGAACCCGCCCCGATGTCGAACCGGTTAACAAGCGCGGGCAGGATGTCCCGTATCTGGTCGGTTTGTTGAGTGTCCGGGTCTCAGGTAGGTATCACCGCTATGCGGACTGTTCTCCGGGCTGCTTCGCGAATGTAGTGTTCGGGCGAATCAATACCTCTCCACACACTGCTGACCTGGGGTGGACCCACATGCGAATATTCAAGTCCCGAACTGTTCGGGTGATCACGGCGGCTGTCGCCGTCGGCCTGATCGCCACGGGCTGCTCCAGCGAGCGGGACAACGATGCCAAGGACGGAGCGAAGGACACCTTCGTCTTCGCAGGTGCGGGCGACCCCGGGTCCCTGGACCCGGCGCTGGCCAGCGACGGTGAGACCTTCCGTGTCACGCGTCAGGCCTTCGAGGCCCTGCTCGAGCACGAGCCCGGCGGTTCCAAGCTCGTCGGCGGACTCGCCGAGAAGTGGGAGAGCGACCCCGCCGGCAAGGTGTGGACGTTCAACCTCCGTAAGAACGTGAAGTTCCACGACGGCGAGGAGTTCAACGCCGCCGCGGTCTGCGCGAACTACGACCACTGGTTCAACTGGGCGGGTACGTACCAGTCCAGCGCGGTCTCGTACTACTGGCAGTCCATCATGGGCGGCTTCGCGAAGAACGAGGACCCCGAGGCGCCGAAGGCGAACTACAAGTCCTGCACCGCGAAGGACGCCAACACGGCGGTCATCGAGGTCAACGAGCCCTCGGCGAACCTGCCCGGCGGCTTCTCCCTGCAGGCCCTGGCGATCCACTCGCCGAAGGCCCTCAAGGAGTACGAGAAGCAGGACGCGACCGCCAAGGGCGACGCGATCACGTACCCCAAGTACAGCCAGGAGGCCGGCACGGTCGCCGGCACCGGCCCGTACAAGATCACCAAGTGGAACAAGAGCAACAAGGAAGTCAGCCTCGCGCGCTTCGACGACTACTGGGGCGCCAAGGCCAAGGTGAAGAACCTGGTCTTCCGCACGATCGACACCGAGGAGGGCCGCCGCCAGGCGCTCCAGGCCGGTGACATCGACGGCTACGACCTGGTCGCACCCGCGGACATCAAGACGCTGGAGTCCGAGGGCTACGAGGTCCCGACCCGTGACGTCTTCAACCTCTTCTACGTGGGCATGACCCAGTCGAAGAACCCGGCGCTGAAGAAGCCCGAGGTCCGGCAGGCCATCGCGCACGCCATCGACCGCGAGAACATCGTCAAGACCCAGCTGCCCGAGGGCGGCAAGGTCGCCACGCAGTTCATGCCCGACACGGTCGCCGGCTTCTCGGACAAGGTGAAGCAGTACCCCTTCGACACGAACAAGTCGAAGCAGCTTCTGAAGGCCGCCGGTGAGAGCAAGCTCTCGCTCGAGTTCTGCTACCCGACCGAGGTCACCCGCCCCTACATGCCTGCCCCGCAGGACATGTTCGAGCTGATGAAGGCCGACCTCGAGAAGGCCGGCATCACGGTCGTCCCGAAGGCCATGAAGTGGGCCCCGGACTACCTGGACGCCACCGAGGCCGGCTCCTGCGCCCTGCACATGCTGGGCTGGACCGGTGACTTCAACGACGGCTTCAACTTCATCGGTACCTGGTTCGCCGGCGCCGACAAGCAGTGGGGCTTCAAGGACGACAAGGTCTTCGACTCGGTGAACGCCGCTTCGAAGGTCGTCGACCCCGCCGGACGCGTCGAGGCCTACAAGAAGGCCAACGAGACCATCATGGAGTACCTGCCGGGTCTCCCGATCTCGTCCTCGCCGCCCGCGATCGCTTTCGCCAAGAACGTCAACCCGCCGAAGGTCTCCCCGCTGACGCAGGAGAACTTCGCCGAGGTCTCCTTCAAGTAACCGCACATCAGTGGGCTCGCCCGGCCACCCCTTCCCGGTGGCCGGGCGAGCCCACTTTTCGACACGTCAGAAAGGGGCACGCGGGGTGCTGCGACTCGTCGTACGAAGACTGCTACAGCTCATACCCACCCTGCTCGGCCTGTCGGTTCTGCTCTTCCTGTGGCTGAACCGGCTGCCCGGCGGACCCGCCTCAGCGATCCTGGGCGAGCGGGCGACCGAAGCCGAAGTGGCGCGCATCAACCGGGTGCTGGGGCTCGACGAACCCGTCTACGTCCAGTACTGGCGCTTCCTCAAGCGCATCTTCGAACTGGATCTCGGCACGTCCACCCAGACAGGCCAGCCGGTGTGGGACGAGTTCGTCCTGCGCTTCCCGGCCACCGTGGAGCTCAGCGTCGCCGCGATCGTCATCGCGGTCCTGATCGGCATCCCGATGGGCTACCTCGCCGCCCGCCACCGCGGTGGCTGGCTCGACGTCGCCTCGGTGTCCGGGTCGCTGATCGGCATCTGCATCCCCGTGTTCTTCCTCGCGCTGATACTCAAGGGCATCCTCGCCGTCCAGCTGCACATCTTCCCGAGCTACGGACGGCTCTCCACCGGTCTCGACGCCACGAACATCACGGGATTCGCCACCCTGGACGGCCTGCTGACCGGGGAGCTCGACGCGACCTGGGACGCGATCATGCACCTGGTGCTGCCCGCGATCGCCCTCGCGACCATTCCGCTCGCCGTGATCGTGCGCATGACCCGGGCGAGCGTCCTGGAGGTCCTCGGCGAGGACTACATCCGCACCGCCGAGTCCAAGGGCCTGGAGAAGCGGGTCGTTCGCGGCCGTCACGTGCTGCGCAACGCGCTGCTCCCCGTGGTCACCGCGGTGGGCCTGCTGACCGGAAGCCTGCTGTCGGGCGCGGTGCTGACCGAGTCGGTCTTCTCCTTCGGAGGTATCGGCTCCTTCATCCGTACCTCGATCGACGCCCGCGACTACCCGGTGCTGGTCGGGTTCATCCTCTTCATCGCGATGGTGTACGTCCTCATCAACCTGCTGGTCGACCTCGCGTACAGCATCATCGACCCGAGAGTGCGGGTGCACTGACGTGACGACATTGACCAACAGGGCCGACAAGATCGACCGGCTCGCCGAACTGACCCAGCAGACCGAGTCGACCTCGGGCGCGAGCCTGTGGCGCGAGGCCCTGCGGCGGCTCAGGGGCAGCAAGATGGCCATCATCGGCGCGGTCGTCATCGGCGTGTTCGTGGTGCTCGCGATCGTGGGACCGTGGATCGCCCCCTACAGCCCCACCGCCCAGACCTGGCGCGGCGAAGTCTTCACCAACCAGGGCAAGTTCGTCGGCATGCGCGGCGAGAACTGGTTCGGCCTCGACCACCTCGGCCGCGACCTCTTCTCCCGCATGCTCGTCGGTGCACGCCAGACCCTGCTCGTGGGTGTGGTCTCGATGCTCATCGGCCTGGTCATCGGCGCGATCGTCGGTGTGCTGTCCGGTGCCGCCGCGACCCTCGGCGGCAAGGTCGGTCAGCGGATCGACACCGTGATCATGCGTATCACCGACCTCATGCTGTCGCTGCCGTCACTGCTCCTGGCGGTCTCCATCGCCGCCGTGATGGGCCAGTCCCTGACCACCGTGATGATCGCCGTCGGCGTCGTCCAGATCCCCGTCTTCGCCCGTCTGCTGCGCGGCTCGATGCTCGCCCAGGGCGGTGCGGACTACGTACTGGCGGCCAAGGCGCTCGGCATCCGGAAGAAGCGGATCGTCCTCACGCAGATCCTGCCCAACTCGCTGAGCCCGGTGATCGTCCAGGCGACGCTCAGCCTCGCCACCGCGATCATCGAAGCCGCGGCCCTGTCCTATCTCGGCCTCGGCAACCCCGACCCGGCGATCCCGGAATGGGGCGTCATGCTCTCCCAGGCGCAGCGGTTCTTCGACAACGAGCCGATGATGGCCGCCTATCCGGCCGTCGGGATCATCATCACCGCACTGGGCTTCACCCTGCTCGGCGAGGCCATGCGCGAAGCCCTCGACCCGAAGCTGCGAGGCTGATCTCCCATGGCACTGCTCAATGTTGACCAGCTCAGCGTCACCTTCGGCGGACGCGGCCGCAAGGACTCCGTCGCGGTCGACGGTGTCTCCTTCACCGTGGACCAGGGCGAGGTCGTCGGCCTGGTGGGCGAGTCCGGCTGCGGCAAGTCCGTGACCTCGCTCGCCCTGATGGGCCTGCTGCCCGACAAGGGCGTGAAGGTCGGCGGACGCGTGGAGTTCGACGGCCAGGACCTGCTGACCATGAGCCGGCGCAAGCTCCGCGACATGCGCGGCAGTCAGCTCGCGATGATCTTCCAGGACCCGCTGTCCTCGCTGAACCCGGTGATCCCCATCGGCATCCAGGTGACCGAGATCCTCCAGCGGCACCGCGGCCTGAAGGGGGAGGCCGCCCGCAAGGAGGCCGCCCACCTGCTGGACCGGGTCGGTATCCCGGACCCGCGCCGGCGCCTGAAGGAGTACCCGCACCAGCTGTCCGGCGGTATGCGGCAGCGTGCGCTCATCGCCATGGCGGTGGCCTGCGCACCCCGGCTGCTCATCGCCGACGAGCCGACCACCGCGCTCGATGTGACCATCCAGGCCCAGATCCTGGAACTCCTCAAGGAACTGGTCGACCAGGAGGGCACCGCCCTGCTGATGATCACCCACGACCTCGGGGTCGTCGCCGGCATCTGCGACCAGGTCAACGTCCTGTACGCGGGACGGGCGGTGGAGTCCGCGGACCGGCGTGAGCTGTTCGCCGCACCCACGCACCCGTACGCCCACGGGCTGCTCGGGTCCATCCCGCGTCTGGACGCACCGCGCGGGGAGCCGCTCCACCCGATCCGCGGATCGATCAACGACAAGATCGCCTGGGCCGACGGCTGCGCCTTCGCGCCCCGCTGCGATTTCTACACGATGGAGTGCCTCACGGGCACTCCCGAACTGACCGAACCACGCACGGCCGGACACCAGGTGCGCTGTGTCAACCCGGTCCTGCCCAAGGCGGAGGTTTCGGCATGAGCCTGCTCGAACTCGACGATGTGAAGGTCCACTTCCCCGTCAAGAAGGGTGTCTTCTTCGACCGTACGGTCGGACACGTGTACGCCGTGGACGGCATCTCGCTGAGCGTCGAGGCCGGACAGACGTACGGGCTCGTGGGCGAGTCGGGCTGCGGCAAGACGACCCTGGGCCGGGCCGTGCTGCGGCTCGTGGACATCACCTCCGGTGAGGTCGTCTTCGACGGCACCGACCTGGCCAAGCTGCCGGACGAGGAGATGCGCCGGTACCGCCGCAGGCTCCAGATGGTCTTCCAGGACCCGCTCGGCAGCCTCAACCCGCGGCAGAACATCGAGTCGATCCTGTCCGAGGGCATGGCGGCCCACGGGATCGGCACCGACCGGGCGGACCGCCGGGAGAAGATCAAGGCGATCCTCGCCAAGGTCGGACTGCCCGCGAACTCGCTCTCCCGCTACCCGCACGAGTTCTCCGGCGGCCAGCGCCAGCGCATCGGTATCGCCCGCGCCCTGGTGCTCGAGCCGGACGTGATCATCTGCGACGAGCCGGTCTCGGCGCTCGACGTGTCGATCCAGGCGCAGGTCATCAACCTGCTGGAGGAGCTGCAGCAGTCGCTGGGGCTCACCTACCTCGTCATCGCCCACGACCTCGCCGTCGTCCGGCACATCTCCGACGTCATCGGGGTCATGTACCTGGGCTCCCTGGTGGAGGAGGCGCCGAGCGACGCGCTGTACGCCGGGCCGAAGCACCCGTACACCCGGGCGCTCATGTCCGCCGTGCCGGTGCCCGACCCCGAGGTCGAGGACCGGCGGGAGCGGATCCTGCTCCAGGGCGACCTGCCCTCGCCGGCCAACCCGCCGGCGGGCTGCCGGTTCCACACCCGCTGCCCGTGGGTGCAGGACAAGTGCGCGCTCGAGCGTCCGGTCCTGACGGACCTCGGTGACGGGCACAAGGTGGCCTGCCACTTCGCGGCCGAGATCGAGGACGGGACGATCGGGCTGACCCGGGCCACGGGTATCGAGGCGGTCGTGGGAACACTCACCGAGGAGGGGGTCGCCGACAAGGTGCCCGCTGTGAAGGTGCCCGCGCAGAAGGCCCCCGCCGAGTCGGTCGCCGTGGCGCCGGTGGCCGAGAAGTCTGCCGAAGCCGAAGCCGACGCCGAACCGGAGAAGGTGTCCGGGGAGGCATCCGCGCCCGAGGCCGAGGCAGCCGACACCGCCGATGCCGAGGTCGAGGCGGCAGACACCGCCGACGCCCCGGACGAGCCGGCAGACGCGGCCGCACCCGTGGCCGAGGCCGGTGCCGAAGGGAAGGCCGGCCCCGCCTGACGGCCTCCGCGCGACATCGTGGGCACCGGACGTTGTAGAACTGTCCGGTGCTCAACGAACTCTTCACTCCCTCCGTCCAGCATGCGCTCGACCTCGTCGGGATCTTCGTCTTCGCGATCTCGGGCGCCCTGCTCGCCGTACGCAAGAACTTCGATGTCTTCGGCATCGCGGTGCTCGCCGAGGTGACAGCGCTGGGCGGAGGGATTTTCCGCGATGTGATGATCGGGGCGATCCCGCCCGCGGCCTTCACGGATCTCGGCTACTTCCTGACCCCGCTGCTCGCTGCCGGCCTCGTGTTCTTCCTCCACCCGCACGTCGAGCGGATCCAGGTCGGCGTCAACGTCTTCGACGCGGCGGGCCTCGGCCTCTTCTGCGTCGCCGGCACGGTCAAGGCCTACGACTACGGCCTCGGACTCACCGCCTCGGCCGCCCTCGGGCTGGCCACCGCCGTCGGAGGCGGTGTGCTGCGCGACGTACTCGCCAACGAGGTGCCGTCCCTGCTGCGCTGGGACCGCGACCTGTACGCGGTGCCCGCGATCGTCGGCGCGGTCATGGTGGTGCTCTGCATCCGCTTCGACGCCCTCAACGCCGTCACCAGCGGTACCGCGGTCATCACCGCGTTCGTCCTGAGGCTGCTGGCGATGCGCTTCCACTGGCGGGCCCCGCGCGCCTACAACCGGCGCTCGGCGACCGCGGAGGAGACCCCGGCGGTCATGTAATCGTCATACAAAGCTACCGCTCAGTAACGCAATCGGTGTACCGTGCATCGCATGGCACAGGCAGCAGCGCAGGCGCCGCGCACAGCGCAGGCAACCATCGGTGACAGCGAGTTCGACCGCGACACCGCCGTCACACTCCGTGAAGAGGGCGTCTACGACGCCGAGCTCTCCGCGGGATGGACGATCATCCACGCGGTCAACGGCGGCTATCTGCTGGCCATGCTCGGCCGGGCGCTCGGAGAGGCTCTCCCGCACTCCGACCCGTTCTCGGTCTCCGCGCACTACCTCACGGCCTCCGTCCCGGGCCCCGCCGTCATCCGCACCCAGGTGGTCCGCACCGGCCGCACGCTCTCCACCGGAGAGGCCTCGCTCTTCCAGTACGCGGAGGACGGCAGCGAGATCGAACGCATCCGCGTACTCGCCACCTACGGCGACCTGGACGGCCTGACCGGCGACGTCCTCACGTCCGCCGAACTGCCCGCCATCCCGCCGCGGGAGCACTGCCTGGGCCCGGCCGACGGCCCGGCGGCGATCCCCGGCAGCTCCGCCATCACCGAGCGGCTCGACATCAAGCTCGACCCGGCGACGATCGGCTGGGCCATCGGCGCACCGTCCGGCAAGGGCGAGATGCGGGGCTGGTTCGGACTCGCGGACGGCCGCGACGCGGACCCGCTCTCGCTGCTGCTCACCGTCGACGCGCTGCCGCCGACCTCGTTCGAGCTGGGCCTGAAGGGCTGGACGCCCACGATCGAGCTCACCACCCACATCCGCTGCCGCCCGGCCCCCGGGCCGCTGCGCGTCTCCATCACCACCCGCAACCTCGCGGGCGGCTTCCTGGAGGAGGACGCGGAGGTCTGGGACAGCGCCGACCGTCTGGTGGCCCAGTCCCGCCAGCTGGCCCGCGCACCGCGCGTCTGAGCGGCTGAGGGCCGGAGCGCCGGCCCTCAGGCGCCCGCGCGAGGGCGCGGCAGCGGTCAGGGGTGTGTGCGCAGGAAGCCGGCGAGGGCTGCGGTCAGCTCCGCCGGCGCGTCCTCCTGGACGAGGTGCCCGGCCCCGGTGACCAGCCGAAGTCCGGCGCCCGGAATCAGCGCGGCCAGTTCATGCCCCCGGGCGACGGGGATCCAGGTGTCCTCGGTGCCCCAGCAGATCAGTACGGGCAGCTCCAGCTCGTCGTACCGGTGCTGGATGTCGTCCGTGAACCGCTGGTCGTTCTGGGCGATCTGCCGGTAGAAGGCGGGCTGCCCGGTCTCGGTGCACCACGGGGCGACGAGCCGTTCGAGCACCTGGGGATGCAGCCCCGGATGGCTGGCGGAACTCACGTACTCCGTCACCAGGGCCCGGTGCAGGGCGGCCGGCAGCTCGCCGAAGACCTCGGCGTGACCACCCAGCAGCCGGTACGCGGGCGAGCCCCACGGGGCCAGCGCCACCGGGTCGACGAGCGCGAGGCGCCGGTAGCGGGCGCCGTGCAGGAGGTGCGCGCGCAGGGCGACGCAGCCGCCGAAGTCGTGCGCCGCCACGGCGGGGTCGGCCAGGCCCCAGTGGGCGAGCAGCTCGGTGAAGACCCAGGCCTGGGCGCGCAGGGACACGTCCTGGTCCTCGAACTGGGCGGAGGCGCCGTAGCCGGGCAGGTCCCACACGTGCACGCGGTGGTCCTGGGCCAGCGCACGGGCGACACCGCGCCAGACGTACGAGGAGAAGGGCGTGCCGTGCACCAGGACGACCGGCGGAGCCTGCTCCGGGCCGAGCACGGCCCAGCGCACCTCGCCCGAGGAGCTGGTGAAGGTCCGGTCGAGAGTCCATTCGCTCATGGCGACGACCCTAGGGGCTGTCCAGCCAGTGGGCCCGGCCCAGCGTGACCAGGCGCAGTCGGCGTCGCGCCTGGCGGACGACCGCCCGCTCGTCCTCGGGGCCCGCGTCCAGGAGCGCCGAGGCGGTGAGCACCATGTGGTCGACGTACAGCCCGCCCAGCATCAGGAGGTCCTCCCGGTCCCAGCCCGCCGACTCCGGCTCCGTACCGAGGGCCGCCGCCACCTCCTCGGCGAAGCGGCGCAGCTGGCAGGTTATGGCCTCGCGGACGGGGCCCACGCCGCCGTGCTGTTCGCGGGCGATGAAGCGGAAGTGGGCCGGCTGTTCGGCCACATGACGGGCAATCAGCTCGACGCTGCGGTCCAGCCGCTCCTCGCTGTCGCCCGTCTCGGCGAGGATCGCGCCGATCATGCCGTGCAGGCTGCCCAGGGTCTCCTCGACGAGGGCGACGCCCAGTGCCGCCGTGTCGTCGAAGTGGCGGTAGAAGGCGGTCGGGGCGACGCCCACGGCCCGCGTCACCTCACGCAAACCCAGGCTGCTCAGGCTCTGGTGCTCCAGCAGCCGCAGGGCGGCGTCCAGCAGTGCCTGACGTGTCTTCAGCTTCTGGGCCTGGCGGATGCCGACGGTGTGACTCATGCCATTCAGTAAACAACCGTTCTCCGAGTCTTGGAAGGGGTCGGGGGTCTAGACTGTGAAGTCAGTGAACACTCGTACTCTCAAATGCTCGCAGAAAGGGCCACACATGTTCGTCCTCGTCGCCGCCCTGCTCCTGCTGGGGGTCGTCCTCGGAGCGGTCGCGCATCTGCCGCTGCCCCTGGCGCTGACGGCAGGCGCCCTGATCGGCCTCTGGCTGGCGCTCTTCGGAGTCCGTGAGCGCCTCGGCCGCCGGACCCGCTGACCCGGCACCCGACTCCGTATCCCACCGGATCCGAAGGAGCACGCATCATGACCCTCACCACCGCATTCGCCCGCCGAACCCGAACCCGGAACGACGCCGGGGCAGGGGCCGCTCCGCAGACCGACCGGACGCCCGGCGTCCGCGCGGCCTCCCGTGAAGCCTCCCGCGAGGCGGACGGCCTGGCCGTCGCCTCGTTCGTGCTCGGGCTGCTCGGCCTCCTGGTGATGAACATCCTGCTCGGGCCCGTCGCCATCGTCATGGCGGTCATCGCCCTCGCCCGCTCCACCGCCCGCCGCGGCCGCGCCCTGCTCGGCCTGGCCCTCGGCATCGCCGACCTGGTCGTCCTCGCCGTCCTGGTCACCGAGAACGGCACCGTCTCCTGGAACTTCGGCGGCTGACCGGGGCGGGCGAAAAGCTCTCCCGGTACCGGATCGGGCTCCGGGCCGGGGCGGGCCGCAACGCCTTCCAGGACCCCCGCGGGAGCCGTGACCCCATGCGCCCGGCATGAGCCCCGCCGCGGACTCGTAGAATCGTGTCCACCATGGCCTACCTCGACCACGCAGCGACCACTCCGATGCTTCCGGAGGCGATCGCGGCGATGACCGCGCACCTCGCCGTCACCGGCAACGCGTCCTCCCTGCACGCCGCCGGACGCCGGGCCCGCCGCACCGTCGAGGAGTCCAGAGAGACGCTCGCGGACGCCCTCGGCGCGCGCCCCAGCGAGGTGGTCTTCACCTCGGGCGGGACCGAGGCCGACAACCTTGCCGTGAAGGGCCTCTACTGGTCCCGGCGCGACGCGGACCCCCGCCGCACCAGGGTGCTCGCCAGCCCCGTGGAACACCACGCAGTGATCGATGCCGTCGACTGGCTCGCCGAGCACGAGGGCGCCACCGTCGACTACCTGCCCGTCGACCGGTACGGGCGCGTGCACCCCGAGGCCCTGCGCGAGGCGATTCTCCGCAACCCCGACGATGTCGCGCTGATCACCGTCATGTGGGCCAACAACGAGATCGGCACCGTCATGCCGATACGCGAACTGGCTGATGTCGCCCGCGAGTTCGATGTGCCGATGCACTCCGACGCGGTACAGGCCTTCGGGCAGCTGGAGGTCGACTTCGCCCGGTCGGGGCTGGCCGCGATGACCGTCAGCGCACACAAGATCGGTGGCCCCTTCGGTGTGGGCGCGCTGCTGCTCGGCCGCGACCACACCCCCGTGCCCGTGCTGCACGGCGGCGGACAGGAGCGCCATGTGCGCTCCGGAACCCTCGACGTGCCCGCGGTCGCCGCCTTCGCGGTCGCCGGACGGCTCGCCGCCGACGGGCGTGAGGACTTCGCCCGCGAGATCGGTGCGCTGCGCGACGACCTGGCCGCGGCCGTCCTGCAGGCCGTCCCCGATGCCGTGCTCGGCGGCGACCCGGCCCCCGGCGGCCGGCTGCCCGCCAACGCCCACTTCACCTTCCCCGGCTGCGAGGGCGACTCCCTCCTGCTGCTGCTCGACGCCCAGGGCATCGAGTGCTCCACCGGCTCCGCGTGCACGGCCGGAATCGCCCAGCCGAGTCATGTGCTGCTGGCCACGGGCACCGACCCGGACCTGGCCCGCGGCACCCTGCGCTTCTCGCTCGGCCACACCTCCGCCAAGCAGGACGTCGAGGACGTCGCGCGGGCGATCGGCCCCGCGGTCGAACGGGCCAGGACGGCAGGCCTCAGCTAGCCTTCGCCGCCTCCGAGGCCCTGGCCGCCTCGGAAGCGGCCCGGACCAGCTTCATGTAGCGGTCCCAGTCCCAGTGAGGTCCTGGATCCGTGTGGTCCGTGCCCGGCACCTCCACGTGCCCGATGATGTGCTCGCGGTCCACGGGTATCGCGTACCGCGCGCATATCGCTGCCGTCAGCCGCGCCGACGACTCGTACATGCGGGCCGTGAAATCCTTCGGGCGGTCCACGAAGCCCTCGTGCTCGATGCCGACACTTCGCTCGTTGAACGAGCGGTTGCCTGCGTGGTACGCCACGTCCAGCTCGCGGATCATCTGCGTCACACGGCCGTCCTGGCCGACGATGTAGTGCGTCGCGGCGCGGTGCGCCGGATCCTGGAAGACCTTGACCGCGCTGGCGAAGCTGCCCTGGGTGACATGGATGATCACCCGGTCCACGCCGTAGTCGTCGGGTCGGTCGGCCCGCCGCCAGTTCGCCTCGGAGGCCGCCACCCACCGGGCACCGGCGAAGTCCAGCTCACCGGGCTTGCGGGGCTTCTCCACGCCCGGCACCCGCCACCAGACGCGCCGGATCTCCTCCGCGGCCAGTGCGGCCGTGCCCACGGCGGTCGCGGCGCCGCCGATCAGCAGCGAGCGTCTGCTGATGCCGCGCGACCCGTTCCCGGATCCTCCGGCCCTGCCTCTGGTCCCCATGTGATCGTCAACGCATATCCGCGCGCATTCGGTTCCCGGGGCCCCGTACTCTGGATGAGCTATGACTGAGACCTCCCAGCGCCCCCTCCGTGTGCTCGCCGCCATGTCGGGCGGAGTCGACTCCGCCGTCGCCGCGGCCCGTGCCGCCGAGGCAGGCCACGACGTGACCGGTGTGCACCTCGCCCTCTCCGCGAACCCGCAGTCCTTCCGTACCGGGGCACGCGGCTGTTGCACCATCGAGGACTCCCGGGACGCCCGCCGTGCGGCGGACGTCATCGGCATCCCGTTCTACGTCTGGGACCTCGCGGAACGCTTCCGCGAGGACGTCGTGGACGACTTCGTCGCGGAGTACGAGGCGGGGCGCACCCCCAACCCCTGCCTGCGCTGCAACGAGAAGATCAAGTTCGCCGCACTGCTCGACAAGGCCCTGGCCCTCGGCTTCGACGCGGTCTGCACCGGCCACTACGCCACCGTCGTGCTGAACGACGACGGCACCCGTGAGATGCACCGCGCCTCGGACATGGCCAAGGACCAGAGCTACGTCCTCGGAGTCCTGGACGAGAAGCAGCTCGCGCACGCCATGTTCCCCCTCGGCGACACCCTCACCACCAAGGACGAGATCCGCGCCGAGGCCGAGCGCCGCGGCCTGGCCGTCGCCAAGAAGCCCGACAGCCACGACATCTGCTTCATCGCCGACGGCAACACCCAGGGCTTCCTCGCGGACCGTCTCGGGGGCCCTGCGGAGGGTGACATCGTCGACGAGTCCGGTACGAAGGTCGGCACCCACGAGGGCGCCTTCGGCTTCACCATCGGCCAGCGCAAGGGACTGCGCATCGGCCACCCCGCCCCCGACGGCAAGCCCCGCTACGTCCTGGACATCTCACCGGTGAACAACACGGTGACGGTGGGTCCCGCCGAGGCCCTCGACGTCACGGCCCTCACGGCCATCAAGCCCCGCTGGTGCGGTACGGCCCCGGCCGGCCCCGGTACGTACACCGCGCAGCTGCGCGCCCACGGCGGCGAGACCGAGGTGACGGCGGAGCTGACCGACGGCACCCTGCACGTCTCGTTCACCGAGCCCGTACGGGGTGTGGCCCCCGGCCAGGCCGTCGTCCTGTACGACGGCACCAGGGTGGTCGGCTCCGCCACCATCGCCACGACCGTCCGCCGCGAGAGGGCGGCGGCGGGCTGACGCACAGCCTCGGACCGGGTCGCTCCCCTGCGGCGACCCGGCCGGTTCAGGGGTCCGCTACGACGCCTCGCGCAGGAACACGTCCCGGGCGAAGAAGTCCGCCAGGACCGGTGCGATCGCCTGCGGTGCCAGATCGCGCGTCTGGCCGGTCAGCGTGCGGTGCCGTGCCCGGGGGACCGCCGCCGCGAGGGCGAGCGTCGTCTCACGGGTCCGGTCGGGACTGAAGCCGCCGCAGACCACCAGCGTGCGTGCCGTCACGGACGCGAAGCGCTCGGCCGGGACCGAGCCGTTGCCCAGCAGCGTGTCGTCGTAGGCGAGCGTATGGGCGAGCGCCTCCAGCTCCGCCCGGCGCATCCGGGCGACGGTCGCCTCCGGGACGCCGGTCCGGGACAGGTACAGCTCGACGGCCCCGCCCCGGTCGCCGGCCGACAGCAGGCAGTGGAGTTCCGCCGTGCAGCGGGACTTGTACAGGAGGCCGGACGGATCCGGTGTGTAGGGCGGCTCGTACACGGCGAGCAGATCCACGGGCAGCCCCGCGGCATGCGCCTCCAGGGCCAGCGCGCCGCCCGACAGCATGCCGAACAGCGACACCCGCTCACCCACCCGGGCCGCCACCGCGGCCAGGTCCTCGATCTCGCGCCGCACCGCGTACGGACCGCTGTCGCCGCTGGAGCCGCGGCCACGGCGGTCGTACGTGACGACCGTGAACCGCGGAGCGAGCAGCTCGGCCAGCGGTGCCTCGGTCGCCGCGCTGCTCAGCGCCCCGCCGACCAGGATCACCGGCGGCCCGTCACCCCGGCGCCGATAGGCGACGGACGTGCCGTCACGGGAGAGAGTCTTGTCCATGTGAGGGTTGACCGAGGCCGCCCGCAAAACTCATCGGTCGTCGCGAGAAGTATTTTTGACGGTCAGTCGGTGACGACGGCCGTGTCGTAGAAGCAGAAGTGGTCCTTGATCGCCGCGACTTGCTCCTTGGGCTCCGGATAGGCCCAGACGAGGTCCGCCGCCCCGGGCACCGACCAGTAGGACGCATCGCCCTTGAACGGGCAGTGCGTGCGGGTCTCCGAGGGTGCCAGGAGCTCCGTACGGACATCCTCGGGCGGCAGGTAGTACCTGACCGGACAGCCCGTCTCGCGCAGGGCGAGCGGACTGTGGCTCTCGGCGAGCAGCTGCCCGTCGCGAACCACGCGCACGTGCACGGCTTCGCGCTCGACGGTGATGCGGTGTCCTGTTGTGGAAGTCATGACTGGTTCAGCCGTGCGGCGGGCCGGTTTCTTCCCGCTCCGGGGGAGTGCCGGGGCGGCCCGTACGGTGGTGGCATGAACATTTGTGTCTTCCTCTCCGCCGCCGACCTCGACGACCGCTACACCGTGCCCGCCCGGGAATTCGCCGAACTTCTGGGCCGGGGCGGGCACACCCTGGTCTGGGGAGGGTCGGAGAGCGGACTCATGAAGGTCGTCGCCGACGGGGTGCAGGCGGCCGGCGGGCGGCTCGTGGGCGTGTCGGTGGAGTTCCTGGCGGCGACGGCGAGGACCGACGCCGACGAGATGGTGATCGCCAAGGACCTGGCCGAGCGCAAGGCGCTGCTCCTGGAGAAGGCCGACGCGGTCGTGGTCATGGTCGGCGGCACGGGGACGCTCGACGAGGCCACGGAGATCCTGGAGCTGAAGAAGCACGGCAAGAACACCATGCCCGTCGTCCTGCTGAACACGGCCGGGTTCTACGACGGACTGCGCCAGCAGTTCCAGCGCATGGAGGACGAGGGCTTCCTGCCGGTGCCCCTCACCGACCTGGTCTTCTTCGCCAAGGACGGAGTCGGGGCGCTCGCCTACCTGGAGGAGTCGGCCGGCCTGCGGTGAGGCCCGGGCGGGGTGACAGCATGAGGGCATGCCTACTCATCTCATCACCGGGGCCGGCTCCGGTATCGGAGCGGCCGTCGCCCGTCGCCTCCTGGAGCGCGGCGACGAGCTCGTGCTGCTCGCCCGCGACGCGGGACGCGCCAAGGAGCTGGCCGCGCTCCACCCCGGGGCCCGCACGCTCGTCGGCGACCTCGGCAATCCGGACCGGCTCTCCTGGGCCTTCGGACAGCAGCCGATGCCCGAACGGCTCGACTCGCTGCTGCACATCGCGGGGGTCGTCGAGCTCGGCAGGATCGGTGACCTCACCCCCAAGGCCTGGCACTTCCAGCTCAACGCCAATCTGATCGCCCCCGCCGAACTGACCCGGCTGCTGCTGCCGCAGCTGCGCGTCTCCCAGGGCAGCGTCGTCTTCGTGAACTCCGGCGCCGGGCTCGAGGCCCACGCCGAGTGGGGCGCGTACGCCGCCAGCAAGCACGGCCTGAAGGCCCTCGCCGACTCGCTGCGCCACGAGGAGCACGGCAGTGGCGTCCGGGTGACATCGGTCTATCCCGGGCGCACCGCCAGCCCCATGCAGGCCAAGGTCCACCAGCAGGAGGGCAAGGAGTACGACCCCTCGCGCTGGATCGACCCGGAGTCCGTGGCCACCACGATCCTGCTCGCGATCGACCTGCCGCGCGATGCCGAGATCAACAACCTGACGGTCCGCCCCGGCCGCTGAGAAACCGGGGGCGGTACGGCCCGTAGGCTCTGCCCGTGAGCGAGAAGAGCAAGTTCAGCGGGTGTGCCGCCACCGGTGTCGGGTCCATGCCGGGCGGTGACGCACTGGAGGCGGCCAAGACCGTCGCCGGGTCCTTCGCCGACGGGCAGGGCATGCCGTACCTGGCGGAGCTGCCCGCGCGCGGACCAGGGGCGGACATGATCGGGCGGACCATCGGGCTGCTCGTCGAGATGTACGGCCACGTCGAGCCCAGCGGCTGGCGGATCAGCGACCGGCCCGGCCGGGACACCCGCCGCGCCCGCTCCTGGCTCGGCGAGGACCTCGACGCCCTGGAGGAGCACACCCAGGGCTACGAAGGGCTCCTCAAGGTCCAGGCGGTCGGCCCCTGGACGCTGGCCGCCGGCCTGGAGCTGCGGGGCGGCGAGGCCATGCTCGGCGACCCGGGAGCCTGCCGTGACCTGGCCGGCTCGCTGGCGGAGGGGCTGCGCACGCACCTCGCGGACGTCCGGCGCAGAGTTCCCGGCGCCGAGGTCGTGCTCCAGCTCGACGAACCGTCCCTCACCGCCGTACTCCTGGGGCGGGTCAGGTCCGCGAGCGGTTACCGGACCTACCGGGCCGTGGACCGCCAGGTCGTCGAGGGAACCCTGCGCGAGCTGCTCGCGGTGAACGGCGACGGGCCGACGGTGGTCCACTCGTGTGCCCCCGAGGTGCCCTTCGCCCTGTTGCGCCGTGCCGGGGCGGACGCCGTCTCGTTCGACTTCTCCCTCCTCACCGAGCGTGAGGAGGACGCGATCGGGGAAGCCGTCGACGCCGGCACCCAGCTCTTCCTCGGCGTGGTTCCCGGAGTCGACGCGGCCTCGACCGCATTGTCGGACCCTGGCGGTAGCGTCATGGGTGTCAGGACGTTGTGGAGCAGGCTGGGGTTCAATCCGGGGACTCTCACCGAGTCCGTCGTGATCACCCCGTCCTGCGGGCTGGCGGGGGCATCGCCCGCGTACGCGCGCGCCGCGCTCGCCCACTGCGCCCGGGCCGCGAGGTCACTCGCAGACAACCCTGAGTAACGGGGCAACGGGTCAACGGGAGGATCGGACGATGGCCGGCGAACAGCAGGCACAGCAGCTGACCGGTGTGCCGGCGGAGGCGCGGGAACAGCACGCGCTCCTGGCCGAGCAGATCGAGGAGCACCGCTTCCGGTACTACGTGAAGGACCAGCCGGTCGTCAGCGATGCCGAGTTCGACCGGCTGATGCGTGCGCTGGAGGCCGTCGAGGACCAGCACCCCCAGCTGCGTACGCCGGACTCGCCGACCCAGAAGGTCGCCGGGCCGTACACCACGGAGTTCACGTCCGTGGAGCACCGCGAGCGGATGCTCTCCCTGGACAACGCCTTCGACGACGGGGAGCTCGCGGCCTGGGCCGAGCGTGTCGCGCGGGACGTCGGCACGGGCGGCTACCACTTCCTGTGCGAGCTCAAGGTGGACGGTCTCGCCGTGAACCTCACGTACGAGCACGGGAGGCTGACCCGCGCGGCGACCCGCGGCGACGGCCGGACCGGCGAGGACATCACGCCCAACGTCCGCACGATCGCGGAGATCCCGCACCGCCTGAAGGGCGACAGGATCCCCGCGCTCGTCGAGATCCGCGGCGAGGTCTTCTTCCCGATGGAGGCCTTCGAAGGTCTCAACGCCCGCCTGGTGGAAGCCGACGACAAGCCCTTCGCCAACCCGCGCAACGCGGCGGCCGGCTCCCTGCGCCAGAAGGACCCGAAGGTCACCGCCACCCGCCCGCTGCACATGGTGGTGCACGGCATCGGAGCCCGCGAGGGTTTCGACATCGACTGCCTCTCGCACGCCTACGAGCTGCTGAGCGAATGGGGCCTGCCCACGGCCCAGCACAACAAGGTGGTCGACTCCCTCGACGGCGTACGGGAGTTCATCGCGTACTTCGGGGAGAACCGCCACTCCGTGGAGCACGAGATCGACGGGGTCGTCGTCAAGCTCGACGAGATCCCGCTCCAGGGCAGGCTGGGCTCCACCTCGCGCGCACCGCGCTGGGCGATCGCCTGGAAGTACGCCCCGGAAGAGGTCAACACCAAGCTGGTCAACATCCGGGTCGGCGTCGGACGGACCGGCAGGGTCACGCCGTACGCCCAGGTGGAACCCGTCGAGGTGGCGGGCTCAGAGGTCGAGTTCGCCACCCTGCACAACCAGAACGTGGTGAAGGCCAAGGGCGTCCTCATCGGCGACACGGTGGTGCTCCGCAAGGCGGGCGACGTCATCCCGGAGATCCTCGGCCCGGTCGTCGATCTGCGCGACGGCAGCGAGCGGGAGTTCGTCATGCCGGCCGACTGCCCCGAGTGCGGTACGGCGCTGCGCCCCATGAAGGAGGGCGACATCGACCTCCGCTGCCCCAACGCACGTTCCTGCCCCGCGCAGTTGCGGGAGCGGGTGGCCTACCTCGCCGGACGCAAGTGCCTGGACATCGACCACTTCGGCTATGTGGCGGCCGCTGCTCTGACCAAGCCCCTGGAGCCCGCCGAGGCGCCCCTGCTGGACGAGGGCGACCTCTTCGGCCTGACGGTGGAGCAGCTGCTGCCGATCCGGGCCTACGTCCTGGACCAGGACAGCGGGCTGCCCAAGCGCGATCCGAAGAGCGGCGAGGAGAAGATCGCGACGGTCTTCGCCAACCAGCAGGGCGAACCGAAGAAGAACGCCGTGGCCATGCTCGACGGTATCGCCGCAGCACGGCAGGCACCCCTGGCCCGGATCCTCACCGGGCTCTCGATCCGTCATGTGGGGCCCGTGGCCGCCGTGGAGCTGGCCAGGCAGTTCCGGTCCATCGACCGGATCGACGAGGCGTCCGAGGAGGAGCTGGCCGCCGCCGACGGCGTCGGACCCATCATCGCCGCCTCGGTCAAGCAGTGGTTCGCCGAGGACTGGCACCGCGAGATCCTGCGCAAGTGGCGGGAGGCCGGTGTCCGGATGGAGGACGAGGGAGCGGGCGAGGACGAAGGGCCGCGGCCGCTCGAAGGGCTCACCGTCGTCGTCACGGGCACGCTGGCCACACACACCAGGGACGGTGCGAAGGACGCGCTGCAGAGCCGGGGGGCGAAGGTGACCGGTTCCGTCTCGAAGAAGACCTCCTTCGTCGTGGTGGGCGAGAACCCGGGCTCGAAGTACGACAAGGCGATGCAGCTGAAGGTCCCCGTCCTCGACGAGGACGGGTTCGCGGTTCTGCTCGACCAGGGACCGGACGCTGCGCGTGAGGTGGCTGTGCCGGTAGAGGCGTGATCGAGACCCGATGGCCGAAGTGATCGAGGCTCGATCGAGACGCTACGGGGGAGTGGCGGTGGACAAGAAGGGAATAAAGCGGACAAGAGGGGGGCGAGTGATGCGGCCGAGCCGGTCGGTATCACCCGTTCGGCTCATATCGGACGGTGGGTCTGGCGGGGTCCGCATTCGGGCAAGAGCTGTAGAGCGCTGCCCGCAAGGGCTGTTGGCGGCCTACTGTTGAACGTGCACCTGCCGTGCCCGGTCGCGTGGTGGGAATTGGTTCGTGGTGGCACGGGAGCGGGGGCCACTGTGGGACATCGGCACCGCCGGCTGTGAGAGGGACGGAATGAAACCGACCGAGAGCGCCGCAACGGTGTCGCGGCTGCAGGGTTTCGTCGGCCTCACGTCAAAAGTGGGAGCTGTCGTCGTGGGGGTTGCCACGGTTCAGCTGGCAACCGGGTTCTACCGGACGGTCCGCGACGGCGAGGCACTCTTCCCGGACGGCGCCGCGGGCTGGTCGCTCGCGCTGCTCACCGGCATCATCGTCGGCCATCTGGTCGCCCTCGGGCGCGACCGCTGGTGGGGCGGCACCGGTTCCGGCGCCGCCCTCACACTCGCCGTGCTGCTGCTCTACGGCTGGGTGCCCGCCGGTCTGGTCAGCCTGGTCGTCGTGGTGCTCGTCGGCACCGCCCGGCGGCACCGCTGGTGGCAGGGGCTGCTGCACGGAGCCGTGGACATCCTCGGCATCGGAGCCGCGGCGCTCGTCCTGTCCGCCTTCGGGGAGGTACCGACGGTCGCCAGACCCTGGCGGCCACTCGACTGGGGCATCGACGCCGTCCCCGAAGTGCTGCTCGCGGCCTCCACGTATCTGCTCGTCACCCGCGTCCTGCTGTGGTACGCACGGGCGTCCCAGGGCGGCGGGCTGCCGACGATCGCCCGCACCGCACTCCTGCGCCAAGGGCTCGTCGCGGTCGCCCTGCTCGGCATCGCCCCGCTGATCTGCGTCGTCGCGTCGGCCATGCCCGTGCTGCTGCCTCTCTTCGCGGTCCCGCTGATCGCCCTCGACTCCACCCTGTGGATCGCCCGCGCCCGCGCCGAGGAGCAGCTGAGGGATCCGCTGACCGGCCTGCCCAACCGCCAGTGGCTGCTGGAGAGGACATGGACGGCGCTGGAGGAGGCCGGGAGCACCGGCTCCAGGTCCGCGCTCGTCCTCATCGACCTCGACCGATTCCGCGCCGTCAACGACACCCTCGGGCACCTGGCGGGGGACCGGCTGCTGCTCCAGATAGCGGACCGGCTGCGGCTCGCCCTGCCGCGCGGTGCGGAGGCCGCACGGCTGGGCGGCGACGAGTTCGCCGTACTGCTGCCGACCGCGGACTCCATCACCAGCGCCCAGCGCGTCGCCCGGCACCTGGTCGCCGAGCTCTCCTCGCCCCTCGACCTGGACGGGCTCACCCTGGTCCTCGAGGCGAGCGCCGGGGTCGCCGTCCACCCCGACCACGCACTGGACGCCGAAGGGCTGCTCAGGCGGGCGGACGTGGCCATGTACCAGGCCAAGCGGGACCGTACGGGCGTGGAGGTGTACGAGTCCAAGCGGGACAGCAACACCCCGGACCGGCTCGGGCTGCTGGGTGACCTGCGGCGCGCGCTCGACGCCCAGGAGGTGGAGCTCCACTACCAGCCGAAGGTCAGGTTCGACGGCCAGGTCGCCGGGCTCGAAGCCCTGGTGCGCTGGGTGCACCCCGAGCGCGGGCGGGTCCCCCCGGACGAGTTCATCGCGATCGCGGAGTCGTCCGGCCTCATGCCGCACCTCACCGAGTACGTGCTGGAGACCGCGCTGGCCCAGGTGGCCCGGTGGCGTGCGCAGGGGCTGTTCGTCCCGGTCGCGGTCAACGTCTCGCCGCGCGATGTCCACACCCCGGGCTTCGCGGGAAGCGTCGCTGCCCGGCTCGCCCGGCACGGCGTCCCGGCGGGAGCGCTCCAGCTGGAGATAACCGAGCACGTCCTGCTGGAGGACCCGCAGCGGGCCGCCGACACCCTGGCCGGGCTGACCGGGCACGGAGTGAAGATGTCCCTGGACGACTTCGGTACCGGCTACTCCTCGCTGGTCCACCTGCGCAAGCTGCCGGTCAGCGAACTCAAGATCGACCGTTCGTTCGTCGCCCGCCTCGCCATCGACAACGAGGACGCGGAGATCGTCCGCTGCACCATCGACCTGGCCCACTCGCTCGGTCTGGTGGTCGTCGCCGAGGGCGTCGAGGACGACGAGACCTGGGAGCGGCTGCGGGACCTGCACTGCGACGCGGTCCAGGGGTGGCTCGTCGCGGCCGCCATGCCGCCGCAGGAGACGACCGCCTGGCTGCGGGCGCGGGGCGAGCACGGCTGGCGGCGGCCGGCGGAGCTGGAGGCCGCAGCGGCTGCCGCAGCGGCGGCCGCGGTGACACCCGAGCTGGAGAGCAGGCCCGCGGGGCGCGCGCTGAACCCCGGTCCGGCGACGGCCTGAAGGGTGGGGCAGGGGCGCCCGGCGGGCGTTTTGTCCTCAATCGCCGGACGGGCTCGATGAGCCCCGGGCGCGATTGCGGGGCAGTGGCGGGCGACCCCATAGGATTGGGCCAAAACCACACACCGAACCCTGAGGATCGCTGCATGCCTGGCATCACGCGCGAGGAGGTCGCCCACCTCGCACGGCTGGCGCGTCTGGAGCTGAAGGGCGAAGAGCTCGAGCACTTCGCCGGTCAGCTCGACGACATCATCGGCGCGGTCGCCCGCGTCTCCGAGGTCGCCGACCAAGACGTACCGCCGACCTCCCACCCGCTGCCGCTGACGAACGTCATGCGCGCGGACGAGGTCCGTCCGTCGCTCACCCCCGCGCAGGCGCTCTCCGGCGCCCCTGCCCAGGAGCAGCAGCGTTTCAAGGTGCCGCAGATCCTGGGGGAGGACTAACAGCCATGACGGACATCAGCACCATCATCAAGCTCACCGCGGCGGAGATCGCCGCGAAGATCGCCTCCGGCGAGCTGACGGCCGTCGAGGTCACCGAGGCCCACCTGGCCCGGATCGAAGCCATCGACGAGAAGGTCCACGCCTTCCTGCACATCGACCGCGAGGGCGCGCTCGCGCAGGCCCGCGCCGTCGACGCCAAGCGCGAGGCGGGCGAGAAGCTCGGTCCGCTGGCCGGCGTCCCGCTCGCGCTCAAGGACATCTTCACCACGCAGGACATGCCGACCACCGTCGGCTCGAAGATCCTCGAGGGCTGGGTCCCGCCGTACGACGCGACCGTCACCAAGCGGCTGAAGGCCGCCGACGTCGTCATTCTCGGCAAGACCAACATGGACGAGTTCGCCATGGGGTCCTCCACCGAGAACAGCGCCTACGGCCCGACCGGCAACCCGTGGGACCTCACCCGCATCCCGGGCGGCTCCGGCGGCGGCTCCTCGGCCGCGCTCGCCTCCTTCGAGGCCCCGCTCGCCATCGGCACGGACACCGGCGGCTCCATCCGCCAGCCCGCGGCCGTCACCGGCACCGTCGGCGTCAAGCCCACCTACGGCGGCGTCTCCCGCTACGGCATGGTCGCCTTCTCCTCGTCCCTCGACCAGGGCGGGCCCTGCGCCCGCACGGTCCTGGACGCGGCGCTCCTGCACGAGGCCATCGCCGGCCACGACCCGCTCGACTCGACGTCCATCGACGCCCCGGTCCCGCCGGTCGTCGAGGCCGCGCGCAACGGCTCCGTACAGGGCATGCGCGTCGGAGTCGTCAAGCAGTTCGCGGGCGAGGGCTACCAGGCAGGCGTCGTCCAGCGCTTCAACGAGTCGGTCGAGCTGCTGAAGTCGCTGGGCGCCACGATCGTCGAGCTGGACTGCCCGTCCTTCGACCTGGCCCTGTCGGCGTACTACCTGATCGCGCCGTCCGAGTGCTCCTCGAACCTGGCCCGCTTCGACGCCATGCGCTACGGCCTGCGGGTCGGCGACGACGGCACGCGCTCCGCGGAGGACGTCACCGCCCTCACCCGTGAGGCCGGCTTCGGCGACGAGGTCAAGCGCCGCGTCATCCTCGGTACGTACGCGCTCAGCTCCGGCTACTACGACGCGTACTACGGCTCGGCACAGAAGGTCCGCACCCTCATCACGCAGGACTTCGAGAAGGCGTTCGAGCAGGTGGACGTCATCGTCTCGCCGACGACGCCCACCACCGCCTTCCCGATCGGCGAGCGCGCCGACGACCCGATGGCGATGTACCTCGCGGACCTGTGCACCATTCCGACCAACCTCGCCGGCAACTCCGCCATGTCGCTGCCCTGCGGCCTGGCCCCGGAGGACGGCCTGCCGGTCGGGCTGCAGATCATCGCCCCCGCCATGAAGGACGACCGGCTGTACAAGGTCGGAGCCGCCGTCGAGGCCGCATTCGTGGAAAAGTGGGGACACCCGCTGCTTGAGGAGGCTCCGTCGCTATGAGCGCAATGGCTAAGAAGGCCAAGAACTTCAAGAAGTCCAAGACCGGCGCGTACGTGTCCATGGGCACCACCGCCTTCGGCGCGCTCAGCGTGTTCAAGCAGGTGAAGATGGCCCGCCAGGAAAACGACACACTGCGGCTGATCGACGCCGCCGTATCCGCCGCCGCGATCGTCACCGGCCTCGCGATTCTCTATCGCGAACTGAAGCGCCTCGGCGACGACGACGTCCTGCTGGGCTGAGAGGGAAAGTTTCAGTGACTGTCATTGACCTGGAGTCGTACGAGGACGCCCTCGCGACGTACGACCCCGTCATGGGCCTCGAAGTCCATGTCGAGCTCGGCACCAAGACCAAGATGTTCTGCGGCTGCTCCACGGAGCTCAAGCAGGACGCCAACTCGCAGACCTGCCCGGTCTGCCTCGGGCTGCCCGGCGCGCTGCCGGTCGTCAACGAGATCGGCGTCGAGTCCGCGATCAAGATCGGTCTCGCGCTGAACTGCGAGATCGCCGAGTGGTGCCGCTTCGCCCGGAAGAACTACTTCTATCCGGACATGCCGAAGAACTTCCAGACCTCCCAGTACGACGAGCCGATCGCCTTCAACGGCTATCTGGACGTCCAGCTGGAGGACGGCGAGATCTTCCGCGTGCAGATCGAGCGCGCCCACATGGAGGAGGACACCGGCAAGTCGACGCACGTCGGCGGTGCCACGGGCCGTATCCACGGCGCGTCCCACTCCCTGCTCGACTACAACCGTGCGGGCATCCCGCTCATCGAGATCGTCACCAAGCCGATCGAGGGTGCGGGCGCGCGCGCTCCCGAGGTCGCCAAGGCGTACGTCGCCGAGCTCCGCGAGCTCATCAAGGCGCTCGGTGTGTCGGAGGCCCGGATGGAAATGGGGCAGATGCGCTGCGACGTGAACCTGTCGCTGCGGCCCCACGGCCGGGAGGAGTTCGGTACGCGCTCCGAGACGAAGAACGTGAACTCGCTGCGTTCCGTCGAGCGTGCCGCCCGCTTCGAGATCCAGCGCCACGCCGCCGTGCTGAACTCCGGCGGGACGATCGTGCAGGAGACCCGGCACTTCCACGAGGAGGACGGCTCCACCACGGCCGGCCGCATCAAGGACAACGCCGAGGACTACCGGTACTTCCCGGAGCCGGACCTCGTGCCCGTCGCTCCGGCCCGTGAATGGGTCGAGGAGCTCCGCAAGGGCCTCCCCGAGCTGCCGCGGCTGCGCCGCGCGCGGCTCAAGGAGGAGTGGGGCGTCTCCGAGCACGACATGCAGTCCATCCTCAACGCGGGCGCGGTCGACCTGATCGTCGCCACGACGGAGGCGGGCGCTCCGGCGGACCAGGCCCGCAAGTGGTGGATGGGCGAGCTCGCCCGTAACGCCAACGAGACCGGTCGCGGCCTCGACGAGCTGGGCGTCACCCCCGTGCAGGTCGCCAGGGTCGCCGAGCTCGTCACCTCGGGCGACCTCAACGACAAGCTGGCACGCCAGGTCCTCGAGGGTGTCCTCGCGGGCGAGGGCGACCCGGACACCGTCGTCGAGAAGCGCGGCCTGAAGGTCGTCTCCGACGAGGGCGCGCTGGGCACGGCCGTCGACGAGGCCATCGCGGCCAACGCCGCGATCGCCGACAAGATCCGTGGCGGCAAGGTCGCCGCGGCGGGCGCCCTGGTCGGCGCGGTCATGAAGGCCACCCGCGGTCAGGCCGACGCGGCGCGTGTACGTGAGCTGATCCTGGAGAAGCTCGGCGTCGAGGGCTGAGGCCTTCCCGCAGGACCGTGTGAGCGAAGGGCGGTGCACCCGGACAACCGGGTGCACCGCCCTTTCGTGTGGTGCGGGAAGTCTGTGACCATGGCCACGAACAGGACAATTGATCACTAATGCCTGACAGAGTGACGGTCCTCAGGTCATGCGACTTTTTCGGGATGTTCCCCTTATTCCCGTCGACGGTCCACGAACCCGCAGGGAGCACGTCCGTTGGCCGCCATCGCACGCTGGTGCCTCAGGCACCGCCTCGCCGCTGTCCTCATCTGGCTGCTCGCCCTCGGCGGCACGGCAGGGGCAGCGGTTTTCGCGGGCTCCGCGTACTCCAACAACTACGAGGTGCCGGGAACCGAGTCCGGCCGCGCGGGTGAACTCCTCCAGGCGGGATTCACGGACCTCGGCGGCGACACCGACACCGTCGTCTGGCACACCACGGGCCCCACCGTCCGCGCCGCCGACGTCGAACAGACCATGACCAGGACGCTGCAGGCCATCGACGCGCTGCCCGGAGTCGGCGACGTCACCGGACCCTACGGGGCCGACGGCAACGGACAGGTCAGCGCGGACAGCCGCACCGCCTACGCCACGATCACCTTCGACCACCGGGCCGACGAGATCCCGCGGGAACAGGCCCAGGCCGTCGTCGACACCGCGAAGGCGGCCGAGAGCGACGGGCTCCAGGTCGAACTCGGCGGCAGCGCCGTCGCCCTGACCGAAGCGCCGGGCATCCACCTCAGCGAGGCCGTCGGGGTGGTCGTCGCCGCCGTCGTGCTCTTCCTCGCCTTCGGCTCGCTCGCCGCCAGCCTGCTGCCCATCGCCACCGCACTCGTCTCCGTCGGCACGGCGTACGCGGGGATCGTGCTGCTCGGCCATGTCATGACCGTCGCCGACTTCGCACCGATGCTGGGCATGCTGATCGGGCTCGGCGTGGGCATCGACTACGCGCTGTTCATCGTCACCCGGCACCGCAGAGGCCTGCGGCGCGGCCTGTCCGTGCCCGAAGCGGCGCAGAACGCCGTCGCGACCACGGGGCGGGCCGTCGTCTTCGCCGGAGCCACCGTCTGCGTCGCCCTGCTGGGCATGCTGGTCCTGCGGCTCGGCTTCCTCAACGGTGTCGCGATCGCCGCCTCGCTCACCGTGGTGCTGACCGTCGCCGCCTCCGTGACCCTGCTGCCCGCGCTGCTCTCCTTCATCGGCATGCGGGCGCTGAGCCGGCGCGAACGCAGGCAGCTCGCCGTGCACGGACCGCAGCGCGAACGCACCACCGGCTTCGCCGCGCGCTGGTCCGCGTTCGTCGAGCGGCACCCCAAGCTGCTCGGAGTGGTCGCCGCCGCGATCATGGCGGTGCTCGCCCTGCCCGCCTTCGGGCTGCATCTGGGAACCTCCGACCAGGGCAACAACCCGGCCACGGCGACCACCCGGCAGGCGTACGACCTGCTGGCCCACGGTTTCGGACCCGGCGTCAACGGGCCGCTGACGATCGCCGCCCACCTCGACGGAGCCGACGACCGGCTCGCGCTGGACGGTCTGCCCGGTGTCCTGCGGGCCACCGACGGCGTCGCCTCCGTGAGCCCGGTGACGTACAACAACAGCGGCGACACGGCGTTCGTCACCGTCGTCCCGGAGTCCGCTCCCCAGTCGCAGCGGACCAGCGAACTCGTCGACCGGCTGCGTGACGACGTGCTGCCGCCCATTCAGGAGAACACGTCTCTCCAGGCCCACGTGGGCGGGGTGACAGCCAGCTACGACGACTTCGCAGAGATCATCATCGGCAAGCTGCCGCTCTTCGTCGGGGTCGTCATCGGACTCGGCTGCCTGCTCCTGCTCCTGGCCTTCCGGTCCCTGGCCATCCCGCTGAAGGCCGCCGTGATGAACGTGGCCGCCGTCGCATCCTCCTTCGGGGTCGTCGTCGCGGTCTTCCAGTGGGGCTGGGGCAGCGAACTGCTGGGGCTCGGCAGCGCAGGACCGATCGAACCCTTCCTGCCGGTGATCATGGTGTCCGTGCTCTTCGGGCTCTCGATGGACTACCAGGTCTTCCTGGTCGGCCGGATGTACGAGGAGTGGCTGGAGACCGGGGACAACCGCAGGTCGGTCCGCGTGGGCCTCGCCGAGACGGGCCGGGTGATCAACTCCGCCGCGGTGATCATGATCTCGGTCTTCCTGGCCTTCGTGCTCAGCGGAGACCGCGTCATCGCGATGTTCGGCATCGCGCTGGCCGCCGCCGTCGCACTCGACGCCTTCGTCCTGCGCACCCTGCTGGTACCCGCCCTGATGCACATGCTCGGCGGCGCGAACTGGTGGCTGCCCGCCCGGCTCGACCGGCTGCTCCCGCGCATAAGCATCGAGCCCCCGGACCGGACGGCGCCGCATGCGAAAATTCCCGGGGAGCGCGCCGAGGCCCAGGACCGGGCCGTCGCGCAGCGCGTCCACTGAGACCGAGGAGAAGTCCCTATGTTCGCGGTGTCCCTGGGTGATGACGGGGCGCAGCTGCGCCCGCTGGAGCCCTGGCAGGCGGAGGAGTTCCTGGCCCACATGGACCGGGCGCGGGGCCTCGTCGACCCCTGGATCCCGTTCGCCGCAGCCGCGACGGACCTCTCCTCCGCGCGCGCCCTGCTCCAGAGGTACGCGGACAAGCAGGCTGCCGACACCGGCCGGCTCTACGGAATCTGGCTGGACGGCACACTCGTCGGGGGCGTCCTGTTCCGGATATTCGAGGCGGAGACCGGGAACTGCGAGATCGGCTGCTGGCTGGAGCCCGCGGGGGAGGGCCGGGGGCTGGTGAACCGGGCGTCGCGCAAGCTGATCGACTGGGCCGTCGACGTGCGCGGCATGCACCGGGTGGAGTGGGTCGCCTCCGCCGCCAACACCCGCAGCGTCGCGGCAGCCGAGCGGCTCGGCATGACGCGCGACGGCGTGCTGCGCGAGGCCTATCTGTACCGGGGAGAGCGGCACGACGAGGAGATCTGGTCGGTACTGGCCTCCGAATGGCGTGCCGGGCGGAAGTGAGGGGCGTCGCGCGTTAAGGAGGTTCTCATCCTGGCCCCCTAGCGTGCGGCGCATGAAGACCACCCCCTCCCAGACCACCTCCGCCGTCGACGACGACCGCGAGGAGACGTCGGCAGCGGACGAGAGCGCCGCAGCGGACCTGACGAAGAAGGAGCCCGCCGAGGGCGCCTCGGACGACCACGCGTCCGACGATGCCGTAGGGCACGCGGCCGCGGACGGCGACGACCTGGAGCCCGACCCCTACGCCGAGGCGGAAGCCGCGGCGTCCGCCGGGGTCGGTGGCGGAGCCGGGGCCGTCGTGGCCGCCGGACTGGGCGTCGTCTCCCTCACGGGGGCCTGGACCGGCCGGGTCGCCGCCGAGCGCGAGACCCTGATCGGCCAGATCAAGACCTCCGGCGGTGGCAGCGCGGCCCAGCAGATCTCCGAGATCTACGCCGACGCCTGGCACACCACGGCCCTCGTCAACGGGCTCTTCGCCCTCGTCGCCCTGCTGGTCGGCGCCTTCGTCCTCCTGCGCCCCGCCTTCGGCGCACCCTCCGACCGCCCGCAGCCGGGCTGGATCCGCGCTGTCGCGCTGGCAGGCATCGCACTCGGCGTACTGGGCGTACTCATCTCCGTAGGCATGTACTTCGATCTCTTCGTCTCCCTGCCGAGCGCGGGCGCGCCGGCGACCGGAGGCTGACCGCCCCGAGGAGCCGGCCGTCGCGCCTAAGGCACCGGGCGCCCCGGACTAAGGCACCGGACCGCGCTCGGATGCGGCACACGCCCGATGCGGCGGCACCCCCTGGCAGACCACAGTTGGGGCACGGCAGTAAGCCGTGCCCCAACCGGCCGTCGTCACCAGGGAGAAGACCATGTACGCCTACGAGCTCCACCGGATCAACGCCGCCGATCTGATCCGCGAGGCGGACGAGCAGCGGACCGTCCGCCAGGCCGTGCTCGCCCGCCGGGCCGCCCGCCGCTCGGCCCGCAGTGCCGGACCGGATGACACGGAGGGGCGGGTGAGCAACGGCAGCGACCGGTTCGTGCACGCCGCATAGCCATGGCCGTCCGTCCTTCCGCGACCCTCGCGGAGTCGCACCCGTATGCGATGCTCAGCGATGTGGAGACCAACACCGTCAGCCCCGTGTTCGTCGGCCGAGCCGGTGAACTCGCCTCGCTCACCGATGCGCTCGCCCGCGCCTCGGCAGGCGAACCGCAGGCACTGCTCATCGGCGGCGAGGCAGGGGTCGGCAAGACCCGGCTGGTCGAGGAGTTCCTCGAGGCGGCCTCCCGCCGCGAGGCCGTCGTGGCCGTCGGCAGCTGTGTGGAGATCGGGGCCGACGGCCTGCCGTACGCCCCCTTCTCCACAGCACTGCGCGCCCTGCGCCGCGCGCTGCCCGAGGAACTGACCGAGGCACTCGCCGGGCAGGAGGGCGAACTGGCCCGGCTGCTGCCCGAACTGGGCGAAGCGGACCGGACATCGAACGACGAGCACGGCACCGCCCGTCTCTTCGAGCTCGCCGCCCGGATGCTGGAGCGCGTCTCCGCCGCCCGCACGGTCGTCCTCGTCCTGGAGGACCTGCACTGGGCCGACACCTCCACCCGGCACCTCCTCGCCTACCTCTTCCGCACCCTGCGCGACGGCCGACTCGTCGTCATCGGTACGTACCGCGCCGACGACGTCCACCGCCGCCACCCCCTGCGCCCCCTCCTGGCGGAAATGGACCGGCTCCGTACCGTCCGCCGCATCGAACTCGACCGGTTCAGCCTCGCCGAGGTCGGCCGGCAGCTCACCGGCATCCTCGCCGCGACGCCCGAGGCCGCGCTCGTCGACGAGATCTTCGACCGCTCCGACGGCAACGCCTTCTTCGTCGAGGAGCTCGCCCGCAGCGTGGAGTGCTGCGGTGACAGCTCCCGGCTCTCCGAATCGCTGCGCGACCTCCTCCTCGTCCGGGTCGAGGCACTGCCCGAGAACGCCCAGCGGATCGCCAGGATCATCGCCGAGGGCGGCTCCACGGTCGAGCACTCGCTCCTCGCCGCCGTCGCCGGGCTGGCCGAGGACGACCTCGACGAGGCGCTCCGGGCAGCGGTCGGCGCCAACCTGCTCCTGCCGGCCCCCGACTCCGACGGATACCGCTTCCGGCACTCCCTGGTCCGCGAGGCCGTCAGCGACGACCTGCTGCACGGCGAACGCAACCGCCTCAACCGCCGCTACGCCGAAGCGCTGGAGGCCGACCCGTCCCTCGTACGCGCCGAGGAACGCGCCGCCCGGCTCGCCAGCTACTGGTACGCCGCGCACGACCCGGCCAAAGCCCTCCCCGCGGTGCTGGGCGCCTCGGTCGAGGCCCGCCGCCGCTACGCCTACTCCGAGCAACTGCGCCTGCTGGAACGGGCCATGGAGCTGTGGGACGACGTACCGGAAGAGATACGCGCCACCCTGCGCCCGATCGACTACGCCGAGGTCTACCCGGGCTGCGGCTGCGACCCCGAGACCGCACCGATGCGCTACCTCGACCTCATGGCCGAGGCCACCGTCGCCGCGCGCTTCGGCGGCGACCGCGAACGGGCCCTGGCCATCGCCAAGAAGGCCCTGCGCGTCCTGGACGGCGACACGGATCCCCTGCGCGCGGCATGGTTCTGGGTGCAGCGTTCCCTGCTGACGCATCATCTGTCCCGGGGTGACGGCTGGCAGGAACTGGCCACCGCACAGGAGCTGGTGCGCGGTCTGCACCCCTCGTCGGTGCACGCCGACGTGCTGGCCAACGTGGCGAGCTGGGGCGCCCTGCACCGGCCGGGCCCGGACACGCTGGTCGCGGCCGACCGTGCCGTGGAGTACGCGCGCCTCGTCGGCGACGAGTACATCCAGCTGCACGCCCGGCTCACCCGTGGCTGGCTCACCATCGACGCCGGCGGCGTCGAGGAGGGGGTCGCCGAGATGTACGCCGTCCGCGACCGGGCCGAAGAGCTGCACCTGGTGGGCGTGATGAGCCGTGCCAGCATCAACCTGCCGTCCTCGCTCGAGTCGGCGGGCCGCTCCCTGGAAGCGGTGGCCGCCGCCGACCACGGCATCCGGATCTGCCACAGCCACGGCATCCCCGACTCAGAGGCCTGGGTCCTGGCCAACCAGGCGCAGTCGTACTTCTCCCTCGGGCACTGGGACGAGAGCCGGGCGGCCCTCGACGCGGCGGACCTGGTCGCGCGGTCCCGCAAGTCCCAGGGGCTCATCGCCTCACGCCGTACGGAACTGGCACTCGCCCGCGGCGACTACGGCGAGGCGGAGGAGCAACTGGCGCTGAACCGGCGACTTCTGGGCCGTCACGATCCGCAGCCCCAGCATCTGATCAGCCCCGTCCGGTACGCCATGGAACTGGCCGCCCAGCAGGGCCGGCTCCCCGAGGCGCGGGCAGCGTTCGAGGCGCAGTCCGAGGAGGGCTTCCCGACGGGCACCCAGCGCTACGCCCTGCCGCTGCTGGACGTCGCGGCGTCGATCGAGGCCGATGCGCGCGGGCTGCCCGCCACCGAGCCGGGCCGACCGGCGATCCTGGAACGCATCCGCGGCCACCTCAAGCGGCTGCCGATGCTCGTCCCCGTGTGGGCGGCCTACGGTGTGCTGGTCGAGGCGGAACTGGCCCGCGCGGAGGGCGCCGACACCCCGGATCACTGGTCCCGCGCCGCCGCGGCCTTCGGCCCTCTTCAGCGGCCCTTCGAGCTGGCCCGGATCCGGCACCGCTGGGCGGAGGCGATGCTCGCCGCGTCCGGGGCCGGTGACAGAGCTCCGGCAGCGGCCCTCCTGCGCGAGGCCCACGCGGTGGCGGACCGGCTCGGAGCCCGGCCGCTCGTGGAGAGCGTCGAGCTGCTCGCCGGCCGTGCCCGCATCACGCTCGCAGCGCCCGCGCGGGGAGCACGGGACGCGGGGGCCACCGGGGGTGACGTGGACGAGGCGGACGTCGTGGGCGCCGACGGCGGGATCCACCCGGCCGCACCCGCCCCGGCCGTGGACGCGATCGAGTCCTTCGGCCTGACGACCCGGGAGCAGGAAGTCCACCGGCTGGTCGCTGCGGGATACACCAACCGCAGGATCGCCGAGGAGCTCTACATCTCGCCGAAGACCGCGAGCGTGCACGTCTCCAACATCCTCGCCAAACTGAACGTCTCCAGCCGCGGCGAGGCGGCCGCGCTCGCACACCGGTTCAGGCTGTACCCGGCGAGGTGACGTACGGGCTCGGCCCGGGCGTCGCTGCGCAGGCCGCACGCGCCCGCTCGGGCGGCGGCGGGTTGGCGGCGCGGTGCCCTCAGTCGCCGGACGGGTGTGGTTCGGCCGGGTCCGTCGTCGGGCGGCGCACCGTCACCCGGCCGGAGGTGAGGTCTATCGGGCCCCGGGCAGGGTCACCGACGCCCAGGTCCACGCGGCTCAGCTCCAGCCGTCTGTGCTCCTCGGCCGTGTGCTTACGGCCCGGCGCGAACAGCTCCTCGAAGAAGTTGAACACCGTCCGCGCTCCCTCCGACAGGCCGCCCGGTGGGTCGCTACCGCACCTTCAGCAGCAGGATCCGGTCGTCCCCCGGCTTCGGTGAGCCACGTCCGTCCGAATTGCTCGTGACCAGCCACAGCTTGTCGCCGCCCGCAGCGAGCACGGTCCGCAGCCGGCCGTACTTCCCCTCGAGGAACGCCTGGGGCGCCGCCAATGGTTCCTTGCCCGCCGTGCCGGACAGCGGAATCCGCCAGAGCCGCTCACCGCGCAGGCCCGCCATCCAGATCGAGCCCTCCGCGTACGCGATACCGCTCGGGGACGCGTCGGAGGTCTTCCACTGGGCCACCGGGTCGACGAAACCCTTCTCGCCCTTCTTGCCCTCGACGTCCGGCCAGCCGTAGTTCTTCCCCGGCTCGATGCGGTTCAGCTCGTCCCAGGTGTCCTGGCCGAACTCGGCCGCCCAGAGCTGCTTGCGGCTGTCCCAGGCCAGCCCCTGGACATTGCGGTGGCCGTACGAATACACCACCGAGTCCGCCTCGGGGTTGCCGTGCACCGGCTCACCGTCCGGGGTCATCCTCAGGATCTTGCCCGCCAGAGACGTCCTGTCCTGGGCGAGACCCGTGTCGCCCGTCTCGCCCGTGCCCGCGTACAGCATGCGGTCCGGACCGAACGCGATCCGTCCGCCGTTGTGGACGGAGCCCTTCGGGATGCCCCGCAGGATCGTGTCCGGGGCGCCGAGCTGCTGGCCGGCCGGCTTCTGCTCGTCGTACTGCATGCGCGCGATGCGGTTGTCCGACTCGGTGGTGAAGTACGCGTACACCAGATGGTCCGCGCCGTACGTCGGGGCGACCGCCAGGCCCAGCAGCCCGCCCTCACCGCCTACGGCTACGCCGGGAACGGAGCCCAGCAGGGTCTTCCTGCCGCTCTTCCCGTCGATCCGGCTGATCGTCGCGTCGTCGCGCGAAGCCACCAGCAGATCGCCACCGGGCAGCGCCGCCAGCCCCCACGGCGTCGGGAGGCCCTCCGTGAGCGTCGAGACCACCTCCACGGAGCCCTTGGCCGGCGGCAGATCGGCCGCGGGGCTCGACGAGGCGGGCGGAGGGGAGGAGGAGCTCGCCGGTGGCGAGGCGTCACCCTCACGGCCCGCCGTGTCACCGGACCCACCGCCGGAGGAACAGGCGGCGGACAGCAGCAGCGAAGCTGCCGCCAGCAGGGCCACTACCCCCTTGCGCACCGCAGGAGTTTGCACAGATCCGAACACAGCACCGCGCACAGCACCGATCCTTTCGACGGCCGCATGACTACTGTTCTTACACCGCTGCCCGCCCGCGGGTTCCCGATCTCCGTCAATTCTCCCGCCGCGTGATCAGTCCCACGACCCGCGGGCCGGCGGCAGCCCGGCGATCTCCGCCACGTCCCGGTCCGTGAGGACCAGGTCCGCCGCCCCCGCGTTCTCCACGGCCCACCGCTCCTGCTTCGCGCCGGGCACGGGAACCACATGCCGGCCCTGGCGCAGCACCCAGGCCAGTGCCACCTGGGCAGGAGTGGCGCCGTGCCGCTCCGCGATCCGCCGCAGACCCGCCACGACCGGCTGGTTCGCCGCCATCATCTCCGCCGTGAACCGCGGGTGCCTGGCCCGCGGATCGTCCGGTTCGAAGCCCTGGCCCGGCTTCAGCGTCCCCGTCAGATAGCCGTTGCCCAGCGGCATCGCCGCCAGCAGGCCGACACCCCGCGCCGTGCACCAGGGCAGCAGCTGGTCCAGCGCCTCCGGAGACCACACGGAGAGCTCCGCCTCGACCGCGCTGACGGGGAAGACCTGCTGCACCCGCTCCAGCTGCCGGATCGTTCCGTCATGCATCCGGGCCCCCGGCCGCCGCCCGGCCCGTGCTCCCACCGCGCACAGTCCGAGCGACCGGACCTTGCCCGCGGTCACCAGGTCCGCCATCGCGCCCCAGGTCTCCTCCACCGGCACTTCGGGGTCGGCCCTGTGCAGCTGGTACAGATCGATCACATCGGTCTGCAGCCGCCGCAGCGAGGCATCGCAGGCCCGCCGCACATAGCCGGGGCGCCCGTTGGCGACGATGTGCTGATCGCCCACCAGCAGCCCGCACTTGGTGGAGAGGAAGGCGTCGGACCGGCGCCCCTTGAGCGCGCGCCCGACCAGCAGCTCGTTGGTGAACGGGCCGTACATGTCGGCGGTGTCGAGCAGTTGGACGCCGGCGTCCAGTGCGGCGTGCACCGTCCGCAGCGAACGGTCGCCGCGCTGCTGCGACGTGCTGTAGGCCCAGCTCATCGGCATGCACCCCAGCCCGACCGCGCCCACGGCGAGTGCCGCCGCACCGATAGTCCTGCGCTCCAACTCCCCGAACCCTCCCTCGGTCCCGCCGTCGCGGGCCCACTCCGGACCCCAAAGTAGCCTCTGGCGCCCCGTGCCCTTCGCATAGCCTCCTGACCATGACTTCGACACCTGCTACCGACGTGTGGCTGCCGATCGCGGCCGACGAGATCGAGGGGCTCCCCGAGGGTCTCAACTACCGGTTCTGGGACGGCGGCCGGGACTACCCCGCGGACCCCGCCGACTGCGCCTTCTACGTCGTTCCGTACATGAAGGGGCCGGAGGTCGCCGTCCGCCCGCTCAAGGAGATGACCGGCCTCCAGGTCGTGCAGACGCTGTCCGCGGGCATCGACCATGTCGAGCCGGGGCTCGGCCTCCTGCCCGACGGCGTACGGCTGTGCAATGCCAAGGGGGTGCACGAGGCGTCGACCGCCGAACTCGCTCTCGCCCTGATCCTGGCCTCGCTGCGTGGATTCCCGGGCTTCGTGCACGGCCAGGACAAGGAGGAGTGGCTCTCCGGCTTCTACCCCGCCCTCGCCGACAAGTCCGTACTCGTCGTGGGGTACGGATCGATCGGCGCGGCCATCGAGGACAGGCTCGAACCCTTCGAGTGCGCGCGGGTGGTGCGCGTCGCACGCTCCGCACGGGCATCCGCGCGCGGCCCCGTACACGCGCTCGAGGAGCTTCCCGCACTGCTGCCCGAAGCCGACGTCGTCATTCTGTCCACCCCGCTGAACCCCTCCACACAAGGGCTGGTGGGCGCCGAATTCCTCGCCGCGATGCCGGACGGCGCCCTGCTCGTGAACGTTGCCAGGGGAGCCGTTGTCGACACGGCGGCCCTGCTGACCGAACTCGAGTCCGGCAGGCTGCGTGCCGCGCTCGATGTCACCGATCCCGAACCCCTGCCCGCGGGCCATCCGCTCTGGCATGCTCCCAACGTTCTGATCACCCCCCATGTGGGCGGCAGCACCTCGGCGTTCCTGCCGCGCGCCAAGCGTCTGCTGGCCGGCCAAGTCACCCGCTTCGCCGCAGGAGAGCAGGTTCACAACCTCGTACTCACGACCGGCTGAGCACGCTCCGGAACGGCGCTTGTGCACGCGGTTTCCGACAACACCCCAGGTGGTCACGGAGAGTAGAGAAGCTATGTCCCTGCGTGACGACTCTGGTGTATCGTCCAGAAGGGGGCAGCGCCATGGCAGGGGTGGTGCCGGGGAGGAAGCGCAACGCGAGGGGGCGACGGACGGTGTGCGGCCGATGGAGAGACGACCCGACGCGGCAGAACGGACGGCGCCGGTCACCGGCGCCGAGGACCCCGGGCCAGGCCCGGGGAGCTCTCCGGTGAGCGCCCTCGGGGCGCTGCTCTCCCGGCGGCCGGTCTCCGGCCGGAGCGCGGGACTGCGCTCCCAGCTGCTCCTCGCCGCCATCTGCGCCGGTTACGGCGTAGGGGCGGCGGTCGGCTGGGGCTCACCCGGACTGGCCCTGTTCATGGGCGACTTCGGCCTCAGCCTCGCCGCCCTGATCGCCGCCGTGTCCTGCTTCCTCCACGCACGCAGGAGCGGCAGCCGGTTCCGGCCCGCCTGGCTGCTGTTCTCGCTGTCCTCCGCGATGGCGGCCGGCGGCAACGCGGTCTGGGGCTGGTACGAAGTGGTGCTGGGGCTCCCCGTGCCCTCCCCGTCCCTGGCCGACGTCTTCTTCCTCTGCTTCGCCCCGCCCGCCATCGTCGGGCTGCTGGTCCTCGCCAAGCGGCCCGTCACCCGGGCCGGCTGGGTCTGCCTGGTGCTGGACGCCTGGCTGATCGGCGGGTCCCTGCTCACGCTCTCCTGGAGCCTCGCGCTCGCCCACACCGCCCATGTCGCCAACGCGGAGGGGGAGAGCGTCGCCAGGGCCGCTCTCTCCCTGGCCTACCCGCTGCTCGACATCGTGCTGGTGTCCATGGTGCTCGCCCTGCACTTCCGGCGGGTCCACGTCAATCGCTCCGCGGTGAACACGGCCATCGCCGCACTCGCCCTGACGGTGCTGTGCGACGCGGTCTTCACCTCGCCGCTGCTCCGCTCGACCTACCGCTCCGGCCAGCTCCTCGACGCGGGCTGGTTCGCGGGATCCCTGCTGCTCGCCTATGCGCCGTGGGGTGCCCGTCGCAGTCAGGACAACGCTGTCGAGCCCGCCAGGGAGCCGCGCACCACCAGCCGTCCCATCGCCGGTTCCCTGGCCGCGCTCACGCCCTACCTGGCCGCCGCCGTCTGCACCCTCGGCATCCTGTACAACGTCGTCGAGGGCCGCACCGTCGACCGGGTCGTGGTCTTCACCGGCTGCGCGGTGGTCCTCGCCCTCGTCGTCCGCCAGGCGATCATGCTCCTCGACAACATCGCGCTCACCCACGAGCTGGCGCAGAAGGAGAACCACTTCCGCTCCCTGGTGCAGGGCTCCAGCGACGTCATCATGATCGCCGCGCCCACCGGCATACTCCGCTACGTCAGCCCCGCGGCGGCCGGGGTCTACGGGCGCGACGCCGACGACCTCGTCGGCGCCGAACTGTCCTCGATCATCCACCCCGAGGATCTCGGAGGGGTGGTCCACGAGGTCCGGCGGTTCCTCGCGGCACCGCCACGGGAGGAACCCACCACCCGCATCGAATGCCGCTTCAGGTCGGGCACCGGCGACTGGCTCCACGTCGAGTCCACCGTCAACCGCCACCAGGGCGGCCTCCTGCTCAACAGCCGTGACGTGACCGAACGGGTCCGGCTGCAGGCCCAGTTGCAGCACAACGCCGAGCACGACCCGCTCACCGACCTGCCCAACCGGGCCCTGTTCACCACGCGGGTCAGCCAGGCGCTCGGCGGCCGGCGCTCCGGCGACCCCGGCACCGCGGTGCTCTTCATCGACCTGGACGGCTTCAAGGCGGTCAACGACTCCATCGGCCACCAGGCGGGCGACGAGCTGCTCATCCAGGCCGCCCGCCGCCTCCAGGAGTCCGTACGCGCCTCCGACACGGCCGCGCGCCTCGGGGGCGACGAATTCGCCGCGCTCATCGTCGGCGACGGCAGCCGCGACCAGGCCGCCCGGGAGTGCCAGGTCCACGAGATCGCGGACCGGCTGCGCCTCACGCTCTCCCAGCCGTACCGGATCGGCACCGGAGAGGTCCGGGTGGCGGCCTCCATCGGGGTCGCCTTCGCCGAGCCCTCCATCACCCCCAAGGACCTCATGCGCAATGCCGACCTCGCCATGTACCGCGCCAAGGCGAGCGGCAAGGACCGGGTCGAGCTCTACGCCCCCCAGATGCAGGCCGACGTCGTCCGCCGCTCCGAGGTCGCGGCGCGGCTGCGCACGGCCCTGCGGGACGGCGAGTTCGCGCTGCTGCACCAGCCCGTGGTCCATCTGGCCAGTGGCACCGTCGCGGCCGTGGCCGCCCAGGCGCGCTGGCGCTCCGCGCAGGGCATCCTCTTCACCCCCGCGGAGTTCCTCCGCGTCGCCGAGGACAGCGACCGTGCCGCCGAACTCGGCGGCTGGCTGCTGGAGGAGGCCGTCGAGCAGGCCGCCGAGCGGGCCAGGGCAGGTCACCCGGTCCCGGTGTCGGTGCGCGTGTCGGCCGGACGGCTGCTCGACCGCGCACTGCCCTTCGGCTCCGTGGAAGCGCTCCTCACCCGGCACGGACTGCCCTCCGGTGCCCTCATGATCGAGGTGGCCGACAGTGATCCGCGGATCGCCTTCGACGACCTGGAGCAGCGCCTGGTCGCGCTGCGCAGGCTCGGCGTACGGATCGCGCTCGACGGCTTCGGCAGCGGCTATGCGGCGATCAACGCGCTGCGCCGGCTGCCCATCGACGTACTGAAGCTGGACCGCGGCCTGGTCGAGGGCGTCGTGGAGTCCGCCCGGCTGCACAAGATCACCAGTGGGCTGTTGCGCATCGCCTGCGATCTCGGCATGCAGTCCGTGGCCGACGGGGTCGACCTGCCCGAGCAGGTGCGCGCGCTGCGGGCCATGGGATGTACGCACGGACAGGGGATGGCCTTCTCCGGGCCACTTGACGAATACCGGCTGCGGCGCGCCCTGATCCGTGGCAAGTTTCCTGTTCCAGGGGGTGGTCCCACCGCGCAGCCCGTTCTGGCGGGTGGCTCGATCCCGCTCCAGAGCCGCTCACATGATGAGACGGCCGTCCCACCTACTTGACACCGTATGTGTGCCGGAGAGAGGGTCAATGCCATGCGCACCCGAATTCTCGTACTTGGAAAGCGCGTCGGCTGAAGCAGGGTCACTCATGGACACCTTGCAGACCGCACCGGCGCGCTCCCCTCGCTTGCCTCACGGCACGAGGGGTTTTTTGTTGCACCGGTACCACTCAAAACCCCACAAACACGCCGCATAAACCCTCAGCTTCGAGAAGAGAATGCCGATGACCGAGCAGGCCACCGGGGCCCACCACCCGCAGCCGCGGGCCCGTAACGGCGGACCGTCCTCCGCCTCCGTTGAGCACCTCACGGGCGCGCAGTCCCTCATCCGCTCTCTCGAGGAAGTCGGGGCCGACACCGTATTCGGCCTCCCCGGCGGCTGCATCCTGCCGGCGTACGACCCGCTGATGGACTCCACCCGGGTCCGCCACATCCTGGTCCGCCACGAGCAGGGTGCCGGCCACGCGGCCACCGGTTACGCACAGGCCACCGGCAAGGTCGGCGTCTGCATGGTCACCTCGGGCCCGGGCGCCACGAACCTGGTCACCCCGATCGCCGACGCGGCCATGGACTCCGTGCCGCTGGTCGCGATCACCGGCCAGGTGGCCTCCGCCGCCATCGGTACGGACGCCTTCCAGGAAGCCGACATCTGCGGCATCACCATGCCGATCACCAAGCACAACTTCCTGGTCACCCGCGCCGAGGACATCGCGCACACGATCGCCGAGGCCTTCCACATCGCCTCCACCGGCCGCCCGGGGCCGGTCCTCGTCGACATCGCCAAGGACGCGCTGCAGGCGAAGACGACCTTCAGCTGGCCGCCGACCCTGGACCTGCCCGGCTACCGCCCGGTCACCAAGCCGCACGCCAAGCAGATCCGTGAGGCCGCCAAGCTCATCACCCAGGCCAAGCGCCCGGTGCTGTACGTCGGCGGCGGCGTCATGAAGGCCGGTGCGACCGCCGAGCTGAAGGTCCTGGCAGAGCTCACCGGAGCGCCCGTCACCACCACGCTGATGGCGCTCGGCTCCTTCCCCGACAGCCACCCGCTGCACGTGGGAATGCCCGGCATGCACGGTTCGGTCACCGCCGTCACCGCGCTGCAGAAGGCCGACCTGATCGTCGCGCTCGGGGCCAGGTTCGACGACCGCGTCACCGGCAAGCTGGACAGCTTCGCGCCGTTCGCCAAGATCGTCCACGCCGACATCGACCCGGCCGAGATCGGCAAGAACCGCGCCGCCGACGTGCCGATCGTCGGTGACGCCCGCGAGGTCATCGCCGACCTCGTCCAAGCGGTCCAGGCGGAGCACACCGAGGGCAACACCGGCGACTACGCCGCCTGGTGGAAGGACCTCAACCGGTGGCGCGACACCTACCCGGTCGGCTACGACCTGCCGGAGGACGGCAGCCTCTCGCCGCAGCAGGTCATCGAGCGCATCGGCCAGCTCGCCCCCGAAGGCACGATCTTCGCGGCGGGCGTCGGCCAGCACCAGATGTGGGCCTCGCACTTCATCAACTACGAGCAGCCCTCCACCTGGCTGAACTCCGGCGGCGCCGGAACGATGGGGTACGCGGTTCCGGCCGCGATGGGTGCCAAGGCCGGGATGCCGGACCGCGCCGTCTGGGCGATCGACGGCGACGGCTGCTTCCAGATGACCAATCAGGAACTCACCACCTGCGCGCTCAACAACATCCCGATCAAGGTCGCGATCATCAACAACGGCGCGCTCGGGATGGTCCGCCAGTGGCAGACCCTGTTCTACAACCAGCGGTACTCCAACACCGTGCTGCACTCCGGCGCGGACACGGACGGCGCCCCGGCGAAGGGCACCCGGGTGCCGGACTTCGTCAAGCTGTCCGAGGCCATGGGCTGCTACGCGATCCGCTGCGAGGACCCGGCCGACCTGGACAAGGTCATCGCCGAGGCCAACGCGATCAACGACCGCCCGGTCGTCATCGACTTCATCGTCCACGAGGACGCCATGGTGTGGCCGATGGTCGCCGCCGGCACCTCCAACGACGAGGTCCTGGCAGCCCGCGGTGTCCGCCCCGACTTCGGCGACAACGAAGACGACTGAGAGACAGAGAGAGACGACTCCATGTCCACCAAGCACACGCTCTCCGTCCTGGTCGAGAACAAGCCAGGTGTCCTCGCCCGGATCACGGCCCTGTTCTCCCGGCGCGGCTTCAACATCGACTCGCTCGCGGTCGGTACCACCGAACATCCCGACATCTCCCGCATCACCATCGTGGTGAATGTCGAGGGCCTGCCCCTGGAGCAGGTGACCAAGCAGCTCAACAAGCTGGTCAACGTCCTGAAGATCGTCGAACTCGAGCCCTCCGCTGCGATCCAGCGGGAGCTCGTCCTGGTGAAGGTCCGCGCCGACAACGAGACCCGCTCCCAGATCGTCGAGATCGTCCAGCTGTTCCGTGCCAAGACCGTCGACGTCTCGCCCGAGGCCGTCACGATCGAGGCGACCGGGGGCGCCGACAAGCTGGAAGCCATGCTCAAGATGCTGGAGCAGTTCGGCATCAAGGAGCTCGTCCAGTCCGGCACCATCGCCATAGGGCGCGGCGCGCGCTCGATCACCGACCGTTCTCTGCGCGCACTCGACCGCACGGCGTAATCATTCAGGGGCTGCCTCGCCGCTCGCATGGCGAGACCCGACAACGTATCTGACGCACCCCGCCGTACGGTGGGACGCAACACCTGCACACCAAGGAGAAGACCCAGTGGCCGAGCTGTTCTACGACGACGATGCCGACCTGTCCATCATCCAGGGCCGCAAGGTCGCGGTCATCGGATACGGCAGCCAGGGCCACGCCCACGCGCTGTCGCTGCGTGACTCGGGTGTCGACGTCCGAGTCGGTCTGCACGAGGGTTCGAAGTCCAAGGCCAAGGCCGAGGAGCAGGGCCTGCGCGTGGTGACCCCCGCCGAGGCGTCCGCCGAGGCCGACGTCATCATGATCCTCGTCCCGGACCCGATCCAGGCCCAGGTCTACGAGGAGTCCATCAAGGACAACCTCAAGGACGGCGACGCGCTGTTCTTCGGCCACGGCCTGAACATCCGCTTCGACTTCATCAAGCCGCCGGCCGGCGTCGACGTCTGCATGGTCGCGCCGAAGGGCCCGGGTCACCTGGTCCGCCGCCAGTACGAGGAGGGCCGCGGCGTCCCGTGCATCGTGGCCGTCGAGCAGGACGCCACCGGCAAGGGCCTGGCGCTCGCCCTCAGTTACGCGAAGGGCATCGGCGGCACCCGCGCCGGCGTCATCAAGACGACCTTCACCGAGGAGACCGAGACCGACCTCTTCGGCGAGCAGGCCGTCCTCTGCGGTGGTACCGCCGCCCTGGTCAAGGCCGGTTTCGAGACCCTGACCGAGGCCGGCTACCAGCCGGAGATCGCGTACTTCGAGTGCCTGCACGAGCTGAAGCTCATCGTGGACCTGATGTACGAGGGCGGCCTCGAGAAGATGCGCTGGTCCATCTCGGAGACCGCCGAGTGGGGCGACTACGTCACCGGCCCGCGCATCATCACGGACGCCACCAAGGCCGAGATGAAGAAGGTCCTCACCGAGATCCAGGACGGCACCTTCGCCAAGGCCTGGATGGCGGAGTACCACAACGGTCTGCCCAAGTACAACGAGTACAAGAAGGCCGACAGCGACCACCTGCTGGAGACCACCGGCAAGGAGCTGCGCAAGCTCATGAGCTGGGTCGACAACGAGGCCTGAGCCGCTCGGCCGAGGGGCGGGTCCGCACGGACCCGCCCCTCGGCGTACGGTCTGTCCCACGCCCCGTGTCACTGCGGGGCAGGGGGCGGTGGCAGGAGACGGCACCGTACGTCTGTACAGGCCGTCCACCTCGTGCGGGTGATCCTTCCACCGGGGCGCAGATCGCGTCCGGCCGCATGACTACACTTCTCAACACATACACGCGTCAGGGCCCACAGTGTCGTGCGTCTTCCACGCGGCTAGCCCCTCCACCGCCTGCGGCCGTCGGGACGGCCGTCCGCACTGGACTTGTGAGGACACACGTGAGCTCGAAACCTGTCGTACTCATTGCTGAAGAGCTGTCGCCCGCCACGGTCGACGCTCTGGGTCCGGATTTCGAGATCCGGCACTGCAACGGCGCGGACCGCGCCGAACTCCTCCCCGCGATCGCCGATGTCGACGCGATCCTGGTGCGCTCCGCCACCAAGGTCGACGCCGAGGCCATCGCCGCCGCGAAGAAGCTCAGGGTCGTCGCCCGCGCGGGCGTCGGTCTGGACAACGTCGACGTCTCCTCGGCCACCAAGGCCGGCGTGATGGTCGTCAACGCGCCGACGTCCAACATCGTCACGGCCGCCGAGCTCGCCTGCGGCCTGCTCGTCGCCACCGCGCGCAACATCCCGCAGGCCAACACCGCCCTGAAGAACGGCGAGTGGAAGCGTTCGAAGTACACGGGCGTCGAGCTCAGCGAGAAGGTTCTCGGCGTCGTGGGCCTCGGCCGCATCGGCGTGCTCGTCGCGCAGCGCATGTCCGCGTTCGGCATGAAGATCGTCGCGTACGACCCCTACGTGCAGCCCGCGCGTGCCGCGCAGATGGGCGTCAAGCTCCTCACCCTGGACGAGCTGCTCGAGGTCGCCGACTTCATCACGGTGCACCTCCCCAAGACCCCCGAGACGCTCGGCCTGATCGGCGACGACGCGCTGCACAAGGTGAAGCCCTCGGTGCGGATCGTCAACGCCGCGCGCGGCGGCATCGTCGACGAGGAGGCACTCGCCTCCGCCCTCAAGGAGGGCCGGGTCGCCGGCGCCGGTCTGGACGTGTACACGAAGGAGCCCTGCACGGACTCCCCGCTGTTCCAGTTCGACCAGGTCGTCTGCACCCCGCACCTCGGCGCTTCCACCGACGAGGCGCAGGAGAAGGCGGGCATCGCGGTCGCCAAGTCCGTCCGTCTGGCGCTCGCCGGTGAGCTCGTGCCGGACGCGGTCAACGTCCAGGGCGGCGTGATCGCCGAGGACGTACGTCCCGGGCTGCCGCTCGCCGAGAAGCTCGGCCGTATCTTCACCGCCCTCGCGGGCGAGGTCGCGGCCCGTCTCGACGTCGAGGTCTACGGCGAGATCACCCAGCACGACGTGAAGGTGCTCGAACTCTCCGCGCTCAAGGGTGTGTTCGAGGACGTCGTCGACGAGACGGTGTCCTACGTCAACGCCCCGCTCTTCGCCCAGGAGCGCGGTGTCGAGGTCCGCCTCACCACCAGCTCCGAGTCGCCCGACCACCGCAACGTGGTGACCGTCCGCGGCACCCTGTCGAGCGGCGAGGAGGTCGCGGTCTCCGGCACGCTGGCCGGCCCCAAGCACCTCCAGAAGATCGTCGCCATCGGTGAGCACGACGTGGACCTGGCGCTCGCCGACCACATGGTCGTCCTGCGGTACGAGGACCGTCCCGGCGTCGTCGGCGCGGTCGGCAAGATCCTCGGCGAGGCCGGGCTGAACATCGCGGGCATGCAGGTCTCGCGGGCGGACGTGGGCGGCGAGGCGCTGGTCGTGCTCACCGTCGACGACGACGTCCCGCCGTCGGTCCTGACCGAGATCGCGGACGAGATTGGCGCCACCTCGGCCCGTTCGGTGAACCTCACCGACTGATCCACGGCCGCACAGCGGCAACCGCACCCGGCAGGCAGCCGACCATCTGCCTGCCGGGTGCACTGCTGTCCGGACCCGGTCACGGGAACCGTCCTACAGCCGCGCCGCCTTCAGCGACATGTGCAGCAGCAGCCGGTCCTCGCCGTCGTTCAGGTCGAGACCGGTGAGCTCCTGGACCCGGGCGAGGCGGTAGTAGAGCGTCTGGCGGTGGATGCCCAGCTCGGCCGCCGTCCGGCTCGCCTGGCCCGCGCAGTCGAGGAACACCTCGGCGGTGCGGGCCAGTTCGGCGTGCGGCGGGGTCAGCAGGGTGCGGACCGTGTGGTCCGGGACGGCGTCCGGGGCCGGGGGCAGCGCGGCCAGCAGCCGGTACGGGCCGATGGCCCGCCAGTCGGCGACCGGGCCGAAGCGGGATTCCGCCGAGGCCGCGCGGGCCGCGGACAGGGCCTCGTGCCAGGAGTCGGCCAGCTCCGCCAGACCCCGGCGGGCGACCGCGATCCCGCCCGTTGCGGCGGTTCCCGCACCGGCGCGCAGGCGGTCCGCGGCCGTCGTCGCCGGGTCCAGGGTGTCGGGTGAGCGCAGCCGTACCAGCGCGGCCAGCGACAGCGTGCCCGCCACGGCGACCGTGGCGAGGGCCGCCGCGGAGGGCACCGTACGGGCCGAAGGTGTCTCGTCGGGCCACGGGGTCACGCACACCACGGTGTGCAGCCCGTCCGCGTCCGGGCCCAGCGCCTCGTGCAGCGCCGCCACCGCCATGTCGCGCTGCCATCCCCGCCCCGCCGCGAGCACCGCGCCGAACTCCCGGGACAGGTCGGCGCCCGCCCGTGCCTCGTCGGAGAGCAGCCCCCCGATCCGGGCCGCCACGTCCATCGCCGCCGTCAGCTGGTCGGAGGTCGGGCGGGGGTCGGCGTCGAGGAGCCATACGTATCCGAGTACGACACCCCGATGGCGTACCGGCAGGCAGATCCGGTCCCGGAACACTCCGGCCTCCGGGGCGGCCGGAATGCGGACCGGGCCGGTCGCGCGTGCGATGCCGAAGCCCTCGAACCAGGCCCGGACCGCGGGAGTGGAGCGCCGGGTGAGGATCGAGCGCGTACGGACGGGGTCCATCGCCGTGTCGTCGTCGCTGTCGTGGGCCCCGAAGGCGACCAGGCCGAAGTCCCGGTTCTCCAGGGTCGCGGGGGCGCCGAGCAGCGCGGAGATCTCGTCGACCAGCTCCTGGTAATCGCCCTTCACCCGGCCAGTCTCGCACCTCTTCAGACATATGTCTGAAGGAGTGACCACAGATGCGTGACAGGTGTCGATGGCACACGATCGGAAGGATCCTTAGATTTCACGGTGGTTCTCCGTGCCGTCCCGGTCTGTTCATATGCGTACCGGTACGGCCCTCGTTCGTATATTCCGTGGAGGTGCCCCGTGCTGGGTCCCGTGATTCTCGCCGCGTCCCGCAGCGACAAGATGCGTCGTTTCATCTCGGCCGCCCCGGGCACCAAGCAGGTCGTCGCCCGGTTCATCGCCGGTGAGGCCGTCGACCAGGTCGTCCAGGTCGTCCAGGACTCGGCCGACCACGGCCTCGAGGTCACCCTGGACGTCGTGGGTGAGGACATCACCACCCCCGAGCAGGCCGCCGCCGCGCGCGACGCCTACCTGGAGCTGATCGGCCGTCTCGAGGACCTCGGGCTCGGCACCAAGGCCGAGATGTCGGTCAAACTGTCGATGTTCGGCCAGTCCCTCGACGGCGGCCATGAGCTGGCGCTCGCCAACATCCGGCCGGTCGTCGAGGCCGCCGCCGCGATCGGCACCACGGTCACGCTGGACGCCGAGGACCACACCACCCTCGACTCGATGTTCGCCATCCACGAGGAGCTGCGGAAGGACTTCCCGCAGACCGGCTGCGTGATCCAGGCCTACCTGTTCCGCACCGAGGACGACGCCCGCCGTCTCGCCGACGCCGGCAGCCGGGTCCGTCTGGTGAAGGGCGCCTACAAGGAGCCCGCCTCCGTCGCGTACCAGCAGAAGCCCGAGATCGACAAGGCGTTCGTCCGGATCCTGAAGACGCTGATGGTGGGCGACGGCTACCCGATGATCGGCTCCCACGACCCGCGTCTCATCGCGATCGGCCAGGAGCTCGCCCGCCAGGCCGGGCGCAAACTGGACGAGTACGAGTTCCAGATGCTGTACGGCATCCGCAGCGACGAGCAGATCCGGCTCGCGGCCGAGGGCCACCGGATGCGCGTCTACACGGCGTACGGCACCGACTGGTACGGCTACTTCATGCGCCGCCTCGCGGAGAAGCCGGCCAACCTGCTGTTCTTCGCCCGCTCCATCCTCACCAAGGGCTGAACCAAGGGCTGACCTGCCCGGCCGACCACCCACCCCAACCAAGGAGACAAGGCACTCATGGACGCTGTCACCCAGGTCCCCGCGCCGGTCAACGAGCCGGTCCACTCCTACGCCCCGGGTTCCCCCGAGCGGGCCCGCCTCGAGGCGAAGCTCAAGGAGCTCGCCGAGAACCCCATCGACCTGCCGATGACCATCGGCGGCGAGAAGCGGATGGGTGGCGGCGAGCGCTTCGACGTCGTACAGCCGCACAACCACAAGGCCGTCATCGGCACCTTCGCCGGCGCCACCGAGCAGGACGCCCAGGACGCGATCGACGCCGCCCTCGCCGCCGCCCCGGCCTGGCGTGCGATGTCCTTCGACGACCGCGCCGCGATCATCCTGCGCGCCGCCGAGCTGCTGTCCGGCCCCTGGCGCGAGACGCTGGCCGCGTCCACGATGCTCGGCCAGTCCAAGACCGCCCAGCAGGCCGAGATCGACTGCCCCTGCGAGCTCGTCGACTTCTGGCGCTTCAACGTGCACTACGCCCGTCAGATCCTCGCCGAGCAGCCCCCGGCGAACTCTCCCGGCGTGTGGAACCGCATGGACCACCGCCCGCTCGAGGGCTTCGTCTACGCGATCACGCCCTTCAACTTCACCGCCATCGCGGGCAACCTGCCCACCGCGCCCGCCCTCATGGGCAACGTCGTGGTGTGGAAGCCGTCCCCGACGCAGACCCACGCCGCCGTGCTGCTGATGCAGCTCCTGGAGGAGGCCGGTCTGCCCAAGGGCGTCATCAACCTCGTCACGGGCGACGGCAAGGCCGTCTCCGAGGTGGCGCTGAACCACCGCGACCTGGCCGGCATCCACTTCACCGGCTCGACCCCGACCTTCCAGCACCTGTGGAAGACGGTCGGCAACAACATCGCCAACTACCGCACCTACCCGCGGCTCGTCGGCGAGACCGGTGGCAAGGACTTCGTCGTCGCGCACCCGAGCGCCGACCGCGCCGTCCTGAAGACCGCGCTGACGCGTGGCTCCTTCGAGTACCAGGGCCAGAAGTGCTCCGCGTCCTCCCGTGCGTACGTCCCGGCCTCCATCTGGAACTCCGGTTTCAAGGAGGAGTTCGCGGCCGAGGTCGACTCCATCACCCAGGGTGACGTCACCGACCTGTCGCACTTCATCGGCGCCGTCATCGACGAGCGCTCGTTCGCGAAGAACAAGGCCGCGATCGACCGCGCGAAGGCCGACCCGACCTGCACGATCGTCGCGGGCGGTACGTACGACGACTCCGTCGGCTACTTCGTCCGCCCGACCGTCATCGTCTGCGACGACCCGGCCAACGAGGTCTTCACGACCGAGTACTTCGGCCCGATCCTCGCCGTGCACGTCTACGAGGACGAGAAGTACGACGCCATGCTGGAGCAGATGGAGTCGGTCTCCGACTACGCGCTGACCGGCGCGGTCATCTCCAACGACCGTGCGGCCGCCGCGTACACGATGGACAAGCTCCGCTACGCCGCGGGCAACTTCTACATCAACGACAAGTCGACCGGAGCCGTCGTCGGCCAGCAGCCCTTCGGTGGCGGCCGTGCCTCGGGCACCAACGACAAGGCGGGCGCCCCGCAGAACCTGCAGCGCTGGACGCTGACCCGCGCCATCAAGGAGACGCTGGTCCCGCCGACCGACTACACCTACCCCCACCAGGGCTGACGCCCCCGGGGCGCCCACCGCGGCGCCCCGCCCCGTACACCGCCTCCCGACCGGCCCCCCTGCCGGCCGGGAGGCGGTTTCCATTTCCGGGCGCCGCGGTCTCAGTCCTTCACGGTGAAGCCGGCCCGGAGGAGCGCGTCCTCGCGCGAGGACGGGCCGACGAGCAGCTCGAAGTCGCCCGGCTCGACGATGCGGGCGCCCTCGGCGTCCACGAGCGTGCACGCGGCGACGGGCAGCTCGACCAGCACCTCGCGCGACTCGCCGGGGGCGAGCTCCACCTGGTGGTACGCCTTCAGCTCCTTCTCGGCCCAGGTCACCGAGGTCACCGTGTCACTCACGTACACCTGCACGGTCTCCCGCACGGGCCGGTCACCGGTGTTGCTGACCGTGACCCGCGCCTGCACCGTGTCGGACGTGCCGACGCTCGTCGTGAGCACCTCCAGGTCCGCGTACGTGACGGTCGTGTAGCTCAGGCCCTCGCCGAACACGAACTCCGGACTCTGGGTGAGGTCGGCGTACCGCGTGCCGTGCTGGCCGCGGATCTGGTTGTAGTACGTCGGCTGCTGGCCCGCGTGCCGGGCGAAGGAGACCGGCAGCCGCCCCGACGGTTCGATCAGGCCGAGCACCAGCTCGGCCACGGCCCGGCCGCCTTGCATGCCCGGGTTGAAGGCGTGCACGATCGCCGCCGCACCGAGCGCGGACGGCGGCAGCACCAGCGGCTTGGAGCTGATGACGACGACGACCAGCGGCTTGCCGGTCGCGGCGAGGGCGTCCAGCAGCGCGACCTGGTCGCCGACCAGTTCCAGGGTCGCGGTCGAGCGCCCCTCGCCGATCAGCTCGATGCGGTCGCCCACGACCGCGACGACGTGGTCCGCCGCCTCGGCGGCGGCCACCGCCTCGGCGACGAGGGCGGCGGAAGGCTCTGCCGGTACGACGACATGGGGCCGGGGCTGTCCGTCGGGGAAGAACTCCCCGTCCGGGTCGGGACCCACCGTGAGGATCTCGGCGCCACGGGCGTACGAGACGGACCAGCCCTCGGGGGCGTGCTCGCGGAATCCGTCGAGCACCGTACGGATCATTCCGCGCGGGTGGCCGTCAGGCAGCCAGTCCGCCTGGCCCGAGGAACCCGCCCAGTCGCCGAGCTGGGTCTGCGCGTCGTCGGCGTTGGGCCCGATCACGGCGACCGTGCGCGGAGCGGAGCCGGGGGCGGCGAGGGCGCGGCCGTCCGGGCCCGGCTCGAAGCCGCCGGCCAGCGGCAGGGTGCCGTCGTTGGTGAGCAGGACGAGCGAGCGGCGGGCGGCCTCCAGGTTCAGCACGGCGTGCTCGGCGCTGCCGATGACCGCGGCCTGCCGGGCGGCGTCGGGGTGGCGCGGGTTCTCGAAGAGGCCGAGCTCGAACTTCAGCGTCAGGACGCGCCGGACCGCCGCGTCGATCTCCGCCTCGTCGAGGGTGCCCCGGGCGACCGCCTCCTGCGCGCCCTCGAAGAACTTCGGCGTCGCCATCACCATGTCGTTGCCCGCGCGGACCGCGGCGGCGGAGGCCTGGGCGTAGTCGGCGTGGATCCGTTGCTCCCACACCATGCGGCCGACGTTGTCCCAGTCGGTCACCAGGGTGCCGGTGTAGCCCCACTCGCCGCGCAGCACCTCGTTGAGCAGCCAGTTGTTCACCGTGACCGGCACACCGTCCATGGACTGGTAGCCGAGCATGAACGTGCGGCAGCCCTCGCGGGCGACCCGCTCGAACGGGGGGAGGAACCAGGAGCGCAGCTTGCGCCGCGAGATGTCGGCCTCGCTCGCGTCACGGCCGCCCTGGGTCTCGGAGTAGCCCGCGAAGTGCTTGGCGCACGCGAGGATCGCCGTCGGGTCGGTGAGTCCCTCGCCCTGGTAGCCGCGCACCATCGCGGAGGCGAGTTCGCCGATGAGGAAGGGGTCCTCGCCGAAGGTCTCGCTGACCCGGCCCCAGCGCAGATCGCGCGTGATGCAGAGCACCGGGGAGAACGTCCAGTGGACCCCGCTCGCCGCGACCTCCACGGCGGTCGCCCGGGCGATGCGCTGCACGAGCTCCGGGTCCCACGTCGCGGCCATGCCGAGCTGGGTCGGAAAGATCGTGGCCCCCTCCCAGAAGGAGTGCCCGTGGATGCAGTCCTCGGCGACCAGCAGCGGGATGCGCAACCGGGTGCGTCCGGTGAGCTCCGCCGCTTCGAGGACGCGGTCGGGCGAGGCGTGGAGGATCGAACCCGCGTGCAGGTCCTCGATGAGGTGCCGCACCCCGTCCTTGGCGTTCAGCTGGAGCATCTGGCCGGTCTTCTCCGCCAGCGTCATGCGGCCGAGGAGGTCACCGACCCGCTCCGCGACGGACAGCGCGGGGTCGAGGTAGGGCAGGGTGGGGGTGGGGGACACGAGGGGGTCCTTTCGCGACGCGGTTCGGGTTCACCATAGAGTGAATACCGACCACCTGGTAAGTAACTACGGGTGTGCGAATCCGATCGCTGATTCCGGCCGGCAAGAACCGGCCGCGAGGACCGGGGAGGTGGCACGTGACCGCTGAAGTGCGGCGTGGTTACGCGAAGGGCCGTGCGAAGCGACGCGAGATCCTCGACCAGGCCATGTCCCTGTTCGGCGAGGCCGGGTACCGGGGGGCATCGCTGCGGGTCATCGCGACCCGGTGCGGGATCTCGCACACCGGTCTGATGCACCACTTCCCGACCAAGGAGTACCTGCTGCTCGCGGTTCTCGAACACCGCGACGAGGTGGACGGCGAGTGGCTCTCTTCAGCCGCGGCCACCGGTGTCGACCGGCTCCGCAGGTTCGTCGATCTGGCCGAATTGAACGCCACGCGCCGCGGGATCGTCGAGCTGTTCACGGTGGTCTCCGCGGAGGCGACCTCTGCCGAGCACCCGGCCCACGCCTACTTCGTACGCCGGTACAGGGAGTCGGTGTCGGGGGCGGAGGACGCCTACGCCCAGGTGGGCAAGGAGGGTGCGCTGCGCGAGGGCATCGATCCCGCGGTGGCCGGGCAGCAGCTGATCGCCCTGATGGACGGGCTCCAGGTGCAGTGGCTCCTGGCCGACGGTGCGACGGACATGGCGGGCGTCCTGCGCGCGCACGTCCAGGCGCAGCTCACGGTGCCTTTCTGAGGCTTCCCGCAGGGGCGCCCGTAGCACGTGTCGCTCGTGCGCCCGTCTCAGATAGTAGGAAGTCCGAGTATCTGTAGAGACAGATGGGCCGGGCTGTCCTAACTTTGTAGAAGCCGAACGACTCGCATGATCCAGCGACTGGCGGTCGCGAGCACGTGCCCCTGAGCAGGCAACCCCTGCGGCACCTCTCCCCGCCCCTTCCGGCGCCTCGAAATCCTGATCTCGACATCGCAATTCCCGAAGTCCCGATCTCGAAATCCACGCGATCTCAAGGAGTCGATCCACCATGGCCGAGACCACTGTCCGCCGCGTCCGTCACACCTCCCGCCCGGCCGAATCGGACCGGAAGAACGCCGCCGCCGCTCTGCAGCGGGCCCTCGACCGCCGTGACAACGGCGGCTCCACCGGCCACTGACGGCCCTTGGCGCACCCTCCGTCCCCAACGCGGCGCACGTCCGTGCCGTCCGCGCGAGGTGTCCGTATCGTGGACAACGGATGTCATTGGGTGGGACGGAGGGCTAGGGTGCCGTTATGTCTCGCAGCCTCAATCTCGCAGTGATCCCCGGCGACGGTATCGGCCAGGAGGTCGTCACCCAGGGCCTCAAGGTCCTCAACGCTGTTCTCCCGCAGGATGTGAAGCTGGAGACCAAGGAGTACGACCTCGGCGCCCAGCGCTGGCACCGCACCGGTGAAACCCTCCCGGACGCGGAGCTGGAGGCACTCAAGGGCCACGACGCCATCCTGCTCGGTGCCATCGGAGACCCCTCCGTGCCGTCGGGCGTCCTGGAGCGCGGGCTGCTGCTGAAGCTGCGCTTCGAGTTCGACCACTACATCAACCTGCGGCCGTCGAAGCTCTTCCCGAACACCGCGACGCCGCTGGCCGGCCGTCCCGAGATCGACTTCGTCGTCGTCCGCGAGGGCACCGAGGGCCCGTACACGGGCAACGGCGGTTCCCTGCGCACCGGTACGGAGCACGAGGTCGCCACCGAGGTCAGCGTCAACACGGCCTACGGTGTCGAGCGCGTCGTCCGTGACGCCTTCGCGCGTGCCGCCGCCCGCCCGCGCAAGAAGCTGACGCTGGTCCACAAGAACAACGTCCTCGTGTACGCGGGCCACCTGTGGAAGAACACCTTCGACAAGGTCGCGGCCGAGTACCCCGAGATCACCACCGACTACCTGCACGTCGACGCCGCGACGATCTTCTTCGTCACCCAGCCGGAGCGCTTCGACGTCATCGTCACCGACAACCTCTTCGGTGACATCCTCACCGACCTGGCCGCAGCCGTGACCGGCGGTATCGGCCTGGCCGCGTCCGGCAACATCAACCCGACGGGCGCGTTCCCGTCGATGTTCGAGCCGGTCCACGGCACTGCCCCCGACATCGCGGGCCAGGGCAAGGCCGACCCGACCGCCACGATCCTGTCCGTCGCCCTCCTGCTGCGCCACCTCGGCCACGAGGCCGAGGCCGTGCGCATCGAGGAGGCCGTCTCCGCCGACCTCGCGGAGCGCGACGGGAAGACGGCGCGCACCACCGACGAGATCGGTGACGCGCTCGCGGTACGCGTAGCGAACTGACCCGACGCCTCCACTTCGAAGCCGCCGGGTCGCACACGCAGCCGGCGGCTTCACCTTGCGGTCACCGGGTGCCACCATCGACCCCCGGACCGCAATCACGTCACCGCAAGCGCCTCATTTCGTGCACGGCCACCCGCGAGAGATAATCGAACGCGGGGCCGCGGCTTGCGGGAGAGCTCGGACGTCCTACAACCTGTCTGATATATCGGACGGGAGCGGGCGTGAGCGCGGTCCATCACACACAAGACCGGTGAAGGACACGCACTCATGACGACGCCCACGATCGAGCTCAAGCCCTCCTCGAACCCGCTGTCCGACGCGGAGCGCGAGGCGATCCTGGCCAGCCCCGGATTCGGCCGCCACTTCACCGATCACATGGTGACGATCAGCTGGACCGAGGGCCGCGGCTGGCACGACGCCCAGCTCGTCCCGTACGGACCGCTGTCGATCGACCCGGCCAACATGACCCTGCACTACGCGCAGGAGATCTTCGAGGGTCTCAAGGCCTACCGCCAGAGCGACGGAACGGTCGCCACGTTCCGCCCGGAGGCCAACGCCGCGCGCTTCCAGCGGTCCGCCGCGCGGCTCGCGATGCCCGAGCTGCCGGCCGAGACGTTCATCGCGGCGTGCGACGCCCTGGTCCAGCAGGACAAGGGCTGGGTCCCGGCGCACGGCGGCGAGGAGTCCCTCTACCTGCGTCCGTTCATGATCGCCTCCGAGGTCGGTCTCGGGGTGAGGCCCGCCAACTCGTACCTCTTCCTCGTCATCGCCTCGCCCGCCGGCGCCTACTTCCCCGGTGGCGTGAAGCCGGTCTCCATCTGGCTCTCCCAGGACCGGGTGCGTGCCGTCCCCGGCGGCATGGGCGACGCCAAGACCGGCGGCAACTACGCCGCATCCCTCCTCGCCCAGGCCGAGGCCGCCGCGAAGGGCTGCGACCAGGTCGCCTACCTCGACGCCGTCGAGCACAAGTGGGTCGAGGAACTGGGCGGCATGAACCTCTACTTCGTGTACGACCAGGAGGACGGCGGCAAGCGGATCGTCACCCCCTCCCTCACCGGCTCGCTCCTCGCCGGCGTCACCCGCGACTCGCTGCTCACCGTCGCCCGGGACCTCGGTTACGCCTCCGAGGAGGGCCGCGTCTCCATCGACCAGTGGCGGGACGACACCGCGAACGGCACCCTGACCGAGGTGTTCGCCTGCGGCACCGCCGCCGTCATCACGCCCGTCGGCACCGTGAAGTCCGCGGACGGCGAGTGGACCCAGGGCGACGGCACGCCCGGCGAGGTCACCCTCAGGCTGCGCGAGCGCCTGCTGGACATCCAGCGCGGCATCGCCGAGGACACCCACGGCTGGATGCACCCGCTCGGCTAGGACCTCTTCCGAGTCGTCGGCCGGGCGTGTTCTCGAGCCCGGCCGACGGCCGGCAACAACGTTCAGGCCCGGCCGGAGCCCGAGGGAGCAACGGCCACCACGAGGTCCGAGTCGGGAGTCGGGCCGGCCGCGGGCCGCTTGCCGCGTCGGGTCAGGACGGCGTAGGTCACGCCACCCACCAGGCCCGACAGCACGAAACTGCAGTCCACCCCGCCGGTCAGCGCGAGCAGCGGACCCTCGTAGAGCGGTGTGGAGACGCCGCACAGTCCCACCGCGGCCCCGAGCGCCCAGCCGAAGGTGGCGCGCGGCTGCCAGCCGCCCCGGAACCAGTAGACGCCGCCCCTGGTACCGCGGTTGTGGACCTGCAGAGCCTCCGCGTCGTACATACCCCGGCAGCGGAGGTGGCAGATCATCATGATCACCGCCCATGGTGTGCCGATCGCGGTGAGCAGCAGGACGAACGATGTCATCGCCGACTGCGCGTTCCACACGAAGTGGCCCAGGAACACGAACGCGGTGGCGACGACGGCGACGACCAGCGTCGCCCGTGCCCGGGTGGCGCGGGGCAGGATCGCGTCCAGGTCGAGGCCCATCGAGTACAGCATCAGGCCGGCGTTGCCCACGGATCCCGCGGTGGCGGCGAGGAGCAGCGGTACCAGGTACCAGGCGGGCGAGGCGGCGACCAGCGGACCCGCGTAGTCGAGCGAGGCGCGGGCCGCGAGCGCGGTGTACGTACCGAAGAGCTGCGGGATCAGCAGGCCGACGACCAGGCCGAGACAGGTGGCGCGCAGGACGCGGCGCGGCTGGTGCCGGGTCGGCGAGATGTACCGGGTGTAGTCGCCGAGCAGGGTGATGAAGGCGATCGGGCCGCTCAGCCCGGCGGCGACGGCGGACAGCGTCCACGTGGGCCAGAAGGACCCGAGCAGATACGGGGTGTCCGGCGGGGCCGCGAGGGTGAGGTCCGGGGCGTAGGCGATCAGGCCGATCAGCAGCAGTACGGTCATGCCGACCGCGAGGATCTTGCTCAGGCGCAGCAGCAGCCGGTACCCGTACACCGCGCCGACGACGGTGCATCCCGCCAGGAGCGCGTAGACCAGGGTGTGCGAGAGGCCGCCGGTCGGCAGTCCGGCGATGCGGGCCAGGGCGCCGACCATCACATCCCCGCCGATCCACAGCGTCAGAGCCGTGTAGCCCAGCGCGAGCAGCAGTCCGACGACGGATCCGATCAGCCGGCCGCGTACGCCGAAGGCGGCGCCGCTGGAGGTCGACAGATTCGTCGCCGTACGCAAGGACACCAGGGCGAGCGGTGCGGTGAGCGCCACACCGACGGCCGTGCCGACAACGACCGATGTCACCGCGGGCCACAGACCCAGGCCGAAGGAGACCGGGAGCCAGCCGAAGACGATCACACCGAGACACAGATTCGATCCGAGCAGGATCGAGACGAGGTCGCGTGGGGTGCTGGTGCGTTCCGCCTCCGGGATGGTGTCCACTCCGCGCTGTTCGATCGGCATGAGGCCGCCCCTGACGTTCGACTATTTGAGTGCTGCTCAATGTGACGTCATCCAGCGTGACCCGTCAATGGTCTCGGTCTTCCTGATACGGGGAAGTCATAGTTAGAGTGGTGGTCAAACGAGAGGTGTGGTGACGTGCGACTGACCCCGACCGAGCGGGACCGGCTGCTGCTCTTCGGAGCCGCCGAACTGGCGCGGGCACGCCGGGCGCGTGGGCTGAGGCTCAATGTCCCCGAGGCGACCGCGCTCGTCGCGGACACCGTCTGCGAGGCGGCCCGCGACGGGCGACGGCTCGCGGAGGCGATTTCGGCCGCGCGGAGCGTGCTCGGACCCGACGACGTGCTGCCCGGAGTGGCGGACGTGGTCACCGAGGTGCATGTGGAAGCGGTCTTCGACGACGGATCGCGGATGGCCGTCGTGCCCGACCCCATCGGCGCGGGCGCCGGGATCCGGCTGGGTGACAGCGCCCCCGGAGCGGTGCTGCCGGCGCCGCCGCACGCCGAACAGGCGCCCGCGCTGCGGCTGACCGTACGCAACACCGCGACCGTCCCGGTCAGCGTCACGTCGCACTTCCACTTCTTCGAGGCCAATCCCCGGCTCGACTTCGACCGGGCGGCGGCGTACGGCATGCGGCTGTGCGTTCCTGCCGGTTCGTCGGTCCGGTTCGATCCGGGCGGCGAGGCCGAGGTCGGCCTGCTCCCGATCGGCGGAGCCCGGATCGCGATCGGCTTCGCCGGCCTGGTCGACGGTCCGCTGGACGCGCCGGGTGCGAAGGAGGAGGCCCTGCGACGTGCGGTGGCCTGCGGCTATCTGGGAGCGGAGGGCGACGCCTGATGGATCCGTACGCATACGCATCGGTCCACGGCCCGCGTGCGGGGGACCGGGTCGTGCTCGGCGACTCCGGCCTGGTGGTGCGCGTCGAATCGGACGCACAGCAGCACGGCGACGAGTTTCTGGCCGGATTCGGCAAGACCGCGCGCGACGGGCTGCACCTCAAGGCCGCGGCCGTCCGCGACACCTGCGACGTCGTCATCAGCAACGTGCTGGTCATCGACGCGGCCCAGGGCATCCGGAAGGTCTCCATCGGCATCCGCGAGGGACGGATCTGCTCGATCGGACGGGCCGGCAACCCGGACACGCTCGACGGCGTGGACGTCGTCGTGGGTACGGGAACCAGCATCGTCTCCGGCGAAGGCATGATCGCCACGGCCGGCGCCGTCGACACCCATGTCCATCTGCTCTCGCCGCGCATCATGGAGGCGTCGCTCGCCTCCGGCGTCACCACGGTCATCGGCCAGGAGTTCGGCCCGGTCTGGGGCGTCGGCGTCAACTCGCCGTGGGCGCTGCGCCACGCCTTCGCCGCCTTCGACGCCTGGCCGGTCAACATCGGCTTCCTGGCCCGCGGTTCGTCCTCCGACGACGCGCCGCTCGTGGAGGCGCTCGCCGAGGGCGGCGCATCCGGCTTCAAGGTGCACGAGGACATGGGCGCGCACACCCGCGCCCTGGACACCGCCCTGCGGGTCGCGGAGGAGCACGACGTCCAGGTCGCCCTGCACAGCGACGGGCTGAACGAATGCCTGTCCGTCGAGGACACCCTGCGCGTCCTGGACGGCCGGACGATCCACGCCTTCCACATCGAGGGCTGCGGCGGCGGACACGTACCGAACGTGCTGAAGATGGCGGGCGTACCGAACGTCATCGGCTCCTCCACCAATCCGACCCTGCCGTTCGGCCGGGACGCGGTGGCCGAGCACTACGGGATGATCGTCTCCGTACACGACCTCAAGACCGACCTGCCCGGTGACGCCGCCATGGCGCGCGACCGGATCAGGGCCGGGACGATGGGTGCCGAGGACGTGCTGCACGACCTCGGCGCGATCGGCATCACCTCGTCGGACGCGCAGGGGATGGGACGTGCGGGCGAGACCGTGCGCCGCACCTTCGCCATGGCCGGCAAGATGAAGGCCGAGCTGGGCCCGATGGAGGGCGACGGCCCGCACGACGACAACGCCCGGGTGCTGCGCTACGTGGCGAAGCTGACGATCAACCCGGCCATCGCGCACGGCCTCGCGGACGAGGTCGGCTCGATCGAGGTGGGCAAGCTCGCCGACATCGTGCTGTGGAAGCCGCAGTACTTCGGCGCGAAGCCGCAGATGGTACTGAAGTCGGGCTTCCCCGCCTGGGGAGTCACGGGCGACCCCAACGCGGCGACCGACACCTGCGAACCACTGGTCCTGGGGCCGCTGTTCGGCGGGCACGGAGCGACCCCGGCCGACATCTCGGTGGCCTTCGTGGCGAAGGCCGCGACCGATCTCGGCTCCGACCTGATGCCGACGCGACGGCGCAGGGTCGCGGTACGCGGCACCCGCTCCATCGGCCCGGCGGACCTCCGGTTCAACTCCCGGATCGGGGACGTGGGGGTGGACGGGGACAGCGGCCTGGTGACGCTGGACGGGGCCCCGGTGCGGTCCGAACCCGCCGACTCGATCTCGCTCAACCGCCTCTACTTCCTGTAAACGCACAGCGCTTCGAGACACGGCCCTTCAAGAACACAGCCTCAGGAGTCCGACGACATGACCTTCCGTATGCCGGCCGAGTGGGCCCCGCACGAACGCACCTGGATGGCCTGGCCGGGCCCCAACGCCACGTTCACCGGTGACGACCTGGCCGAGTCCCGCGAGGCGTGGGCCGCCGTGGCCCGGGCCGTGCGCCGCTTCGAGCCGGTGACCATGGTCGTCCCGACCGGCCAGTCGCGGGATGCCCGCGCCTGCCTCGGCCCCGACATCGAGCTGGTCGAACGCGATCTGGACGACGCCTGGATGCGCGACATCGGGCCGACCTTCGTCACCGACGGCAGCCGACTGGCCGCGGTGGACTGGATCTTCAACGGCTGGGGTGCGCAGGACTGGGCCAGCTGGGAGCACGACGCGAAGATCGCCCGCCATGTCGCGGACCTCGCCGGCGTCCCGGTGCACAGCTCGCCCCTGGTCAACGAGGGCGGCGGCATCCACGTCGACGGCGAGGGCACCGTCCTGCTCACCGAGACCGTGCAGCTCGGACCCGAGCGGAATCCGGGCTGGACCAAGGAGCTGGTCGAGGCCGAGATACACGCCAAGCTCGGCACCACGAAGGCGATCTGGCTGAAGCGCGGCCTGACCGGAGACTACCCGCCGCACGGCTTCGGCACCCTCGGCCATGTCGACATCGTCGCCGCGTTCGCCGGCCCGGGCGTCGTGGTCGTCCACACCCAGCCGGACCCGTCCCACCCCGACCACGAGCTCTGCAAGGAGAACGTGGAGCTGCTCCGCTCCCGTACCGACGCGCAGGGCCGTGCCCTGCGGATCGTCGAGGTCCCGGCCCCGACGGCGGTGCGGGACGAGGACGGCCACTGGGTCGACTACTCCTACATCAACCACTACGTGTGCAACGGCGGCGTCGTGCTGTGCGGCTTCGACGACCCCCGGGACGAGATCGCGGCAGGCATCTTCCGGCGGCTGTACCCCGGGCGCACCGTCACCCTCGTCGACGCCCGTGCGATCTTCGCGGGCGGCGGCGGCATCCACTGCATCACGCAGCAGCAGCCCGCGGTACGTGGCTGACCGGCCGATCCGGTAGAACGTACGGGTGAACGAGATGCCCAGCGCGCCGGCCGCGGCATGACCCCGCCCCCCGGCCGGCGGCGCAACACCGCCCCGCCCCGCGAGTCCCTGCTCGGCGCCGCCATGGCGACCATCGCCGAGCGCGGGCTCGGCGGGCTGACCATGACCGGGCTCGGGCAGGAGGTCGGGATGAGCAGCGGACACCTGCTGTACTACTTCCGGACCAAGGACGAGCTCCTGCTGCAGACCCTGGAGTGGAGCGAGGGCCGGCTCGGCGCCGAGCGCGGTGCCCTGCTCTCCCGGCAGGCGCCGGCCGCCGAGCGGCTCGACGCGTACGTGCGCCTGTACGTGCCCGAGGGGCCGCGGGACCCCCACTGGACGCTCTGGCTGGAGGTCTGGAACCGCTCGCAGAACGCCGATGCCGACGCGCGCGGGCGGCAGGCCACGATCGAGGGGGCCTGGCACCGGGACCTGGTGGCGCTGCTGGCCGAGGGCATCTCGCGCGGCGAGTTCCGGGCTGTCGACCCGGACCGCTTCGCCGCCCGGCTGCGCGCTCTGCTGGACGGCTTCAGCGTCCATGTCGCCGTCGGTATCCCCGGTACCGGCCGCGAACAGGTCCTGACCCACGTGCGGGAGTTCCTGCGGGACTCGCTGCTCCGGTGAACGCGTCCACCGGAACGTGGCGGGACGGAGCAGCCGGAGCGATGAGCGTCACGCCCGCATCCTGAGACGGCGCAGGGTGCGGCGGCCGTCCTGTGCCAGACTGCTGCCGTGTCCTCGTTCGCCATGATTATCGGCAGCAGGCGCGCCGGTCCGCAGTGACCGTCCCGTACCACCTCGTACGGCACGGCCATCGTGCCCCAGACCCGCGCGCAGACCTCTCGCACCCGCGAGGGGTTTTTTCGTTTTCCGGCCCCCACCACGGCCGGGGCGAGGCACGCGAGATGATGGGGGCAAGTGGAGCCGATTCGTCCGGATCCGCTCACCCGACAGGAGTCAGACAGCATGACCACCAAGGCCACGGCCTCCGACGACAGCTTCCATGTCTTCGACACCACCCTGCGCGACGGTGCGCAGCGTGAAGGCATCAACCTGACGGTCGCGGACAAGCTGACCATCGCCCGGCATCTGGACGACTTCGGTGTGGGCTTCATCGAGGGCGGCTGGCCGGGTGCCAACCCCCGCGACACCGAGTTCTTCGCCCGCGCGCAGCAGGAGATCGAGTTCCAGCACGCCCAGCTCGTCGCCTTCGGCGCCACCCGCAGAGCGGGCGGCAAGGCCGCCGAGGACCCCCAGGTCCAGGCGCTCCTCGCCTCGGGCGCCCCGGTGATCACGCTGGTCGCCAAGTCCCACGACCGCCATGTGGAACTGGCCCTGCGCACCACCCTCGAGGAGAACCTGGAGATGGTCAGCGACACCGTCTCCCACCTCCGCGAACAGGGCCGCCGCGTCTTCGTCGACTGCGAGCACTTCTTCGACGGCTACCGCGCCAACCCCGAGTACGCCAAGTCGGTCGTACGCACCGCCTACGAGGCCGGCGCCGACGTGGTCATCCTCTGCGACACCAACGGCGGCATGCTTCCCGCGCAGGTCCAGGCGGTCGTCGCCACCGTCCTCGCCGACACCGGCGCCCGCCTCGGCATCCACGCCCAGGACGACACCGGCTGCGCGGTCGCCAACACCCTTGCCGCCGTGGACGCGGGCGCCACCCACGTCCAGTGCACCGCCAACGGCTACGGCGAGCGGGTCGGCAACGCCAACCTCTTCCCCGTCGTGGCCGCGCTGGAACTCAAGTACGGCAAGACCGTTCTGCCCGCGGGCGCGCTCGCCGACATGACCCGCATCTCGCACGCCATCGCCGAGGTCGTCAACCTCACCCCCTCCACCCACCAGCCCTACGTGGGTGTTTCGGCCTTCGCGCACAAGGCCGGACTGCACGCCTCCGCGATCAAGGTCGACCCGGACCTTTACCAGCACATCGATCCGGAACTCGTCGGCAACACCATGCGGATGCTCGTCTCCGACATGGCGGGCCGTGCCTCCATCGAGCTCAAGGGCAAGGAGCTCGGGATCGACCTGGGCGACGACCGCGCGCTCGTCGGGCGGGTCGTCGAGCGGGTCAAGGAGCGCGAACTCAAGGGCTACACCTACGAGGCGGCCGACGCGTCCTTCGAGCTGCTGCTGCGTACGGAGGTCGAAGGCAGGCCCCGCCGCTACTTCCGCATCGAGTCCTGGCGGGCGATCGTCGAGGACCGCCCCGACGGCACCCACGCCAACGAGGCGACCGTGAAGCTCTGGGCGAAGGGCGAGCGGATCGTCGCCACGGCCGAGGGAAACGGCCCGGTCAACGCCCTGGACCGGGCGCTGCGCGTCGGTCTGGAGCGGATCTACCCGCAGCTGGCCAAGCTGGAACTGGTCGACTACAAGGTCCGCATCCTGGAGGGCCGCACCGGCACCGAATCCACCACCCGGGTGCTGATCACCACGGGCGACGGATCCGGTGACTGGGCGACGGTCGGCGTGGCCGAGAACGTCATCGCCGCGTCCTGGCAGGCCCTGGAGGACGCGTACACCTACGGCCTGCTGCGGGCCGGCGTCGAGCCCACCGACTAGGAGGGATCCCTACTGGAGCCGCCACTTCTGGTTGGCGGCTCCGGTGCAGGACCAGATCTGGGTGACGGCGCCGTTCGCCGAGGACTGGCCGGTCACGTCGAGGCACTTGTCCGCGGCCGTGTTGACCACGTCCCCGGTCGAGGAGTTGTACGTCCAGCGCTGCGCTCCCGACCCGTTGCAGGTGTACAGCTGGACCTTTGCTCCGTCGGCCGTCGACCCCGAGGTCACGTCCAGGCAGGCGCCCAGGACCTTGATCGAACCGTCGCCCGAGACCGTCCAACGCTGGTTGGCCGCGCCCGTGCAGTCCCAGATCTGGACGGGCGTGCCGTTCGCCCCGGTGTTGCCGGTGGCGTCCAGGCACTTGCCCCCGGTGCCGACGAGGGCTCCCGAGCTGCCGGAGGAGCCGGACTGGGTGCCCGCCCAGGTGAACGTCGCCGAGGTGCGGCCGGGCAGCGAGTAGGTGAACTTCTGCCCGCCCCAGTTGACCGTGACCTGCTGCGCCGACGTCGAGCCGTTGTAGGCGATCAGGGCCTTGGATCCGTCAGGGTTGCGCCAGGCCACGTTGGGCACGGTGGAGCTCGCGGTGGAGGAGATGCGGGAGGCCCCCGGCCGGACGTACTTCGTCAGGTGGCCCATCGTGTAGTACTCGACGGTGTAGTCGACCTGGCCGTGCCTGCTGTCCCCGTTGTGCACGGTGACCAGCCCGTCGCAGGTGCCGCAACCGCCGTTGTGCGGGCCGCGGTTCTGGTCCACGGCGAGCGACCACTTGGTCACCGACTTCGCCCAGTTGCGGGTGTAGTCGATGATGTTGAGCATGTCCTCGCGCTGCTGGTCGGCGATCCAGGTGCCGCCCGAGTGCTCGGTCTGGAAGGCGTCCAGCCCCGGGTACTGGTTGTGCACGGTGGTCTGCTTGGCGATGTCTCCGCCGTAGCCGTGCCAGGCGATCCCGCCGAAGTTGGGGTGGCTGCGCACCGCGGCGTCGTCGACCGTCGCGGCGGCGTACGCGTCGTAGGTGTCCCAGTTCCAGTCGTGGGCCAGCACCTTCGTGGCGAGGCCGGCGGACTGGAGCTTGGGCAGCAGCTCGCTCTTGGTGAAGTACGCGAGCCCCGAGCCGTTCCAGCTCATCGAGGGGTAGCCGGAGCAGCACGTCGGCTCGTTCTGCGCGGTGACGTAGTCGACCGGGACGCCCTGGTCGCGGTAGGCCTGGAGGTACTTCACGAAGTAGTTGGCGTACGCGCCGTAGTTCTCGGCCTTCAGCCAGCCCCCGTTCAGCTGCCCGTTGTCCTTCATCCACGCCGGCGCGGTCCACGGGGAGGCGACCGTCGTGAGGGCGGGGTTGAGCTGCTTGGCCTGCTTGGTGAGCGGCAGCACGTCCTGCAGATCATGTGCGATCGAGAAGTGGTCGAGGTTCGGGTCCGTCTGCCCGGCCGGCATGTCGTCGTACGTGTAGCCGAACCGCGCGAGGTCGGAACCGCCCATCGGATTGCGTACGAACGAGAGCCCGATGCCGTCGGTGGGGGAGAACAGCTTCTTCATCGTCTCGTCGCGGGTCGCCTGACTCAGTGCGCCGCTGCCCTTCATCAGCCACGCCGCCGTGTCCGTGAACGAGGCGCCGCCGCCGGTGAAGGTCTGGTACCGGGTGTTCTCGTCGACCGTGATGTTCGTGCCCGAGCCGCCGTTGCCCGCGCCGAAGGCGACGGGTGTCTGCGCCTGGAGGCCGCGGGTCACATGGCGGCCGCCGGAGTCGTCCGTCGTGGTCAGCACGATGTTCACGGTCTCGCCGGCCGCCTGTGCGGTACCGGAGGAGAGCCCGGCCAGGCCTGCGGTCGCGAGCGCCGTGGCGACGATGACTCTCGCCGCTCTGTTTGTTCGGATCATGGGCTGCTGCCTTTCTCGGCAGGGGCGTGGGGGAAGTGCCGTCGAACGAGGCGTGAGTGAACTGCTCTTACGTGTTCGCGTCAAGAGGTAGGCACGTTCAAGAAGTGAACGAATGGGCTCTCGGACCTGCTTCGACGATGGGTCCGGACCAATCTCGGCGTGAAGTATTGACGGCCCTGTTCCGGCGGGGTTAACTCCAGCCGCAACGCCGGTACCGGTTCCGGTACCGGTTGCGGAACCGGTACCGAAGTCGTGGTCCACCGCTTGCCCCGCCCTGTCCTGCCTTGTCCCTGGAGGCCCCGTTGCGTGTCACCATCGCCGATGTCGCCCGTGAGGCCGGCGTCAGCAAGACGACCGTGTCCCGGGTCATCAACACCAAGGGCGAGGTCGACGGTTCAACGGCGGCCCGCGTTCGTGAAGTGATCGCCAACCTCGGCTATGTGCCCAGCTCTGGCGCCGTCGGACTGGCCCGCGGCAGCAGCCGCACGGTCGGGATGCTGGTGCCCTCGCTGACCTGGCCGTGGATGGGCGAAGTGCTCCAGGGCGTCGTCGACACGGTGGAGGCCGCCGACTACGGACTGCTGCTCTTCACCTGCAACCGGGGTGCCGAGTCTGTGGAGCGCTTCACCAGCCAGGTGTCAGCGCGCGCCTTCGACGGACTCGTCGTCGTCGAACCGGAGAACACCCTGGCCCACCTCACCGAACTGCACCGGTCCGGCCTGCCGATCGTGCTCATCGACGATCGCGGCCACCACCCCGAATTCCCCTCCGTCGTGACCACCAACCACGAGGGAGGCGCGTCCGCCGCCCGCCATCTGCAGGCAGCCGGACGCACCAGGCCCCTGGTCCTCACCGGACCCGAGCACTTCGGCTGCGTACGCGACCGGCTTGCGGGGTTCCGGTCGGTCCTGCCCACCGATCTGGTCGTGAGCGGAGACTTCACCGAACGCTGCGGCCGGCTGGCGGTGGAGCAACTCCTCGCCTCCGGTACGGAGTTCGACTCGGTCTTCGCCCACAACGACATCAGTGCCGCAGGCGTCCTGCGGGCCCTTCGGGCCGCGGGACGCCGTGTGCCGGACGACATCGCCGTGGTCGGCTTCGACGACATCCCGATGGCCGAACACACCGAACCGCCTCTCACCACCGTGCACCAGCCCACCCGGCAGATGGGCGAAACGGCGGCGCGGCTGCTGCTCTCCCACCTCGGCGGCACCGCCGTACCGGACGGACCGGTCGTGCTGCCCACCGAACTGGTCGTGCGCCAATCGGCGCCGTGACGGACAGGGCCCCGACGGGCCCCGTCCGTTCCTGAAGTCCTCCACGACGCACCACCCGTAAGTCGCACCGCCCGTAACCGGCGCGCCGAGCGCTGCCCGTATCCCGGATCTCCCAGACCCGCAGTCCTTCCTGGAGTCGCCATGTCCGCACGCCGTCACACCACGCTCAGAGCGGTCGCCGTCGCCACCGCCGTGGTCGCACTCGCCACCGGTTGCTCGTCCGCCAACTCGGGCGCCAACAAAGGGGGCGGCGCCGGTGCCTCCGGCGTACTGACCATCGGCAAGCCGGACGGGCCGCAGACGAACAACAGCAACCCGTTCCTGTCGACGTCGGCCGGCGCCGTGCTCGGCTACCGCTACATGATCTACGAGCCGCTGACGATGACGAACCAGATCCGCCCCACCGACAAGGCGGACCCCTGGCTGGCGACGGACTGGACGTGGGAGTCCAACTTCACCAAGGTCACCTTCACCCTCGACGACAAGGCCAAGTGGGCCGACGGCAAGCCGCTGACCTCCGCGGACGTCGCGTTCACCTTCGAGCTGCTCAAGAAGCACCCGGCGCTCAACGGCAACGGCATCCCCTTCGACGGGGTGGCCGTCGAGGGCGACAAGGTCGTCCTGACCTTCAAGGAATCCCAGTTCGTCAACCAGAACAAGATCATCCAGACGTTCATCGTGCCCAAGCACATCTGGGAGAAGGTCGAGAACCCGGAGACCTGGCCCAACCGCACCCCGGTCGGCTCCGGCCCGTACAAGCTGAAGACGTTCACCCCGCAGACCACCACCCTGACCGCCACGCCCACCTACTGGAAGGGCAAGACGAAGGTCAAGGAGCTGCGCTACACCGCGTACAACGACAACAGCGCGGCGACCACGGCGCTCGCGGGCGGCAAGGTCGAGTGGTCGTTCGTCTTCATGCCGAACTACAAGCAGCTGTACGTGGCCAAGGACCCCAAGAACCACAAGCTGTGGTTCCCCTCGGGGCTCGGCATCCACGGCCTGTGGTTCAACACCGCACGCAAGCCCTTCGACAACCCGGCGCTCCGCAAGGCGATGGCCATGGTCGTCGACCGCAGGGCCATCCACGTCCAGGCCCAGGCGACGCTCTACCCGGAGATCACCAACCCGACCGGCATCCCGCTGCCCGCGGGTGAGTCGTTCCTCGCGCCCGAGTACAAGGACGCCACCACCAAGCCGGATGTCGCCGGGGCCAAGAAGATCCTGGACGAGGCGGGATTCAAGCTCAGCGGCGGAGTCCTGAAGGACCCGAGCGGCAAGCCCGTGAAGCTGACCTTCACCGACCCGGCCGGCTGGAACGACTACATCACCGGGCTGTCGATCATCAAGGACAGCATCAAGGAACTCGGCATCGAGGCCAAGGTCAAGACGCAGACCGCCGAGGCCTGGGGCAACGACGTCGCCACCGGGAACTTCGACGCCACCCTGCACTGGACCAACAGCGGCGCCACCCCGTACGACCTGTACCAGAACATCATGGACGGCGCGATCCTCCAGCCCATCGGCAAGAGCTCCCAGCTCGGCAACTTCGGCCGCTTCAAGAGCCCCGAGGCCACCGCCGCGCTCAAGGAGTACGCCAACGCCACGGACGACGCCACCCGCACCAAGGCCCTGAACGTCATTCAGAAGATCATGGTCGAGGAGGCTCCGGTCATCCCGACGGCCGCGGCCCCCATCGGTGCCGAGTACTCCACGAAGAACTGGGTGGGCTGGCCCACCGAGTCCTCTCCCTACGCGCCGCCGCAGCACACCCAGCCGACCGCGCTGGAGATCGTGCTGAACCTGACGCCCGCCAAGTAAGTACAGGGAAGAACCGGCCATGAGCACCGAACAGTCCCACGACGTGCGCACCGAGACCGATGTGGTCCTCGAAGCACGCGGAGTCACCAAGCACTTCCCCGTGCGGCGTACGGGCGGCGACATCCTCGCCCGCAGACGCCGCACCGTCCACGCCGTCGACGACGTCTCGCTGAAGCTCCGGCGCGGCACCGTCACGGCCCTGGTGGGGGAGTCCGGCTCCGGGAAGTCCACCGTCGCACGGCTGCTCGCCCAGTTGTATCCGCTCACCGAGGGCGAGATACACATGGGCGGCAAGGCCGTGAAGGCGGGACGTGGCCGGTCCTTCCGTACGTACGTGAAACAGGTCCAGCTGATATTCCAGGACCCGTTCGCCTCCCTGAACCCCGTGCACACCGTGCGCTACCACCTCACCCGGGCGCTGAAGATCCACGGCCGGGCGGGGAACGGGGAGGTGGACCTGGAGAAGAACCTGGCCGCCCTGCTGGAGAGGGTCCAGCTGACCCCTCCCCAGCAGTTCCTGGAGAAGTTCCCGCACGAGCTGTCGGGAGGGCAGCGCCAGCGCGTCGCGATCGCGCGCGCGCTCGGCGCCGACCCGCAGGTCCTGCTGGCCGACGAGCCGGTGTCGATGCTCGACGTGTCGATCCGGCTCGGCGTCCTCAACCTGCTGCGCGACCTCAAGGAGCGCCTGCACCTCGCGATCCTCTACATCACCCACGACATCGCCTCCGCCCGCTACTTCGCGGACACGACCCTGGTGATGTACGCGGGCCGGATCGTCGAGGGCGGAGACAGCGAGACCGTCACCCAGCGCCCCGCGCACCCGTACACGCAGCTGCTGATCGCCTCCGCGCCGGACCCCGACCGGGTTGCCGACGAGCAGGCGCAGGAAGAGACCGGAAGCGGCGAGCCGCCCTCGTTGATCGCCCCGCCGGACGGCTGCCGCTTCCACCCCCGCTGCCCCAAGGCCATGGAACGCTGCCGCACCGAGCTGCCGCCGCGCTTCGACCTGGCGGACGGCCAGTGGGCCGCCTGCTGGCTGTACGACGGAACCACCGCACAGGGGGGCGGCAAGTGAAGTACATGCTGCAGAGGCTCGCCTTCTACGCCGTCACCGCGTGGGCCGCCATCACCATCAACTTCCTGATCCCGCGCCTGATGCCGGGTGACCCCGTCGAAGCGCTGATCAGCCGCTACCAGGGGCAGCTCGACACGAGTGCCATCGCCTCCCTGAAGGCACTGTTCGGCCTCGACGAGAACCAATCCATCTGGGAGCAGTACACCGACTACTGGTCGCACCTCCTGGACGGCGACCTCGGCCTGTCCTTCACCTTCTTCCCGACACCGGTCGGCGAGGTGATCTCCCAGTCACTGCCGTGGACGCTCGCGCTCGTCGGTGTCACCACGATGATCAGCTTCCTGCTCGGAACCGGGATCGGCGTCTACAGCGGCTGGCGGCGCGGCTCCTGGCTCGACGGCCTGCTGCCCGTCACCACCTTCATCTCCGCCATCCCGTACTTCTGGCTCGGCCTCATCGCCATCGCCCTGTTCGCCGTGAAGTGGCCGTTCTTCCCGGCCGCCGGCGGGTACGACAGCTCCCTCGTCCCGGCCTTCGACTGGCCGTTCATCTCCAGCGCGCTCTACCACGCGGTGCTGCCCGGCGTGACGATCGTGCTGAGCGCCATCGCCGGCTGGATCCTCGGCATGCGCAACATGATGGTCACGGTCTCCTCCGAGGACTACGTCATGGTGGCGCAGGCCAAGGGGCTCTCCGAGCGGCGCGTGATGTTCGGCTACGCCGCCCGCAACGCGATCCTGCCCAACATCTCGGGCTTCGCCCTCTCACTGGGCTTCATCGTCGGCGGCACGCTGCTGGTCGAGATGGTCTTCTCCTATCCGGGCATCGGCTACCAGCTCTTCCTGGCCGTCGGAGCCAAGGACTACCCGCTGATGCAGGGCGTCTTCCTGATCATCACGCTCTCGGTGCTCGCAGCGAACCTGCTGGCCGACATGATCTACGCCCTCCTCGACCCGCGCACCCGTAAGGAGGCCTGACGATGGCCGTCACCGCCACCGACACCGCCGTGCTCGAAGGGGTGCCCGCCCCGGCCGCACCCACCAGCAGGGCCAGGTTCCGCTTCCTGCGCGGCGGGAAGGCCCGCACCGGGCTGCTGATCCTCGGCTTCTTCGTGATCCTCGCCGTCGCGGGGCCCTGGCTCGCGCCGTACGACCCCGACATGATGAGCGACGAACTCCTGCAGGCCCCGTCCGCCGCCCACTGGTTCGGCACCACCCAGACCGGGCAGGACGTCCTCTCGCAGATCCTCGTCGGCACCCGGGGCGTCCTCGTCGTCGGCTTCATCGCCGGCATCCTCGCGACCGCCCTGTCCGTACTGATCGGGGTCAGCGCCGGATTCCTCGGCGGGGCCGCCGACGAGATCCTCTCGATGCTCTCCAACATCTTCCTGGTCATCCCCGGACTGCCGCTGATCATCATCATCGCGAGCTTCGTCCCGGACACCGGGGACCTGCTCATCGCCTCCGTGATCGCCCTGACCTCGTGGGCCTGGGGCTCGCGGATCCTGCGGGCGCAGACACTCTCGCTGAGACGGCGCGACTACGTGGAGGCGGCCCGCGCCACGGGCGAGTCGACCTGGCGGATCATCCTCTTCGAGATCATGCCGAACCTGACCGCCGTCATCGCGTCCGGCTTCGTCGGCACCGTCATCTTCGCCATCCTCTCGGAGATCACCCTCGCCTTCATCGGCGTCGCCGACATCTCCCACTGGAACTGGGGCACCGTGCTCTTCTGGGCCCAGTCCAACCAGGCCCTGGCCCAGGGCGCCTGGTGGTGGTTCGTCCCCGCCGGCCTGTGCATCGCCCTCCTGGGCACCGCCCTCGCCCTGATCAACTTCGGCATCGACGAGTTCGTCAACCCGCGGCTGCGTACGGCGACCGGCGCCTCACGGAAGGTCAAGATGCGGGTCGGATTCACCCCCGTGGCCCGTACGGACCGCACCGGCACCCACGCCGCCCGCACCGGCACGCGCACCAAGGAGCAGAGCGAATGACCGGCGAGCCGATCCTCACCATCAGCGGACTGAACGTCGACTACGGCACCGGATCGAGCGGTGTGCAGGCACTGCGCGACATCGACCTCACCCTGCACCGCGGCGAAGTCCTCGGCCTGGCGGGCGAGTCGGGATCCGGGAAGTCCACCCTCGCGTACGCGGTCACCCGGCTGCTCTCCCCGCCCGGGGTGATCACCGGCGGCGACGTCCACTACCACCGTCCGGGCGCCGAGCCCGTCGACATCCTCTCCCTGTCCCCGGACGAGCTGCGCGCCTTCCGCTGGCAGGAACTGTCGATCGTGTTCCAGGGGGCGATGAACTCCCTCAACCCCGTGCACACCGTCCACAGCCAGCTCACCGATGTCCTCAAGGCGCACCGTCCGGACATGCGGTCCCGCGAACGGACCGCACGGGCAGAGGAGTTGCTGACCCTGGTCGGCATCTCCACCGACCGGCTCGCCGCCTACCCGCACCAGCTCTCCGGCGGAATGCGCCAGCGCGTGATGATCGCGATGGCGCTCGCCCTGGAACCCGAGATCGTCATCATGGACGAGCCGACCACCGCGCTCGACGTCGTGATGCAGCGCCAGATCCTGCGCCGCCTGGTCCAGCTGAGGGAACAGCTCTCCTTCTCCGTCGTGTTCATCACCCACGACATCTCCCTGCTGATCGAGTTCTCGGACCGGATCGCGATCATGTACGGGGGCCGGATCGTGGAACAGGCCGGCGCGGCCGAGATCTACCGCGACCCCCGCCACCCCTACAGCGACGGGCTGCTGCACTCCTTCCCCGCGCTGCACGGACCCCGGCGCGAGCTCACCGGCATCCCCGGCGTTCCCCCGCACCTCAGCGCGATGCCCACCGGCTGCGCCTTCCACCCCCGCTGCGGCAAGGCCTTCGAGCCGTGCGCCCAGCGGGTCCCGGTCCTGGCCGCGCCGGACGCCACCCAGGACCGTGAGGTCGCCTGCTGGCTGCACACCCAGCCGGCCTGACCCGCCCGACGCCCTACCGCACCCCCACAAAGGACTTACGGAGACCCATGAATCTCGCCACGCCCCGCAGCCTGCAGCCCGCCGCCGTCCAGGGACTCCCGGCCGACTTCCGCTGGGGCGTCGCCACCTCCTCGTACCAGATCGAAGGGGCCCCGCGGGAGGACGGCCGCACCCCGTCGATCTGGGACACCTTCTGCGAGGTCCCGGGCGCCGTGCACAACGCGGAGAACGGCGACGTGGCCTGCGACCACTACCACCGGATGCCCCAGGACGTGGAGCTCATCGCGGGCCTCGGCGTCGACACGTACCGCTTCTCGCTCGCCTGGCCGCGCATCCAGCCGGGCGGGCGGGGGCCCGTCAACGCCAAGGGCATCGACTTCTACAAGCGGCTGATCGACGAACTCCAGGACAGGAACGTCACCCCGTGGATCACCCTCTACCACTGGGACCTGCCGCAGGAGCTGGAGGACGCGGGCGGCTGGCCGGCCCGTGACACCGCGTTCCGCTTCGCCGACTACGCGATGCTCGCCTACGAGGCGCTCGGCGACCGGGTCGAGCACTGGACGACGCTGAACGAGCCGTGGTGCTCGGCGATGCTCGGCTACGCCTACGGGGCCCACGCCCCCGGCCGGAGCGACATGGGCGACGCCATGGGCGCCGTCCACCACCTCCTGCTGGGCCACGGGCTCGCGGCGCAGCGGATGCGGGAGGCCGCGGGCGACAATCCGCTGGAGCTCGGCATCACCCTCAACCTCGGCACCGCGACCCCGGAGACCGACAGCGAGGCCGACCGCGAGGCCTGCCGCCGTGCCGACGGCATGGGCACACGCCTCTACCTCGACCCGATCGTCCGCGGCAGCTACCCGCAGGACGTCGTCGACGACCTCGCGGCCCAGGGCATCGAACTGCCCGTCCAGGACGGCGACCTGGCCGTCATCGCCACCCCCCTCGACGTCCTCGGCGTCAACTTCTACCGCGGCGCCCTGTTCTCCGGAGTCACCGAGGACGGATCGCCCACCGACGCCGACGGACTCCCCGTCACCCGTGGTGTGGAGCGTGACCTGCCCCGTACCGCGATGGACTGGGAGATCACCCCGACCGAACTCACCGATCTGCTCCTGCGGCTCCAGCGCGACTACGCGCTGCCGACCGTCATCACGGAGAACGGGGCGGCCTTCGACGACACCGTCGCCGCCGACGGCTCCGTCCCCGACGCGGACCGCACCGCCTATCTCGCCGACCACATCGCAGCCGTGTCCGAAGCCCGTTCCCAGGGCGCCGACGTCCGGGGCTACTTCGCCTGGTCGCTGATGGACAACTTCGAGTGGGCCTACGGCTACGACAAGCGGTTCGGCATCGTCCGCGTCGACTACGACACGCAGGAGCGGACGCTCAAGGACAGCGCCAAGTGGTACCGCGACACGGTCCACCTCACCCGGAACGCTCGTCACGACTGACCCGCATTGGAGCACCCCCACATGCCCTCCCGTACGACGTTATTCGCCACCACCGCCGCCCTGGTCGCACTCGCCACCCCCATGGCCTTCGCCGCACCCACCCCCGACCCCGCCGTCCGAGCCGCCGCCGCGGCCTGGGACACGGACCGGGCCGCGTCCGCCTACACCGCGAACCCCGGCGCGGTCACCGCGTCCGGCAGTGAGAACGGCGCATCGGGACCCGGAGCCGCCGCCGACGGCAACGCCGCCACCCGCTGGTCCAGCAACTTCGCCGACGACGCCTGGATACGCGTCGACCTCGGCTCCACCATCCGCATCAACCAGGTCAAGCTGGAGTGGGAGGCCGCGTACGGCAAGCGGTACGTCCTGGAAGTGTCCAAGGACGGCACCAACTGGACGACCTTCTACACCGAGACCGAAGGCACCGGCGGCACCGTCACCGCCCACACGTACCCGCAGGAGGTCACCGGCCGCTACGTCCGGATGCGCGGAGTGGAGCGGGCCACCGCCTGGGGCTACTCCCTCTTCTCCTTCCAGGTGTACGGAGGCGAGCCGGCCCCCGCCTCGACGACCCGCGCCAACCTCGCCCTGAACCACCCCACGTTCGGCAACCTCTACCAGCACGCCGGCAACTCGCCCGCCTACGTCACCGACGGCGGCTGGCCCGCCGACCTGAAGGCGGACCGGTCCCGCTGGTCCTCCGACTGGAACGCGGACCGCTGGGTCGGCGTCGACCTCGGCGCCACCTCCACCATCAGCAGCGTCGACCTGTACTGGGAGGCGGCCTACGCCGTCGACTACGAGATCCAGGTCTCCGACGACAACAGGAACTGGCGCACCGTCCACCGCCCGTCCGCCGCCGAGGTCGCCGCCAGGCGCGCCGACGTGAAGTCCCCGGGCGACGCCGTCGGGCGCCACGACACGATCAACCTGGCCGCCCCGGCAACCGGCCGCTACGTCCGGATGCTCGGCAAGGAGCGCCGCTCCTTCTACAACCCCGCACCCTCCACCGCCCAGTTCGGCTACTCCCTCTACGAGTTCCAGGTCTGGGGCACCGGCGGCAACGCCGCTGCCGCCTACCCGGCCCTGCCCAAGGACCCGGGCGGCGCGTACACCACCCGCTTCTTCGACGACTTCACCGGCTCGGGACTGGACCGCTCCAAGTGGCGCGTGGTGCGCACCGGTACGGAGATGGGCCCGGTCAACGGCGAGTCGCAGGCGTACGTCGACTCGACGAACAACATCCGCACCGAGAACGGCGCCCTGGTCCTGGAGTCCAAGTACTGCAAGGGCTGCACCTCCACGCCCAACGGCACCTTCGACTTCACCTCGGGCCGGGTCGACACGAACACCAAGTTCGACTTCACCTACGGCAAGGTCAGCGCCCGCATGAAGCTCCCGGTCGGCGACGGCTACTGGCCCGCCTTCTGGATGCTCGGCAGCGACGTCGACGACCCGGCGGTCTCCTGGCCGGGCTCCGGTGAGACGGACATCATGGAGAACATCGGATACGGCGACTGGACCAGCTCCGCCCTGCACGGACCCGGCTACTCCGCCGACGGCAACATCGGCAAGCAGCAGACCTTCCCGAACGGCGGGCGCGCCGACCAGTGGCACACCTACGGCGTCGAGTGGACGCCCGAGGGCATGACGTTCACCGTCGACGACCGCGTCGTCCAGCAGACCTCCCGCCAGAAGCTCGAGTCGACCCGCGGCAAGTGGGTCTTCGACCACAACCAGTACGTGATCCTCAACCTGGCCCTCGGCGGGGCCTACCCCGCCGGGTGGAACAAGGTCACCCAGCCCTACTGGGGTCTCCCGCAGTCCAGCGTCGACCGTGTCGCGCAGGGCGGCATCAAGGCGGAGATCGACTGGGTGCGGGTCGAGCAGAAGTAGCCGACACCCGAGACCGACCGAACAAGGGACGAGCCGCAATGCCACGCACACCGCACACCCGCCCACTCAACCGAGCGAGACCGGCGACCGCCGCGCTCGCCGCCGTCACGGTCCTCGCCGGACTGCTCGCCGGGGCCGTCCCCAGCGCGGCAGCGGCGGGGGACGAGCCCGCACCGGTACTCGTCGACCGCTTCGAGGGCGAGGTGCCGCTCGGCAACCCGCCCGCGAACTCCCTCTTCACCTGGGGCGGCGACGCCGATGACCACCCCGCTCTGGAGTTCAAGGAGCGCGCCGACGCCCCCGAGGGTGCCAAGGTCCTCCAGGGCACCTACGACATCAGCGCCTGGGGCGGACTCAGCCACGAGTTCGCCGTCGACCAGCCCCCGGAGAACTGGACCGCCCACAAGGGCATCCGCTTCTGGTGGTACGGCCAGAACACCGCGCCCCTGCCGCCCGGTTCGGGCAAGCGCATCAACTTCGAGATCAAGGACGGCGGCGCCAACGGCGGCGCGTCCGAGCTGTGGACCACCTCGTTCACCGACGACTGGGAGGGCTGGCACCAGGTCGAGATCCCGTTCGCGGACTTCGTCTACCGGGCCGACTACCAGCCCGTCGGCGGCATCGACCAGGTCCTCGGCCTCGACGAGATGTGGGGTTACGCCCTCACGCTCCCGCCCGGCGCCCCCGGCGCGTTCGCCATGGACGCGGTCGAGCTGTACGGGAAGGCCGACCCCGCACTGAAGTCGAGCGTCGTCATCGACTCGGCCGTGCACCCGGTCAAGGAGGGCGGCACGGCGGACATCAGGATCTCCGTCGCCACCACCGGCTCCGTCCCCATCGAGGAGCCCGTCACCGTCGCGTACACGACCCAGGGCGGCAGCGCCGAGTCCGGCAAGGACTACACCCCGGTCACCGGCACCCACACCTTCCCCGCAGGTACCGCCTCCGGCACCACGCACACGGTCTCGGTGGCCACGCGGAAGGACGGCGGCGCCGAGTCGGCCGAGACGGTCCCGCTCGAACTCACCGTCACCGGGGCCAAGCCGCCCAAGGAGAACCCGCAGGTCGTCATCGACGCCCACGGACTGCCGTACCAGAACGCGAAGCTTCCGGTGAAGAAGCGCGTCGAGGACCTGCTGTCGAGGATGTCGCCGGCCGAGAAGGCCGGCCAGATGACCCAGGCCGAGCGCAACGCGCTCAGGTCCCAGGGCGACATCGCCGCGTACGACCTCGGCTCGCTGCTCTCCGGCGGGGGCTCGGTACCCACCCCGAACACGGCCGCGGCCTGGGCGAAGATGGTCGACGCCTACCAGCTGCGCGCCCGAGCGACCCGCTTCCAGATCCCGCTGATCTACGGCGTGGACGCGGTGCACGGCCACAACAACGTGATCGGCTCGACGATCATGCCGCACAACATCGGCATCGGTGCGGGCCGCGACCCGAAGCTCGCCGAGAAGACCGGTGCGGTCACCGCGAGCGAGGTGCGTGCGACCGGCATCCCGTGGGACTTCGCCCCCTGCGTGTGCGTGACCCGCGACGAGCGCTGGGGCCGTTCCTACGAGGCGTACGGCGAGGACCCCGCCCTGGTGGAAGCCATGGAGACGGTGATCACCGGCATGCAGGGCCACGCCTCCGGCAAGGACCTGGCCAGGAGCGACAAGGTGCTGGCCAGCGCCAAGCACTTCGTCGGTGACGGCGGCACCGAGTTCGGTTCGTCGACCACCGGCTCGTACCCCATCGACCAGGGCATCACGAAGGTCACCCGCGAGGAGCTCGAAGCGGTCCACCTCTCGCCGTTCGCCGAGTCCGTGAAGCGGGGAGTCGGCACGGTCATGCCGTCCTACTCCTCGCTGGACATCCTCGGTGACGACGTGGGCCCGGTGAAGATGCACGCCAACGCCGAGATGATCAACGGTGTGCTGAAGGACCGGATGGGCTTCGAGGGCTTCGTCATCAGCGACTGGCAGGCCATCGACCAGATACCCGGTGACTACGCCAGTGACGTGCGGACGTCCGTCAACGCCGGACTCGACATGATCATGGTCCCGACGCGATACCAGGAGTTCACCGAGACCCTTCAGGCCGAGGTCACCGCCGGCCGGATCGGCCAGGCCAGGATCGACGACGCGGTGTCACGGATCCTGACCCAGAAGTTCCGCCTCGGCCTCTTCGAGAAGCCGTACGCGGACCCCTCCAACCTGGACGAGGTCGGCTCGGCGGACCACCGCGCGGTCGCCCGCGAGGCGGCTGCCAAGTCCCAGGTCCTCCTGAAGAACGACGGCGCGGTCCTCCCGCTCCGGCCGTCCCAGAAGGTCTACGTCGCCGGCTCCAACGCCGACGACCTCGGCAACCAGGCCGGCGGCTGGACGGTCAGCTGGCAGGGAGCATCCGGAAGGACCACCACGGGTACGACGATCCTGGAGGGCATCAGGAAGAACAACGCCTCGGCCACGTACTCCAAGGACGCCTCGGCTGCCACGGACGGCTACGACGTCGGTGTCGTGGTCGTCGGCGAGACCCCGTACGCCGAAGGGATCGGTGACGTCGGCAACGGCCACGACCTGGTGCTCACGGCCGCCGATCAGGCAGCCGTCGACAAGGTCTGCGCGGCGATGAAGTGCGCGGTCCTGATCGTCTCCGGGCGTCCGCAGCTCATCGGCGACAAGCTCGGTGACATCGACGCGCTGGTGGCCTCCTGGCTGCCGGGCACCGAGGGCGACGGCGTCGCCGACGTCCTCTACGGAAAGAAGGCCTTCACCGGACAGCTCCCGGTGACCTGGCCGAAGTCCGAGTCGCAGCTGCCGATCAACGTCGGCGACGCGGCGTACGACCCGCAGTTCCCGTACGGATGGGGACTGACCACCCTGAAGAAGGTCCCCGGAGGCGGCGAGCTCACCCTCACCGCCCTCGCCGCGGCCGCGCACCTCGCCGAGAAGGCGCACCTCGGGAAGACCCCGGCGGGCAAGGCGATCGTGGACCAGGCCAGGCTGCTGGTCCAGCAGAAGGCCGGCGGGACGCCGACAGCGGCGGTGTCCAAGCCGTTCGCCGAGGCCGACCACCTGCTGCTCACCGGTGACCTGACCGGAGCGGTGGCGAAGCTGCGCACGGCGTACCGCGCCGCGTAACAACACGGAGGAAACCCAAGTGGGCGGCGCATTTGTCGCCCACTTGGGTTACTTTCGGAGTATGCGGAAGAGGCTGTTCGCCCCCCTTTGGGCCTGCCTGCTGCTGATACTCACGGCGGCCGTGCTGGCGCTGTCCCCCGCTGCACCGGCCGTGTCCGCCGCCCCCGCCACGGTCGACCAGGCCGGTCAGGCCCTGCGCGAGGACCCGGTGTACGTGGACCCGGCAGCCACCGGCCAGCTCTCCGCCTCGCAGGAGAAGGCCCTGGAGGACAAGATCCTCGACGCCGACAAGCCGGTCTTCGTGGCCGTGCTCCCGGCGACGTCCGAATTCCCCGAGCAGAACCTCCTCCAGAACCTCCGTACCTCCACCGGAATCACCGGCGTCTACGCGGTCAGGCTCGGCGACGGGTTCGACGCGGGCGCCGACCCGCAGGTCATGCCGGTCCGGGCGGTGGACAACCTCACCACGGCCGTCGAGGCGCCCGGTACGGACACGAACGCCGCCACCCAGCTCAACACCTTCGTCGACCGCGCCGTCGAACAGGCCAGGGGCAGCGCCCCCGCCTCGTGGTCCGGCACCGACGGCGACGAGAACGGCGCGGCGGGTGCGGCCGGCCTGATCGCCCTGGGCGCGGTGGCGGTGGCCGGCGGCGCGGGCGCGTACGCGATCGTCCGCCGCAACAGGAAGCGCAAGGAGGAAGAGGAACAGGCCTCTCTCGAAAAGCTCCGGGTCGTCGTGGACGAGGACATCACCGCGTACGGCGAAACCCTGGACCGGCTCGACTTCCACCCCGCGGAGGCGGGCGCCGACGACGCGATGCGCACGGACTACGAGCGCGCGCTCGACTCCTACGAGGACGCCAAGTCCCGTATGGGCCATGCCCGCCACCCGTCCGACGTGCGCGGGGTCACCCAGGCCCTGGAGGACGGCCGCTTCTCCCTCGCCGTCCTGGAGGCCCGCCGCAAGGGCGGTGCCCTCCCGGCCCGTCGCCCGCCCTGCTTCTTCGACCCGCGCCACGGCCCGTCGGTCGCCGACGCCCTGTGGAGCCCGTCCGGCGGCGCCGCCCGGGAGGTTCCGGTCTGCGGCGCGGACGAGGTGCGGCTGCGCGAGGGCGAGGACCCGATGAGCCGCACCGTCGACGTGGGCGACGGCCGGCGCCGCCCGTACTGGGAGGCGGGCCCGGCGTACGGCCCCTGGGCGGGCGGCTACTTCGGCGGCGGCCTGCTGCCCGGCCTGCTGGTCGGGACCATGCTCGGCTCGATGCTCGCCACCCCGGCCTATGCGTCGGAGTACGGCGGCGGTGACTTCGGCGGGGGCGGCGGGGAGTGGGGCGGCGGCGACTCCTCCGGCTCCGACTTCGACTCCTCCGGGTTCGGCGGCGGCGGCTTCGGCGACGGCGGAGGTTTTGGTGACGGCGGCGGCTTCGGCGGTGGTGACTTCGGCGGGGGCGGGTTCTGACCCAGGGGTCCGAACCCAGGGGGTCTGACTCAGGGGTTTCCGACTCAGGGGTTCCGACTCAGGACGGGGAAGCCTGGACGGCTCCCTCCCACGTGTCCGGGGCCCAGACGCCGGAGCGACGCAGGGCAGCCGGGCAGTGCAGGTAGATCTCGTCGATCTCGACGACCAGAGCGAGATCCGGACGCTTGCCCTTGACCGTCATGTCGTCGAAGAACGGTGCGTCCGTGAGGATCCGGGCGCGGCCGTTGATCCGCAGAACGGTCATCGCCCCGGGTATGAGGTAGAGCAGGCCGACGTGTGGGTTGGACAGGATGTTGTGGAAGCTGTCGCCGCGCCGGTTGCCCGGAAGGTCGGGCAACGCGAGGGTGCGCGCGTCCAGGACCCGGGTGAAGCCCGGCTCGCCGCCGCGCGGGGAGGTGTCGCAGTTGCCGTCGGCGTCGGAGGTGGACACGGCGCAGAACGGCGCACGGGCCAGCAGGCCGAGGTCGTCGTCGGTGAGCGTGTCATGGACCTTGTCGATGACGAGGGGCCACGGAACGCCGAGGATCTCCCGCAACTGCTCCGCCGACTGCAGGGGTACGGCTCCGGCCAGCGGGTCCCCGGTACGGGAGGGCGCGGCGGGCGCGGCGTTCGACAAGGGTTTCTCCGTACCTCGCGGGATGCGGCAGCTCATCGCCGACCTGCCGTTATTAGGGTTACCTTACTTGGAACCCCGTGGGTGTCGGTGCGGGGAGGGGCGCGCGATCCGTCCGCGATCCGGTGGCACCCGGTGCGAACGGGTGCCAGGCTGGGCAGGGTGGACCGCGACGAGGTGGGCAAGCAGTTGCTGGACGGGCTGACCGTCGACACCAGCAGGCCGGAGCAGCCGGTCCTGCTCGACGAGGCGGGCCGGCCGATCAAGACCTGGCGGCAGAACTACCCGTACGACCGCAAGATCCGCCGCAAGGAGTACGACCGGACCAAGCGCATCCTGCAGATCGAGCTGCTCAAGCTCCAGCGGTGGACGAAGGACGCCGGCGCGCGCGTCGTCGTGGTGTGCGAGGGGCGGGACGCGGCCGGCAAGGGCGGCACCATCCAGCGCTTCACCGAACGCCTCAACCCCCGTGGCGCCCGCATCGTCGCCCTGGACAAGCCCACGGAGCGTGAGCGGGGCCAGTGGTACTTCCAGCGTTACGTGGCCCACCTGCCGGCGCCGGGCGAGATCGTCTTCTTCGACCGCTCCTGGTACAACCGGGCCGGCGTCGAGCGGGTCATGGGCTTTTGCACGGAGCAGGAGTACGAGGTGTTCCTCGAGCAGTGCCCGGCCTTCGAGGACATGCTCGTCGAGGACGGCATCATCGTCGTGAAGTTCTGGTTCTCCGTCTCCCGGGCCGAACAGCGCACCCGCTTCGCCATCCGCCAGGTCGACCCGGTGCGCCAGTGGAAGCTCTCGTCCACCGACATCGACTCCCTCGACCGCTGGGACGACTACACCACGGCGAAGGTCGAGATGTTCCGCGTCACCGACACCGCGCACGCGCCGTGGACCGTCGTGAAGAGCAACGACAAGCGCCGCGCCCGCATCGAGGCCATGCGCAGCCTCCTGGCCCGTATCGACTACGCGGCGAAGGACGTCGAGGCCGTCGGTCGGCCGGACCCCCTCATCGTGGGTGCCGCCGCCACCCTGCTGGAACCGGGCGAGGAGGACACGGCGCTCTCACCCACCCGCTTCGCTCCGAACGCGGAAGGTCCGGGCGAACACCCGTAGGGCGTACGGCGTACGGATCCCGAGGGCGGCACACACATGTGCCGCCCTTTTTCCGCGCGCCCGGCCGGTTCCGTTGACAGATCAGGGATCGCTAGAGTCCTATAGTGCTAGGAACCTAGATGAATAGAGGAGACGGTGATCGAGTTTCACCTCGACTCCCGGTCCGGCGTCGCGCCGTACCTGCAGCTCGTCCACCAGGTGCGTCAGGCGATGCGGCTGGGACTGCTGTTCGAGGGCGACAGGCTGCCCACGGTCAAGGACGTCGCGGCGAAGGTCGCGATCAACCCCAACACCGTGCTCAAGGCGTACCGGGAGCTCGAGTACGAGGGCCTGGTCGCCAAGAAGCCCGGCGTCGGGACGTTCGTGTCCAGCACCCTCAGCGATGCCTCGCTGTCCGAACACGAGCCGCTGCGGCAGGAGTTGCGCGGCTGGCTGGAGCGGGCGCGAGCAGCGGGGCTGAACGAGGAGAGCATCGAGGCCCTGTTCCTGAGCACCTTCCGCACCTCCACCGAAGAGGAGAAATGACCGCAATTCTGGAAGCGAGAGGCCTGGGCAAGCGGTACGGCCGCCGCCAGGCGCTGGACGACTGCACCCTGAGCGTGCCCGCCGGCCGGGTCGTCGGCCTGGTCGGCCCCAACGGGGCAGGAAAATCAACGCTGTTGCAGCTGGCCTGCGGGCTGATCACCCCGACCGCGGGCACCATCGAAGTCCTCGGCGGACGCCCCGCGTCCGGGCCCGGGCAGCTGGCCAAGGTCGGCTTCGTCGCCCAGGACACCCCGACGTACACCGGGCTGTCCATCGCCGATCACCTGCGCCTCGGTGCCCGGCTCAACCCGGCCTGGGACGATAAGCTGGCCCTGGGCCGGATCCAGGACCTCGGCCTGGACCCCGCCCAGCGGGTCGGCAAGCTCTCCGGGGGCCAGCGCGCCCAGGTCGCCCTGACCCTCGCCGTGGCCAAGCGGCCCGAACTGCTCATCCTGGACGAGCCGGTCGCCGCCCTGGACCCGCTGGCCCGGCGCGAGTTCCTGCAGGGACTCATGGAGTACGTCGCCGAGCACGGCACCACCGTCATCCTCTCCTCGCACCTGGTCTCCGACCTGGAGCGGGTCTGTGACCACCTGATCTCCCTGGTCGCCTCCCGCGTCCAGATCGCCGGCGACGTCGACGACCTCCTGGGCACGCACTTCCGGCTCACGACGGCACGCCGTGACGCGGAGGACCTGCCGGACGGGATGCGGGTCCTGACGGCCACGCACACCGAGCGGCAGAGCACCTTCATCGTCCGGGCCGCCGCCCCGGTCCACGACCCCGCCTGGGTCCTGGAACCCCTCGACCTGGAGGACCTCGTCCTCACGTACATGGCCGACGGCAGGGCCCGCCCGGCCGGCCGTTCCGCACTGGAGGCACAGCGATGATCTGGCTCACCTGGCGCCAGTACCGTGTCCAGACCCTGGTGGCCCTCGCGGCCCTCGTCGTGATCGCGGCGGCCCTCCTGGTCACCGGTATCCAGATCCGGGACACCTACGACAGCAACATCCTCGGCTGCGGCACCGACTGCGGATCGGCCAAGAACGCGTTCATCACCGAGTACGAGTCCCTGTACTTCCTCGCCACCGGTCTCGTCATCGCCGTCCCCGGGGTCTTCGGCATCTTCTGGGGCGCGCCGCTGATCGCCCGGGAGCTGGAGACCGGCACCCACCGGCTGGTCTGGAACCAGAGCATCAGCCGCACCCACTGGCTCGCGGTCAAACTCTCGGCCGTCGGCCTGAGCGCCGTGGCCGTCGCGGGACTGCTCAGCCTCGGGGTGACCTGGTGGGCGGCCCCGCTCGACGAGGTCTACAGCGAACGCTTCACCCCCGTCCTCTTCGACGGGCGGGGCATCGTCCCGCTCGCCTACGCGGCCTTCGCCTTCACCGCCGGTGCCTGCGCCGGACTGCTGATCCGCAGAACGGTCCCCGCGATGGCGGCCACACTCGCCCTGTTCGTCGCGGTCCAGGTCCTCATGCCCTTCGCCGTCCGCCCGCACCTCATCGCGCCGGAACATGCCGTCGTATCGCTCAAGGCGATCACCATGCCCGGGGACGAGGGCGGCGCCGAGTCGTCCGCCACGCCGGAGTGGACGGCGACGAACATCCTCCTGTCCGGCGACGACGACAACGCGAGCCTGGACGTGGGCGTGTCCAAACCGGGCGCCTGGGTGGTGTCCGGCACAGGGCCGGTGCTCGATTCGGCGGGCAGGGAGGTCCGGGGGGCCGAGGGCTGCGCGAGCCGCGACACGGACGCCATCAAGTGCTTCGCGGAGTCCGACCTCCACGTCGAGGTGTCCTACCATCCCGCCGACCGCTACTGGCCGTTCCAGTGGATCGAGACAGCGATCTTCCTCGCCCTGTCCGGACTGCTGACCGGCTTCTGCGTCTGGTGGCTGCGCCGCCGCCTGAACTGACGGGGAACCGCTGAGGCGGCCGAAGCCAACGCAACTGGCTTCGGCCGCCCTTGCGACTCTACGACCTGTCAGCAGCCGATGGGAGCGGAGCCGACGGTCACATCGTCGAACCACAGGGTGTCGTCACCCGTCCCGTAGCTCTCCCACCCCAGTCGCAGGGCCGTGGGCCGGGGCGGTGCGGTTCGGGCGAGCCACTGCTGGTCGATGTCCTGTGTGGGGACACCGTCGGCGTGCAGGCCCGGAATCTGCTCGTCGCCGAGCCAGGTGTCGAGACCGGGCGCCGTCGTGTCGATCGCGAACCGCAGGCACTGCCAGCTTCCCGTCGGCAGCGGCCTGCTCAGCGCCACGCCGACCGGGCTCTGCGCCGGCAGTGTGGCGTCGTCGCTCTCCCGGTTCCACTGCAGGGCGCCGTTCTGGCCCCCGACGCGCAGGCTCCGGCCGGCCTGGGAGCTGTCGGGCAGGGAGACGAACGTGACGTGGGCGGCGGGGAGCGTGGTGGTGTGCCTCACCCACATGCGTACGTGCATCACCGGACCCACCGAGGACAGGTCCGCGGTGGAGGCGACGAAGGCGTGGTTGCAGTAGCCGGTTCCGCCGTCGACCCGCAGTGACCTGCTGCCGCTGTGGGCGACCGCGGTGTCGACAGCGGCCGTACCGGTGCCCTGGCAGTCGGGTGCGGTGAACTGCCAGGCGCCGGACGGGGCGGGGCCGGTCTGGTCCTCGAAATCGGAACAGATCACGGCGCTGCCGCAGTCCGCGCCGGGCGGAGTCGTGGGTGGCGGGGTGGTGGGCGGCGGTGTCGTGGGGGGAGTGGTCGGCGGCGAGGTGCCGTCACCGCCGCAGGGCGTGCCGTTGAGGCTGAAGTCGCTCGGTGCGGGGTCGGCCGAGCGCCAGGTCCCCTGCAGGCCGAAGTCGGCCGTGCCACCCGTGGCCAGCGTGCCGTTCCAGCCGGAGCCCACGGCGACGACGGAGCTACCGGTCTGGGTGACGCCCGCGTTCCACGCCGAAGTCACCTGCTGGTCGCCGGTGTAGGTCCAGTTCAGACGCCAGCCGTCCAGTGCCGGGCCGAGATTCGTGACCTTGATCTGGGCGGTGTAGCCGCCCGTCCACTTGTTCACGGTGTAGTCGACCCGGCAGCCGGACTCGGCGCCGCTCGCGGACATCGCCGTGAAGCCGGACGCCAGGAGCACGACGGCCGTGAGGACCGCCGTCCACCGCCTGTGCAGTAATCGAGGGAGAAGGACGCGCACGTGTGCCTCCGAGGCAGGGGGTGAGGGGGTGCGGAAGGGCGACGGGAACGGGTCCCGTCATCGGGCGGGGGCTCCGGCCCGGCCGGAGCCCCCGCCGGACGTCAGCCGGTGGGGAAGCTGTCGGGAGTACTGATCCGGTTCTTGAGCAGCGCTCCGGACTCGGTCAGCACCCCGCTGCTGCTGTAGTCGCCGCCGGAGCAGGTGCCGGGCCGCAGCGCCGCACTGCTCTCGGGGGCGTCGGAGTAGGTCCAGTTCGCGTAGCTGATCTTCAGCTGATCGAGCAGGTTCAGCCACGCCGTGGTGCTCGACGCGTCCATCGTTCCACCGCCGGTGGCGCTCACCGTGCCGAACTCGGTGACGAACAAGGGCAGTTGTGAAGCCGCCCGGCTCACCGTGGTGCGGTAGTTGTCCTTGTGGCTCGCGGCGTAGAAGTGGAACGCGTACATGAGGTTGGTGGCATTGACGGGATTGCTGACGATCTCGCTCTCGTTGGAGCCGTCCGAGACCCCCAGCGAGGACCAGCCGCGGGTGCCGACGATGACGACGGCGTCCGGGTCGGCGGCCCGGATCACCGGGATGACCTGCTCGGCGTAGTTCTTGATGGCCGACCAGCTCACGCCGTTGGGCTCATTGGCGATCTCGTAGATCACGTTCTTCTTGTCGGCGTTGCGGGCGGCGACGGAGGCGAAGAACGTCTTCGCGCGTGCGAGGTTGAAGTTCGGGTCACCCGGCGTCAGGGTGTGGAAATCGATCAAGGCGTACATGCCACGGGCCTCTGCCATGTCGACGAGGCTGTTCACGCGGCTGGTGAAGCCCGCCGGGTCGGTCTCGTAGCCGTCCTCCTGCACGTACATGGCGATGCGCAGCAGGTCCGACTTCCAGTCCTTCGCCAGGGCGTCCAGGGACGCGGCGTTGTAGCACTCGCTGAACCACTGGATGCCGTGCGTGCTCATGCCCCGCAGCTGTACGGGGCGGTTGTACTGGTTGCACAGGTTCACGCCGCAGACGTGGAGCGGGCCGTTGATGTCCACGGGGGTGCCGTCGGCCGGGACGGGCGGGGGTTCCTCGGTGGTACCCGTGCAGGCGACGCCGTTGAGCGTGAACGCCGTGGGTTTCGGGTTGGCGCCCGTGAAGGAACCCGTGAACCCCACGTCGGCCGCCGCGCCGGTGGCCAGCGTGCGGTTCCAGTCGACGCCGACGGCGGTGACCGCGGAGCCGGACTGCGACCAGGTGGCGTTCCAGCCCTGGGCGATCTTCTGCCCCGCGTCCGGCAGGGCGAACCCGAGGGTCCATCCCGTGACGGGGGCGCCCAGGTTGGTGATCTTCACTCCGGCCTGGAAGCCGCCCGTCCACTGACTGGTGACTGTGTAATCGACCCTGCAGCCGGCTGCGGCCGCCGCCTGGGGGGCGATCGCGGCCGTGAGGCCCAGGACTGTCGCGCAGGTCGCCAGTAAGGCGAGCAGGCGTTTCATGGCGTTCTCCTCGTGCGAAGCGGGAAGAGCGCGGTGGGAGCGCTCCCATTGCCCATCGGCCCGACACCGTACACCGCGCGCCGATGCGCGTACAGACATACGGCGAAGAGTGGTACGGGAGGCACGGCACCGCGGAACCGGCGCTCGTCCCGCCGAACCGGCCGAGGTCCGGAATCGAGCCCCCGGCCGAGCTTCCGGCAGACGGGCCCGAGCCGTCTGCGGCAGATCTGCACACCGTGTCCGCAGGTGGCGAGTCGCGCCCTGCGGCATTCCGGGTGGGGACCGGATCCGTCGCGTCGACGGCCGACAATGTCCCTTTCATGGCGGATCGAAGATTCGGCCGACGGAACGTCCGTCGGTCGGGCGAGTGAAGAATCTGTACCGGTCCATGGAGCAATGTGACCGTGTTGTCCCATCGATACCGGAGGGCAATTCGCGGGACTGCTGAAGGCTGGCCCCGCAACGCCCTCACGTGCTTACATCCCTCACATCGCGCCGCGGTGAAGTTCGCCGCCTTCGGGCGCAGGGCGAGGCTTCGGTAATCGCGGCAGCGACAAGGGCCTTTCGCTATTGCGGAGTTGGCTCCAGTCATTCGGAATTAATGCGAAGGGAATTCACATGATGAGCTCCGCCCCCCAGGTGCAGACCCAGGAAATCTCCGACGCGGACCTGGACGTCGTGTCCGGCGGCATCGCCGGCGCGGCTTCGCTCGAGGCGCCGCTCGTCGGTGGCATCGCCGGTGCGGTCGGTGCCGACCTGGGCGCGCTGCCGCTCGCCGGCAGCCTCTCGGGCGCCCTCGGCGGCAGCGTGCTCGGCGTCGCCGGGCTCGGCTCCGCCGCGACTCTCGCGGTCTGATCCGGCGCTGAGCCCGTATGCCCCGATACCTGCCAGGTCGCGGGGCATAGGGGCCGGCCGCACCATGGTCCCTGCACATCGGACCTGAATCCAAGGACCGGAGGCTCTGCGCGTGAGCGATCCGCGTACCGCTCGTCGCCCGGACGGCCCGGGCAACCGGTGGGAGCTCGTCTGGAGTCACCGGGACGAGCTGCTGGAGATCGCCCGCAGTCGCTCATCTAGCGACGAAGAGGCCGAGGACGCCGTCCAGGAAGCGATGATCCGCGCCGTGGAGGACCCTGACGTCCAGCTCGGCCGGGTGCGCTCGTGGCTCAGGCTCGCGACCGTACGCGCATGCGCCGACCGGAACCGCGAGGTCGCCCGCGACCGGGAGTTGGGCAAGAGCCTGTCCGTCGCTCCGGTCGAGCCCTTCCTGGTCGAGGAGGTGGCCTGCGACCGGGCGGAGGCCAGGTGGCTGGCCGCCCGCAGCGCGGAGCTGCTGCCCGCCCGCCAGGTGCAGGCGCTGCGACTCCAGGCGCAGGACCTCGACGTCGGGCAGGTGGCCCGGGCCATGGGGCTGAGCTACCGGGCGACCGAGTCACTGCTCGCCAGAGCCAGGCGGTCGCTGCGCAACGTCCTGGCCGGGAGCCTCACGCTGGCCGCGACCGTGTGGATGTGCGCACGCAGATTTCCCCGTACGGGCGTCGCCCAGTCCGCGGGGGCGACATCAGCGGCGATGACGCTCGCCGTGGCGGGAGCGGTTCTCCCTGCCGGACCCCTCGACCGGCCGGACGACCTGCCTTCCGGGAGCAGGCCCGAGGCGGTGGTGGCGCGTGCCGCCCCGGCCGTGGAGTTCCCCGCTCCCCGCGCCGGGTCACGTCCTCACGGGGCATCGCCCTCCTTGGGCCCGCATCGCATCGACCGGGGGCCTCAGGGCATCTCGCGGTCCGATCCGGGCCAGCCGAGGACTCACGAGCCGCTGGACGCGGTGACCGTGGAGGTCTCGATCGAATACGGCGCGCAGGTTCCGGCGCTGCCGTCGGTGACCATGCCCGAGTCGATGCCGTCACTGCCGGTGGACGCGTCAGATGCCCCTCGTCCGGAAGCGCCCTCGGTACCGTCCGGCATCACCACCGCCAGGTTGGGCGGCGCGGTCGATCTGCGCTGAAGTTGCTAGGCCGCGGCGCTGACGAGAGCGGCCCAGGCGGCCGGGGACACGGTGAGGACCGGGCCGTCGAGGACCTTGGAGTCGCGGATGTGCACGGCGGCGGGGTGGGCGGAGACCTCGACGCACGCGCCGCCCTGGTCGCTGCTGTAACTGGACTTGTGCCAGTCGTAGGCGACTTCGAGACAGTTGCCGCCCTGGTCGCTGCTGTGACTGGACTTGAACCAACTGAGGGCTGTGCCGCGTGCTGCGCGATTCATGACTCTCCAAGCAGGTCGTCCAGTAGGCGCGCACTGTTTTCGACGGAAAGCGCCTGCGAACGCAGCATCCCATATTTCTGCTGGAGCACACTGACGTCGGCCGGGTCGTCGTGGAGCACGCTGGCCAACTGGGCCTCAACGTAGGCGAGATGGTCATGATCGGGGGTCTCGAGCAACACCATGGGGCCCGCGAGGCCAGCGTGTCTTGACAACTTCATGGGCATGATCTGAAGGCCCAGAAAGGGGAGTTCCATGCACCGCCGCAGGTGCTGGATCTGCTCCCTTCGCATGGCGAGACCTCCGATCTCGCTGCGGAGGATGCTCTCCTCCAGCACGAAGTGCAGCATCGGACGCGGCTTGCGTTCCAGAAGCTTCTGGCGGTCGAGTCGTGCGCTGACCCACTCCTCGCGTTGCTCCTCTTCGAGGGGTGGGTAGAGGCAGGAGAAGACGAACCGGGCGTACTCCTCCGTCTGGAGCTGCCCAGGCACCACCTGGTTCTCGTAGGACAGCAGCGTCACCGCCTCCTGCTCGTACTCCACGAAGTCCTGCGCGAACGCCGGGAACCGCTCCCTCTGCGGCACCTTTGCCACCGCGACCCGTAACACCCCCTTGGTGTCCAGCAGTTCGTCCAGCTGCGTCGCGAAGTCCGCCTGGAGCGGCCGGCGGCCCTGTTCGATCGAGGCGATCGTGTCCTCGCCCACACAGAAGCGGTCGGCCAGCGACGCCTGCGTCAGCCGGGCCGCCTTGCGGAACGTGGCCAGCTGCGCGCCGATCACGTGCCAGGACGTGACCCGCTTGTTCCTCTTTGCCGAGTGCATGCTGTGCCTCTCCCCGTACGCGACCCCGCCGGACCCGTCAGCACCCGTACAAACGCGATGTACGACCTGACGCGCTGATCAACCATAGTGACGGTCTGTGACAGTCGTCGCGTGAATGAATCAACTCAACTCCTCTGCCTCCGTGAGGCGTTCTACCGCCGCGAACGCAGGTCGATCCCCCTCGCACGGCAGTTCGTGCGTGCGGCGCTGCTCGACTGGGCGTGCGGGGTGCCCGTCGACGACGTACTGCTCTGTGTGAGCGAACTCGCCACCAACGCACTGGTCCACGGCGTCCCGCCCGGCCGTGGATTCCGTGTGCGCCTCTCCTGGGAGCGGGTGCTCAGGGTCGAGGTCCACGACAGCGGCGGCGGCGAGGTCCAGGCGGGGCCGGACCCCGCCCCGCACCAGGAGTACGGGCGCGGCCTGGTGCTCGTCGGGGCGCTCGCCGACGCATGGGGGGTGGGGGAGCGGAGCCCGGGGAAGGCCGTCTGGTGCGAGTTTGCCGCTTCGGCAAGCAAGCTTGTCGAAATGGGAGAGTGCGCGCACCATCTGCCGTAGATGGAGGTGTTTCGCATGAGCGACAAGAATCAGCGCTACGACGTGGTCGTGGTGGGTGGCGGGGCCGCCGGGCTGAGCGGGGCCCTGGCCCTGGCCAGGGCGCGGCGTTCCGTGCTCGTGATCGACGCGGGCAGCCCGCGCAACGCACCCGCGTCCCACGTGCACAACTACCTGGGCCGCGAGGGCACCCCGCCCTCGGAGCTGCTGGCGATCGGCCGGGCGGAGGCGTCCGCGTACGGGGCCGAGATCGTCGAGGGCGAGGTCGTGGCGGCCGAGAAGCTCCCCGACGGCGGATTCCGGGTCGTACGGGGGGACGGGAGCACCGTCGAGACGCGCCGGCTGCTGGTGACCACCGGGCTGGTCGATGAACTGCCGCAGGTGGAAGGCCTGGCCGAGCGCTGGGGCCGCGATCTGCTGCACTGCCCGTACTGCCACGGCTGGGAGGTGCGGGACCGGGCGATCGGCGTCCTGGCCGTGAGCCCGATGGCTGTGCACCAGGCGCTGCTCTGGCGGCAGTGGAGCGATGACGTGGTGCTGTTCCGGCACCTCCGGTCCGACTTCACCGACGAGGAGTACGAGCAGCTGGCCGCGCGTGGCATCGCCGTGGTGGACGGCGAGGTGACCGGGCTGGACGTCGAGGACGACCGGATCACCGGAGTGCGGGTGGCCGGCGGCACGGTGATCCCGCGCGAGGTGCTCGTGGTCCAGCCGCGCTTCACCGCGCGATCCGGGGTCCTGGAGAGCCTCGGCCTGGTGCCCACGGCGATGGAGATGGGCGACCACCTCGTCGGCACGTACTTCGAGGCCGATCCGGCCGGTGCGACCGAGGTACCCGGGGTATGGGTGGCCGGTAACGTCGCCAACCTCATGGAGCAGGTCGTCGGCGCCGCCGCCGCGGGGCTGAAGGCGGGGGCGGCCATGAACGCGGACCTCGTCACCGAGGACACCCGCCGCGCGGTCGCCGCCCGGCAGGAACCCTTCTCGGCCGAGGCCGAGCGACAAGTCACCGAGCGCGTGCTCGGAAACCGCCGTCATGGACTGCAGGAGACCCGATGACCGACGACACCACCCGGACCGACGCCGAACTCTGGGACGACCGGTACCGCGAGAGCGACCGGATCTGGAGCGGGAACCCCAACACCGCGCTGGTCCGCGAAGTGGAGGGCCTGAAGCCGGGGCGCGCCCTCGACCTCGGCTGCGGCGAGGGTGCCGACGCGGTCTGGCTCGCCCGGTGGGGCTGGACGGTCACCGGCACCGACATCTCGCGGGTCGCCCTGGAGCGGGCGGCCGGGCACGCGGCCGACGCGGGTGTGGCGGACCGGATCGACTGGCAGTGGCACGACCTGGGGGCCTCGTTCCCGGAAGGGGAGTACGACCTGGTCTCCGCCCAGTTCCTGCACTCCATGGGCGATCTGCCGCGCGAGCGGATCCTGCGGCAGGCGGCCTCGGTGGTCGCGCCCGGCGGCGTACTCCTGATCGTCGGGCACGCGGGCTTCCCCTCCTGGGAGCACGACCACCCGGATGTGCAGCTGCCGACCACGGACGAGGTGCTCGCCTCCCTCGAACTCCCGGACGGGGAGTGGGAGGTGCTGCTCAGTGCGGAGCACGAGCGGATCCAGAACGACCCGGACGGGAACCCCACCACGCGCACGGACAACGCACTGAAGGTGCGCCGCACCGTGTGACCGGGAGGCCCCGGACGCCGAGCGCCCGCCTTCCTCCCCCGTGGGGGAGCGAAGGCGGGCGCGCTCGGTTTAAGGATCTCCGTACGGTTCAGGCCTGCGGGGCGGCCTTGATCGCGGAGATGTCGAAGTTCAGCTTGACCTTGTCGCTGACCATCACGCCGCCGGTCTCCAGCGCCGCGTTCCAGGTCAGGCCCCAGTCGGAGCGCAGGATGTCGGTGCTGCCCTCGAAGCCCACGCGCTCGTTGCCGTAGACGTCGGTGGCGGAGCCGTTGAACTCCAGGTCGATGGCGAGCGGGCGCGTGACGTCCTTGATGGTGAGGTCGCCGGTGACGCGGTACTTGTCGCCCCCGAGCTGCTGGGCCGTGGTGGACCGGAAGGTCATGAGGGGGAACTTCTCGGCCTCGAAGAAGTCGCCGCTGACCAGGTGGCCGTCACGGTCGGCGATGCCGGTGTCGACACTGGCGATCTTGACGTCGATGGAGGCGGAGGAGTTCGCCGGGTCGGTGCCGTCCAGCTGCAGGGTGCCCTCGTGCTCACCGAAGGAGCCGCGCACGTTGGTGACCATGGCGTGGCGCACGGTGAAGCCGATGCTGCTGTGCGCCGGGTCGATCGCGTAGGTGCCGGTCAGGGCGGCCAGTGCGGGGTCCACCGCGAGGGTGGCGGTGGTGGACGGGGCGTCGTTGTTCTTGCGGTTGAACAGAGCCATGGCTCCTCCTCGGGGACGTGTTCAGACGAGTGGCTGTCGAAGTTCTTGTTTAACCTTCAACGAGATTGACTGTAGACCAATGTGGTTCGAAATTCAACAACAAGGGTCCAGGCCCTTCCGAAAGCCGCTCCGCACGCTGTTCGGTCGTGCGGTACCTCTGGCGGACGCGCGTAGAACCGGGCAGGATCTCCCTGCTCGCCCCGCACGGCAGCTCGCTCATCCCCCGTTTTGTCATGAGCAGGAGGAATCCCCCCATGCTGACCCGTCCCGTACTCCGCTCGGCCCTGACCGCCCTCGCCCTCGTCCTCGGTGTGCTCTTCGCACCCGGCGTCGGCGTGATCGGCGGCACGACCGAGGCCCACGCAGTGACCAAGCTGACCCACTCCCAGGCGACCTCCCGCTTCAGCTCCTCCGGGATCACCTGGTCCTCGTCCGGCGGCTGCTCCAACCGGAACGTCTCCACCTGTACGTCCTTCGACCAGCTCAACCTCACCAGCGCCCAGGGCGCCCAGACGCTCAAGAGCGCCACGGGATGCGGGCTCAACATCACCGGCGGCACCGAGACCGGGCACGCCAGTGGCACGTACTCGCACTGGAACGGCTACAAGCTCGACTTCGGCAAGACCACCTGCCTGACGAACTACGTGAAGAGCGCGTTCACCTACATCGGCGTACGGGGCGACGGAGCACCCCAGTACCAGTCCGGATCCGGCAACGTCTACGCGGACGAGGGCAACCACTGGGACGTGACGTACTACAACTGCGGCGGCTGCTGATCCCGCACGCACAGGTGCCCCCGTCCGGCGGGACGGGGGCACCGTGGGTGGTCCGGGGGCGCTCAGGCGTCGGCGGGGTGGGCGGTGAGGAACGCGGCCAGGGCGTCCAGCAGCCGGTCGGCGTCCTCGGCGCTGCTGTACGGCGCGAGGCCGATCCGCAGCCCGCCCCCATCGCCCAGACCCAGATGACGCGAGGCCTCCAGGGCGTAGAAGGAGCCGGCCGGAGCGTCGACCCCGTGCTCGGCCAGGTACCGCGAGGCCAGTGCGGCCGAGCGGCCCGGGAACGTCAGCAGCAGCGTCGGTGTGCGCAGGGCCGCCCGCGAGTGCACCGTGATCCCGTCGAGGGCGGCCAGCCCGGTCTCGATACGCGCCCGCAGGGCGTCCTCGTGCGCCTCGATCTCCTCGAAGGCGGCGAGCAGCCGCTCCCGCCGGGTGCCCTCGGTGCCGGGAGCCAGCGAGGCGATGAAGTCCACCGCGGCGCGGGCGGCGGCCAGGAGCTCGTACGGGAGGGTGCCCAGCTCCATGCGCTCCGGGATCGCGTCGGTGGACGGCAGGAGCTTGTCGGGCCGCAGGGTCTCCAGCAGTTCGGGCCGGCTCGCGAGCACGCCCATGTGCGGACCGAGGAACTTGTACGGCGAGCAGACCAGGAAGTCCGCGCCGAGGGCGGTCAGGTCGACGGCCGCGTGAGCCGTGTAGTGCACGGCGTCGACGTGCAGCAGGGCGCCGGCGCGGTGGACGAGCCCGGCGATGGCGGGCAGGTCGGGGCGGGTGCCGACGAGGTTGGACGCGCCGGTGACGGCGACCAGCCGGGTCCGCTCGCCGAGTACGGCGGCGACGTGGCCGGGCGTCAGCTCCGCGGTCTCGGGGTCGAACTCGGCCCAGCGGACCGTCGCGCCCACCGCTTCGGCGGCCTGGATCCAGGGACGGATGTTGGAGTCGTGGTCGAGACGGCTGACCACCACCTCGTCACCCGGCCCCCAGTCCTTGGCCAGGGTGCGGGAGAGGTCGTAGGTGAGCTGCGTCGAGCTGCGGCCGAACACGATGCCGCGCGGCTCGGCCCCCAGGAGGTCGGCCAGTGCGGACCGGGCCCCGGCCACGATGGCCTCCGCGTTGCGCTCGCCCTCGTTCTGCGTTCCCCGGACGGCGAGCGGGTTCGCCAGCGCGTCGGTGATCGCGTCGATGACCGGCTGGGGCGTCTGGGTGCCGCCGGGCGCGTCGAAGCGGGCCGACCCGGACTTCAGGGCCGGGATCTGCGCGCGGACTGCGTGGACGTCGAAGGGCATGCGTTCTCCTGGAACATGGCTGCGGACCAGCTGGGGAGGCGGCGCACGGGTACGGGCCCCGGACAGGATCCTGCCCCGCGCCGGTACGCGGCGCGCAGCCGGGTGCCCGGCAGCCGCTCGGGGCCGCCGGGCACCCGGCCCGTCACGGGTCAGGTCTGCGGCGGCAACGCCGGCCCGAGCGAGGAGAACTTCTCCTTGCTGATCACCCGGCGCGGCGGCCAGGTGATGTTCTCCGGCGGCCAGCTCTGTCCCGTCCTCTTCAGGAACCAGGCCGGCGGCTCGTACATCGGCGGCTCGTACCCGTCCGGCAGCGCCGTCTTCCAGGCCACGTCCTTGCGCCGCTTCTCGAACTCCTCCGTGACCCCGCGCAGCAGCTCCGGCTTCACCAGGAGGTCGACAGCCGTCGCGGCCAGGTAGGCGGCGGCGGCCTTCACGGCCGCGTGGGCGGGCGCCGCCCCCGCGCAGGAGGCGGTCGACCAGGTGTGCATCTTCGATCCGATGGGGGCCAGAGCGGCACCCATCGACACGGTCGGAACCTGCCAGCTGATGTCGGCCACATCGGTGGAGCCGCCCCCCAGGAAGACCGGGTTGGGCGGCGACAGCTCACCGATCTCGTCGTGCAGACCACTCTGCGGCAGCCCCAGCGAGCCCTGGAGCTCCTTGGCCAGCCGCTGGGCCTCCGCGGAGAACTTCGGCGGCCCGATCTGCCGCATGTTGTCGTACATCAGCTCGGCGAAGGCCTTCGAGGGGAGCTGGTTCCAGCAGGCCGAGGTGATCCTGTGCCGCACCGAGGTGCGGCTGGCGGTGGCAGCCGCCTCCGAGACGGCTATGACCTTCTCCAGCAGCGACTGGACCCGCTCGACGCTCCCCTCCCGCACGTAGTAGGAGATCTCCGCGATCTCCGGCGTCACGTTCGGGATGTCGCCGCCGTTGTTGATCACCCAGTGCAGCCGGGCGGAGGACGCCATGCTCTCCTCGCGGAGGAACTCCGACATGGTCGCCATCATCACGGCCGCGTCCAGCGCGCTCTTGTTGCCGAGCGGGGTGCCTCCGTGCCCCGCGACGCCGAGGAAGGTGAAGGTGACGGCCGTCATCGCGTTGGAGGTGCCCCAGCCGGTGGCGTTGCCGGTGGAGGGGTGCCAGTCGAGGAACGCGTCGAGCCCGTCGTACACGCCCCGGCTGACGGCGTAGGTCTTGCCGATCAGCTGTTCCTCGGCGGTCGAGCCGAAGAACTTCACGGTCACGTCGAGCTTGTGGCTCCGGGCGGCCTCCGCGACCGCGGCGGCCGCCGCCGCGGCCGCCGCGCCCAGGGCGCAGTGGCCGCAGCCGTGACCGGGCCCGTAACTCGGAGCGAAGGGGTCGTGGACGTACTCCTTCGGATCGTGCTCGCCCACCCCCTTGTTCTGGGACAGGCCGGGCAGCGCGTCGTACTCGCCGCTGAAGCCGATGGCCGGGCCACCCTTGCCGCGGGTGTACGTGGCGGTGAAGGCGGTCGGGAAGCCGGCCGTGCCGAACTCGATGTCGAAGCCCGCCCGGCGCAGGAAGTCGGCCTGGGCGAGGGAGGAGTTCCACTCCCGCAGACTCAGCTCGGCGTGCTCCCAGATCTCGTCGTTCAGACCGGTGATCCGTGACGCGTTCCGCTCGATCCAGCCGAGCGCGGTCCGCTTGGCCGGCGAATCCTGGGCGAGTCCCTCGGGCGGTGTGTAGGCGGCGCCCGCCGCCATCAGGCCCGCGGCCTCGTCGGAGGCCGCCGCCATCGCCGGGTCGGCGGATGCCGCAACCGCCGTGGTGGCGATCCCGGCGGCTCCGAGCAGTTGCATGATCCGGCGGCGGCTGAGCCCGTCACCGGCGGCGTGGATCTCATGGTTGTGCTCGCTGGGATCGTGCAAGTCGCACACAGGCGCCTCCGGGCCGATGGCATATACAAGTATGGGTGCCGGGCACTCTCCATTCCCGATGTTGCGAAGTCAAGAGGTCCGCGTATCTCTGGAGTTACACGTTCCGGTTGTCCGGACGGCCGCCGGGCCGCCGGGAGGGCAGGAGTCCGGGCCGCCTGCCGTGTGGGGGACGGCGGGCGGCCCGGGGGTCCTGGGGCGGGGCTCCGGTCAGGAGCCGACGCTCACCGTGAAGCGCCGCGGGTTGCCGTCGTGGGCCGCCCCGGAGACGTCCGGCTGGCCGTCCGGGCGTACGTCGTCGTACGGGAACGCGTACCCGATCGGCGAGTTCGCGTGGACGACGCGCGACCAGTGATTGGTCACCGCGCCCTTGTAGTAGTCCGCCACCGTGGTGCCGTTGGGCTGCTGGGGGTGGCTGAGCATGATCGAGCGGTTGAAGCCCGCGGCGATCCTCGCCAGCAGTGCCTTCTTGTCGTCGGAGTCACCCGGGTTGTTCGTGAAGGGCCCGTGGTTGCAGGTGAAGATGTCCTTCGACGTCGGCTTGACGAAGGTGTGACCGCCCTCGAACGTCAGGGTGTCGCCGCTGACCCGGCCCGCGAGCGTGCCCCGGCCGCCCTGGAGATCGATCCGCAGGTCGGTGGAGCGGTACTTCTCCCAGACCTCGTCGATCTGCGCCGTGAACAGGTCCCGGAACGGCATCTCGTTCGGCCGGTCGAAGAACGGCGCCATCAGGTTCTGCGGCGAGACGACCCGCAGGACCTTCCCGTCCGAGCCGCGCGTCACGAGCTTGTCCCAGGGCTGCCCGTCGGCGGCGGCCTGCGCCGTCAGGTCGTCGGCGATGCGCTGCACCGCGCCGTCCGGGAGCGGCGCCACGGTGTGCGTGGTGTCGCCCTCCAGGGTCAGGCCGATCGGCAGCGCGGTCACCAGGTCGACGTAGCTGATGTTCGCGTAGATCTGCTGCGGGTTGAAGGTGAACTCGCAGAACGACCAGGTCCGCCCGTAGTTCGGGTCGGTCGGCGTCGCGAACGCCGGCTCGACCAGCGAGGGGCCCGGGTTGAGGTAGAAGTCCAGCTTGTCGTCCCGTACGAAGTAGACCCGCGCACCGTACATCTGAGGGAGCGTCAGCACGACCGGTCCGGCGCCCGCGGGCTTCAGCGGTATGGCGCAGTCCACCGGGAGAGGGGTCTGCGGTGCGCCCGGGGAGTCCGGGTGGTAGACGCTGCCGTCGGCCCGCAGCAGCACCCAGCGGTCGGTGCCCTGCTCGTGGCCGGTGACGTACGCGTGGACCGTGCCCGGCAACGAGCGGTTCTCCAGGGCGAGTTCGCATGTCGCCGGTGCGGCCGACGTGCGCGGGCTCAGGGCGCTGCCCCAGAGCGGATAGGTGAGCGCGGTCGCGGAGGCGGCGGCGCCCGTCAGGAACATTCTGCGCGAAATCATGAAGAACTCCCGAGGTGTGGGGGCCGCAGGCGGAGTCATGGGGTGGTGGAGAGGGAGGCGTGCGGTGGGGGCCGCCTGCGGTGCGAACCACTTTCGCCACGGGTGCCGCGACCGTCAAGACTTACGACTGAGAGCGCTCTCAAGAATCGGAATTCTTCACAACTCGACGGTTCGGACGAGCATTTCGCCACCCTCGGTCGATGGCCGGGTGCTCGCGGTGAACAGGAACTGAACGCGTGACCCGGCCTGGTCCGGCCTACCGCTCTTGGACTAACTGACCGCGGTTGTTGGACTGGTAAGTCCTCCGGGGCGGTATGACGTTGACCCTGTCGAGGCCGGGGGATTACTCAGTCCTCATGTCGTCAAGATTCCGTTCGGCGGGCGCAGTCGCCGCCGCCTCAGCCGCCGTCCTGGCCCTCGTGGGGACCGCGCTCCCCGCCGCAGCCGCCGACCCGCCGCCCGCCGCGGCAGCCGATCCCGCCGCAGCGGGCGCCGTCATCGCCTCGCAGCAGCTGTCCGTCTCCGTCGCCGAGGACTTCCCGCGCGTCCTGACGTACACCGACCGGGCCAGTGGCGCGCAGCTGGCCGGCAGCACGCAGCCGGTCACCGCCGTCACGCTCAACGGTGCCGCCCACCCCGTGCGGCTCAAGGGCGCCCCGGAGTTCACCGCGGGGGAGGCCCGCTACACCCTCACCTTCGAGGACCTGCCGGGCGTGGAGATCGACGCCACGCTCTCCGTGGCCGGACGCGCCACCACCTTCAAGGTGGCCGCCGTCCGTGACACCGAGGCCTTCCGCGTCGGCACCATCGACATACCCGGCCACGACCTGGTCTCCGTCGGCTCCGCCGAGACCGGTGCCGCCACCGCCTTCACCCGGCTGGACCCGGACTCCACGAAGACCGCCGACGTGTTCGCGAAGGTCACCGAGGAGACGGCCGCCGACAGTGCGCCGCTCGGCGCCTCGTACGCCATCGTCAACACCGGCACCCTGGCCGCCGCCATCGAGTCCAACTCCACGTACGACAAGCCCGCGGGCGCCACCGGCGGCGACGACGCCCGCTTCTGGCACCAGGCCCGCAAGGCCGCCGACGGCAGCGTCCGGGTCGGGGTGTGGTCCGGTCAGTGGACCTACCGAGGCGAGGGCGCGCCGAAACCCGAGAGCGGGGCGAACCTGCCCTGGGCGAAGGTCGTCGTCACTCCCGACGCCAACGGCGACAAGGCCGTGAACTGGCAGGACGGCGCGGTGGCCTTCCGGTCCATCGGAATCACGGCGCCGGGTTCGAAGGACACCGCGAACCGGGTCATCACCCACATCCCGTTCAACTTCGCCAGCCAGGCCACCCACCCCTTCCTGCGCACTCTCGACGACGTCAAGAGGGTCTCGCTCGCCACCGACGGCCTCGGCCAGCTCGCGGTGCTCAAGGGCTACGGATCCGAGGGCCACGACTCCGCCCACCCCGACTACGGCGGCAACTACAACAAGCGGGCCGGCGGCATCGAGGACCTCAACGCACTGCTCGAGGACGGCAAGAAGTGGGGCGCCACCTTCGGCGTCCACGTCAACGCCACCGAGTCCTACCCCGAGGCCAACGCGTTCGACGAGAAGCTCGTCGACAGGACGAAGCCCGGCTGGAACTGGCTCAACCAGAGCTACTACATCGACCAGCGCCGCGACATCAACAGCGGAGACCTCGCCAAGCGCTTCCAGCAGCTGCGCGACGAGACCGACGACAACCTCGGCTTCCTCTACATCGACGTCTACTACTCGCACGGCTGGATCGCGGACAAGACCCTCCGGGCCGTGCAGGAGCAGGGCTGGAACGTCGGCACCGAATGGGCCGACAAGTTCGAGCGCGGCTCGCTCTGGTCCCACTGGGCCAACGACCTCGACTACGGCGGGGCCACCAACAAGGGCCTCAACTCACAGATCATCCGCTTCATCCGCAACGACGAGAAGGACATCTGGAACAACGACCCGGTCCTCGGCCAGACCGCGCTGGAGGACTTCGAGGGCTGGACCGGCGAGACCGACTGGAACGCCTTCTACGCCAACATCTGGGAGAGGAACCTCCCCGCCAAGTACCTCCAGCAGCAGAAGATCACCCGCTGGGACGGCAACGACATCACCCTCACCGGCGGGGTGCGCGGCACGGTCGAGGACGGCAGCCGAACCTTCTACGATCACGGACGCAAGGTCCTCAGCGGCACCGGCTACCTGCTGCCCTGGGACGGCGGCAAGAAGCTCTACCACTACAACAAGGCCGGTGGCACCAGCAGTTGGGCCGTGCCCGGCACACGCGCGTACACCGTCTACAAGCTCACCGACAACGGCCGCGTCAAGACCGGCACCGTCCGGCCCGTCGGCGGCAAGATCACGCTGAAGGCCACCGCCGGACAGCCCTACGTCCTCTACCCGGACAGGGCGCCGCAGGCCGCCGACCCGCAGTGGGGCGAGGACACCCCGGTCGACGACCCCGGCTTCAACAACAGCGGGCTCGAGGACTGGACGCGGACCGGCACCGTCACCCGTGACACCGACGACCAGGGACGCAACAGCGCCGAGCTCTCCGGCTCCGGCACGGCCGCGCTCTCCCAGCGCATCACCGGACTGAAGCCCGGGACGCGCTACACCGCCTCCGCGTTCATCGAGGTCGAGCCGGGCAGCAGCCGGCACACCACCCTCTCGGCCGGCGGGAAGTCCGTCGCCGTGGACCGGTCCACGGCCGAGGACCACGTCGCCGCGTCCGACCGGCACGGCACGTACTTCCAGCGGGCCAAGGTCAATTTCACCGCCCCCGCCGACGGCCGCACCACCCTGCGCATCGAGGCGGCCGGCGGCAGCACGGCGACCGTGCGGGCCGACGACGTACGCATCGTCGCCAACGCCCCGGCGACGAAACCGGGCACCGTCGCGTACGAGGACTTCGAGGATGTCGACCAGGGCTGGGGACCCTTCCTCAAGGGAGACGCGGGCGGCTCCACCGACCCCCGCACCAGCATCTCCCAGCTGCACGCCCCCTACACCCAGGCCGGCTGGAACGGGAAGCTCGTCGACGACGTGCTCGGCGGCAAGGAGTCCCTCAAGGCGCACGAGGAGAACACCGGCCTCGTCTACCGGACCGCACCCTGGACCGTCCCGATGACCGACGGCCGCCGCTACAAGGTCGAGTACGACTACCAGTCCAGCCATGCCGGCGCCTACGAGTGGGTCGACGGATACGACCGGATCGACGCCGACGGCGCCCCCGCCTCGACCGAGACCCGGGCCACGCCGATCGGCCGGCAGCTCACCACCGGTCACTTCACCGAGACCGTCACCGCCGGCTGCGGGGACACCTGGACCGGGCTGCGCAAGCGCGGCGACGCTCCCGAGGGCGCCGACCTCGTTCTCGACGGATTCACTGTGACCGACCTCGGACCCGCCCCCGCGGGCGAGCAGGCCGCCTGCGCCACGCTCGCCGTCACGGCCGGAACCCAGGCGCTGGAGCCCGGAGTGGCCACCACGGTGAAGGCCGCCTTCACCAACCACGAGGCGACGGAGGCCACCGGCGTCGAAGTCGGACTGACCCTCCCGGAGGGCTGGACGGCACAGCCCGCCGGCCCCGTCACCGTCGACCGGGTCGCACCCGGCGCGAGGACGGAGGCGAGCTGGCAGGTCACCCCGCCCGCGGACGCCGCGTACAAGGCGTACGACCTGGCCGCCGCCGCCTCGTACACGGTGGCCGGCACCGCACGCACCCTCGGCGCGACCACCACCGTGCGGACCCTGCCCCCGCCGCCCGTCACCGACAGCTGGGCCAGTGACCTGGACTGGACGAGCGCGGAGAACGGCTGGGGCCCGGTCGAGCGAGACCTCTCCAACGGAGGGACGGGCGCCGGCGACGGCACGCCCCTGAAGATCGGGGGCGCCGCGTACGAGAAGGGCCTGGGCACCCACGCCCCGGCGAAGGTCCGCTACTACCTGGGCGGGAAGTGCACCTCGTTCACCGCCGAGGTCGGTGTGGACGATGTGCAGACCTCGCGGGGGAGTGTGCAGTTCTCCGTCACGGCGGACGGCACGGTGAAGGCCGCCTCGCCCGTACTGAAGGCGGCGGACACCGCGTGGCGGCTGGAGGCCGACGTCACCGGCGCGAAGTACGTCGAGCTGGCCGTCGCGGACGGCGGCGACGACAACGGCAACGACCACGCCGACTGGGGCAGCGCCCGCTTCCACTGCGGAAACTGAACCAGGGGTTTCTCACGAGGGGGCGGTTCCGGTTCCGGTTCCGCCCCCTGCCATTGTGGGTACGAGGTCCGCCGGGCCGGTGGATCCGCGGCGTGGCGCGCAGCCACCGATGTGCCCCACACCACAGACCCCTCTTTGTGGGAGGCCTACAACGGAGCAGCCCCAAGGGCTGGCAGATGGGCTGCATGGCGCGCCGGTTCTGTCAGGTGCCACCAGGAAACCGGGCAGGAGACTGTCCGGAGTCGACGGCACGATTCCCTGGGTCGGGTTCGTAGGGTCGATACATGACCGTTGTGGACGAAATCCCGGGCGAGCCGAGTGACACGCGTGGCCGGGTGGCCGAACTGCTGGACCTGCGCGAGCAGGCACGGCGCGGACCGAGCGACCGGGCGACCGAGGCACAGCACGCCAAGGGCAAGCTGACCGCCCGGGAGCGCATCGAGCTCCTGCTCGACCCCGGCACGTTCAAGGAGGTCGAGCAGCTCCGCCGCCACCGGGCGACCGGATTCGGCCTGGAGGCCAAGAAGCCGTACACCGACGGTGTCATCACCGGCTGGGGCACGGTCGAGGGCCGCACGGTCTTCGTCTACGCGCACGACTTCCGGATCTTCGGCGGCGCGCTGGGCGAGGCCCACGCCACCAAGATCCACAAGATCATGGACATGGCCATCTCGGCCGGTGCTCCGCTGGTCTCGCTGAACGACGGCGCCGGCGCCCGCATCCAGGAGGGCGTGAGCGCGCTCGCCGGGTACGGCGGGATCTTCCAGCGCAACACCCGCGCCTCCGGTGTCATCCCGCAGATCAGCGTGATGCTCGGCCCGTGCGCGGGCGGCGCGGCCTACAGCCCCGCCCTCACCGACTTCGTGTTCATGGTCCGTGAGACCTCGCAGATGTTCATCACCGGACCGGACGTCGTCAAGGCGGTCACCGGCGAGGAGATCACCCAGAACGGACTCGGCGGCGCGGACGTGCACGCCGAGACCTCGGGCGTCGCGCACTTCGCGTACGACGACGAGGAGACCTGCATCGCCGAGGTCCGCTACCTGATCGGGATGCTGCCGTCCAACAACCGCGAGAACCCGCCCGTCGTGCCGAGCGACGACCCGGCCGACCGCCGCGGCGACGTCCTGCTGGACCTGGTCCCGGCCGACGGGAACCGCCCGTACGACATGCACAAGGTGATCGAGGAGCTCGTCGACGACGGCGACTTCCTGGAGATCCACGAGCGCTGGGCCCGCAACATCATCTGCGCCCTGGCCCGGCTCGACGGCCAGGTCGTCGGCATCGTGGCCAACCAGCCGCAGTCGCTGGCCGGTGTCCTGGACATCGAGGCGTCCGAGAAGGCCGCTCGATTCGTCCAGATGTGCGATGCCTTCAACATTCCCATCGTCACTCTGCTGGACGTACCCGGCTTCCTGCCCGGCGTCGACCAGGAGCACGGTGGAATCATTCGGCACGGTGCGAAGCTCCTGTACGCGTACTGCAACGCCACCGTGCCGAGGATCTCGCTGATCCTGCGCAAGGCATACGGAGGCGCGTACATCGTCATGGACAGTCAGTCCATCGGAGCCGACCTCACCTACGCCTGGCCCACCAACGAGATCGCGGTGATGGGCGCCGAAGGTGCCGCCAACGTCATCTTCCGCCGTCAGATCGCGGACGCCGAGGACCCCGAAGCCATGCGGGCCCGCATGGTCAAGGAGTACAAGGCCGAGCTGATGCACCCCTACTACGCCGCGGAGCGCGGTCTGGTCGACGACGTCATCGACCCCGCCGAGACGCGTGAGGTACTGATCGCCTCTCTCGCGATGCTCCGCAACAAGCACGCGGACCTGCCGTCCCGCAAGCACGGCAACCCCCCGCAGTAGTCGCAGCCGCCCCGGCAACCCCGGAGGCGTAGACGACCAGCTGCCCAGAACGTCCAGAAGACGGAGACACCATGAGCGTCACTCCCGCCGAGTCCGTGCTGCGCGTCGAGAAGGGCCAGGCCGGCCCCGAGGAGCTCGCGGCCATCACCGCGGTCCTGCTCGCACGCGCCGCCGCCCAGCCCGACGCGCCCGCCCACCGGGGCCGTAACCACGCCGGATGGCGCCGACTGGAGCGCACCCCCGGTTTCCGTGCCCCGCACAGCTGGCAGGGCTGAGAAGGGCCCCTCAGGCCCCTTCCGGGCCCCTGGGGTCCCGGACGCACGCACAGGAAGGCCCCGCACTCCCGAGGGAGTGCGGGGCCTTTCGCGTGTCCGGGACCTCAGCGCAGGCGGGCCATCAGCGCATGCTCGACGAGCGTGATGAGCGCGCTCTTGGCGTCTCCGCGGTGACGGGCGTCCGTCGTCAGGATCGGGGTGTCGGGCCCGATCTGCAGGGCCTCGCGCACCTCGTCCGGGGTGTAGGGCTGGTGTCCGTCGAAGCCGTTGAGGGCGATGACGAAGGGGAGGCCGCTGTTCTCGAAGTAGTCGACTGCGGGGAAGCAGTCGGCGAGACGGCGGGTGTCGACGAGGACGACGGCGCCGATGGCGCCGCGGACCAGGTCGTCCCACATGAACCAGAAGCGGTCCTGGCCCGGTGTACCGAAGAGGTACAGGATCAGGTCCTGGTCGAGGGTGATGCGGCCGAAGTCCATGGCCACCGTGGTGGTGGTCTTGTCCCCGGTGTGGGTCAGGTCGTCGATGCCCGCGGACGCGGACGTCATCACGGCTTCGGTGCGCAGCGGGTTGATCTCCGAAACGGCACCGACAAACGTGGTCTTACCCACGCCGAAGCCCCCTGCCACCACGATTTTCGCCGAGGTGGTGGAGCGGGCTGCTCCGCCGCTAGAGCTTGCGAAGTCCACTGAGCACCCTTTCGAGCAGTGTCACGGCTGGTTGGCCGCCGGCGGCCTCGTCGCCGCCGGGCTGATGGATAGCGACGAGTCCGGCCTCGGCCAGGTCGGCGACGAGGATCCGGGCAACGCCGAGGGGGATCGTGAGAAGGGCCGAAATCTCGGCGACCGACTTGATCTCGATGCAGAGCCGGCAGATCCGCTGGTGCTCGGGCAGCTGCCCTTGGAGCCTCGACGGATCGGCCGTGGTGCTGACCAGTGCCTCGATGGCGAGCTGGTACCGCGGCCGGGTCCGGCCACCGGTCATGGCGTACGGACGGACCAGCGGGTTGTGCGCCGCGGGCTTCGACGGCTCGGGCGCCTGCCGCTGGACCGGCTGGATGCGCGACGGAGGTGCGTCGTAGCGCTGCGGGGGCTGCTGCTGCGGCCACCCGGACCCCGGCTGCTGCGGCTGTTGCTGCGGCCAGCCGCCCCCCTGCGCGCCTTGCGGCGACTGCTGGGGCTGCTGGTAGGGCTGATACGGCTGATATGGGTCTTGCGAACCCTGCACGCCGGGGTGGTTGAAGCGGTTGTCGCCCTGCTCACCCGGAACGCGCCGACCACCCTCGTACGGGTGTCCGCCTGTGGGTGCTGCCACGTTTCCTCCTCCGACTGCCGGTCGCCATCCCAGTGGTGCCGCGCCACCGCACCTTATGGCGCGGTGACGAGAAACGCACTGTCTGTCTGTCAGTTAAGAAGACTTCCCTGGAGCTCGGCGCGAAGATCCGGGGTGAGAACACTTCCTGCACGGTCTACGAGAAGCGCCATTTCGTACCCAACCAGACCGATATCGGCGTCCGGGTGGGCGAGGACGGCGAGTGAAGATCCGTCAGAGATGGACATGATGAAGAGGAATCCTCGCTCCATCTCCACAACGGTCTGGTTGACGGCGCCGCCCTCGAAGATCCGGGAGGCACCCGCGGTCAGCGACGTCAGACCGGAGGCGACAGCCGCCAGCTGATCGGCGCGGTCACGCGGGAAACCTTCGGACATCGCCAGCAGGAGTCCGTCGGCGGAGACCACCACCGTGTGCGACACCCCGGGGGTGTTGTCCACGAAGTTGGTGATCAACCAGTTCAGATTCTGCGCCGCCTGGCTCATCGGGCTCACACTAACGCTCCTGGTTGTAGGTATTACTTGTGTCCGACCCCGCGGTACGTCCCCGCTGGACACCACGTCGCAGATTGCTCAGCCTGCCACGCACGTCCTCGGGGGCACGGGAGACCTGTGGGCCGCCCTGCTGGGTCTGCTCCGCCGTTCCCTCGACCAGATTGGCCTTGGGCACGCGCCGGGGAAGCCCGGACGGGGTGATTCCGCCCGCCTTCGGATCCTTGAGCTTCTCGGCCCGCTCCCAGCGCTCGTCGTTCGCCGAGCGCCAGTCGTCGGGGCCGTCCCCGCTCGCCGGTGCTGCCTGCGGCGGCTGAGGCTTCTCCTGCTGCTTCGGCGGACGCTGCTGCTGCTGTTCCGCTGCCGCAGGCTGATCGTTTCCACGGCCGGTGGGCTGCCAGTGCTGCTGGCCGGCGCCCCGGCGCGGGAGACCCGCGGTCGTCAGGTCGTGACCGTTGTTCGCGGTGGGCCCCGGACGGTCGAAGCCTACGCGCTCCTGCGGCTCGGCGGGGGCGCTTGGAACAGATTCCGCTTCCGGCTGCGCGAGCGGCTCGTACCCGCCCTGGTAGCCGCCCTGATCCGCCCAATCACCCTGGTGGGACTGGTCGGACTGAGGGGCGAACTGGTCGGCGTACTGCTCCTGCTGGGGCTCCGGTGCGGCGTACGAAGCTTCCGCATAGCCCTGCTGGGGCTGCTGGTAGCCGGTTTCGGCGCCGTACTGCTCGTAGCCGCCGTCGTATCCGGGCTGTGCGTAGCCCTGCTGCTCCGGGGCGTACTGCTCGGGCGCGTACTGCTCCTGGCCGTACTGGTCCTGGGCGTAGCCCTGCTGACCCGCGCCGTTGTCCTGGAACGCCGAGTGCTCGGGTCCGGTCTGCGCCTCCAGCGCGGCCCGGCGCTCCTCACGCATCAGCGAGCGGCCGACCGGGTCGAGCTGCGGGGAGTCCGCAGCCGGGGTGTCGTAGCGCGAGTCGTCGAAGCCGAGTTCCGCCGCCGTACGCATCGGAGCGTGGTGGGCGGGCAGCTCGAACGGCTGCGGCTGTTGCTGCTCGGGAATGATCGAGGAGACGGTGAAGTCGCCCTGCGGCGCCGACTCGCCACCGCCACCATGGGTGATCGCGTCCGGCAGCATGACCAGCGACGTGGTGCCCGCCTGCTCGCCCGAGGGGCGGAGCTGGACACGGATGCCGTGCCGGTCGGCAAGCCGGCCGACCACGAACAGGCCCATGCGCTGGGACACCGCGGCGTCCACGGTCGGCGGGTTGGCCAGCTTGTGGTTGATGTCGGCGAAGTCCTCGGCGGTGAGGCCGATTCCCTTGTCGTGGATCTCGACCATGACACGGCCGTCGGGCAGCCGGGTCGCGGTGACGCGCACCTTGGTCTGCGGCGAGGAGAACGTGGTGGCGTTCTCCAGCAGCTCGGCCAGCAGGTGCACGAGGTCGGTCACGGCCTGGCCGTGGATCTCGCTCTCCGGAACACCGGTGAGCTCGATGCGCTCGTAGGACTCCACCTCGGAGGAGGCGGCACGCAGGACGTCGACCAGCGGAACCGGCTGGTTCCAGCGGCGGCCGGGCTCCTCGCCGGCGAGAACGAGGAGGTTCTCGCCGTTGCGGCGCATACGGGTCGCCAGGTGGTCCAGCTTGAAGAGGCTCTCCAGCTGGTCCGGGTCGGCCTCGTTGTTCTCCAGGTCGGTGATGAGGGTCAGCTGGCCCTCGATGAGCGACTGGTTGCGGCGCGACAGGTTGGTGAAGATCGCGTTGACGTTGCCCCGCAGCATGGCCTGCTCGGCTGCGAGCCGGACCGCCTCGCGGTGCACCTGGTCGAAGGCGCGGGCGACCTCGCCGATCTCGTCCTGGGTGTTGATCGGGATCGGCTGCACCCGTGTGTCCACGCGGCCGGGCTCGGTCCGCGACAGCTGGTCGACGAGCATCGGCAGGCGCTGCTCGGCGATACCGAAGGCGGCGGTACGCAGCTGGCGCATCGCGCGGCTCATCTGGCGGGCCATGAGGCCCGCGATGATGAACGCGGCCAGCAGGGAGATGATCACGATCGCGGCGTTGACGATGGCGTCGTTCCGGGCGCTGGACGAGATGTCCGCGGCCTCGGTGACGGCCTTGTCGACGAGCTCGTCCTCAACGGTGGTGTAGCCGTCGAACTTGGCGGTGGCGGCGGCCATCCAGGTCTCGGGGGTGATCCCCTTCTTCCGGAGTTCCGAGGGGCGCTGGCCCTGGCCGATCTGCTGGGCCATGCCGTCGAAGACCGAACCGTCGATGCTCGGCGGCGCCACGAAGGGCTGACCGGTGGCCGCGGCCTGCTCCTTGGCGGCCTTGAGCTGCTTGGCGCCCTCGGCGGCCTTGCCGGCCATGACTTCCTTGAGCCGCGCCACGTCGGCCTCGGTACCACCGGAGACGAACTCGCCGAGGGCGATCTGCTCCAGGTAGTTGTACGAGCCGAACGCCTTGACCTGGGCGTCGAAAGTGGCTTCCTTCTGGCTGGGACGAACCAGCAGGTGCATACCGATGGAGCGCTGAAGCGATTCGGCAGCCTTGGCCAGCTCGATCGCGTACACGGTCCGGCCGTAGGTGGTGATGTTGCTGCTGCCCAGGCCGAGCTCGTTGGAGAACTCCATCAGCGAGTGCTGGACCTTGGTGTAGCCCTCTTCCGTCTTCACCGGGTCCATCGCCTCGGCGTAGGCGGCCTTGCGCAGCTCGGGGAGGAGCGGCTCCTCCACCTTGAACAGCTTGAGGCGGCGGTCAAGCCCCGCCTTGTCCGGCATGTCCTGGACGGCGGTGTCGAACTTCGTCGCCGCTTCGTCCGTGATGGCGCGGGCGTCCTCGACCTCGGCTGCCGTGCGCTTGTTGGACAGCAACGGCTGGGCGGTGAGGTCACGCTCGTTGAGCAGCGCCTGACCGTACTCCGCGGCCGCGCGGACGACCTGGGCCGTCTTCTCGGCGTCCTGGGCCTCGTTCCACCTGTCGACAGACCCCTTGACCTGGAAGCCGCCCATGATCAGGCCGACCAGCGCGGGAATCAGGAGAATCGCGTTCAGCCGGGTGGGCACCCGCCAGTTGCGCGGCGACAGCCGACTGGTGCTGCCACCTGCCGGCTCCGCCTCGGATATCTCCGCAGGCGACACCGCAGCGCGCGGCGGCGGGGTGAAGTTGCCCCGTTCCGGCTGCGCCGCGGAGCCCTCGTTGCTTCGCCTCACTCGACCAACAACCTCTCGGCGTCGGCACCTACGTTGTGCCGGATTATTCGTTCAGGGCCGTATTACTCGGTAGTTCGACGCATTGCAGCACGCGGACCGGCCGCGTTCCAAACAGTCGGAATGCCTGATTCCGGGTGGCGCGTGCCTCAGATAAAACGGGCATAAAGAACGAGCCCCGTCAAAAGGCGGGGCTCATGTGAGCACAGTGGTACTGCTCGGATGCGTCGTGTGTTGATGCCGCTGCAATTCTCTGTCGAAATGTTATGAACACGGGGGCGGATCGTGTCAAAGGACACAGGCCGCCCCCGCTTGACTACAGCAACTTCCGTAGATCAATACCGACTTCGCGCTACTTGAGCCGCGCCATCAACGCGTGCTCGACCAGCGTGATCAGACCGCTCTTGGCGTCTGCACGGTGACGGGCGTCCGTCGTGATGATCGGTGCGTCGGGCCCGATCTGCAGGGCCTCACGTACTTCTTCCGGGGTGTAGGGCTGGTGTCCGTCGAAGCCGTTGAGGGCGATGACGAAGGGGAGGCCGCTGTTCTCGAAGTAGTCGACTGCGGGGAAGCAGTCGGCGAGACGGCGGGTGTCGACGAGGACGACGGCGCCGATGGCGCCGCGGACCAGGTCGTCCCACATGAACCAGAAGCGGTCCTGGCCCGGTGTACCGAAGAGGTACAGGATCAGGTCCTGGTCGAGGGTGATGCGGCCGAAGTCCATGGCCACCGTGGTGGTGGTCTTGTCCCCGGTGTGGGTCAGGTCGTCGATGCCCGCGGACGCGGACGTCATCACGGCTTCGGTGCGCAGCGGGTTGATCTCCGAAACGGCACCGACAAACGTGGTCTTACCCACGCCGAAGCCCCCTGCCACCACGATTTTCGCCGAGGTGGTTGCGCGGGCCGTCCCGCCGCTAGAGCTTGCGAAGTCCACTGAGCACCCTTTCGAGCAGTGTCACATCCGGCGCGCCGCCGGCCTCTCCATTGCCCGGCTGGTGGATGGCCACCATGCCGGCTTCCGCCAGGTCCGCCACCAGGATCCTGGCCACGCCCAGCGGCATGGACAGCAGGGCCGAAACCTCGGCCACCGACTTGACCTCACGGCAGAGGTGGCAGATCCGCTGGTGCTCGGGGAGCAGCGTCCCGAGGTGAGCGGGGTCTGCTGTTGTGCTGACCAGCGCCTCTATCGCGAGCTGGTAGCGCGGCCGGGTCCGGCCGCCGGTCATTGCGTACGGACGGACCAGCGGCTGGTCGCCTTCACCGTCGTACGACGCGTGGTGCAGTGCGCCGTACGGATCAGGTGAGGCGGGTGGCGGGGTCATGAATCCTCCGGGCGTGACAGCAGGGTGTCGCCTTGCCGTCGGGAAGGGCCGGTGGGGGGTCTTTGACGGCCGGACGGGTGAGGGTTTCGAGTAGTACCTGGGGGGATCGTGTCAGGGGTCTGCTGCATGGCCGCCTAGTGGAGCAGACTGCCTTGTAGTTCGGCGCGGAGGTCAGGGGTGAGTACCGACCCCGCGCGGTCGACGAGGAGTGCCATCTCGTACCCGACCAGGCCGATGTCCGCATCCGGGTGGGCCAGAACGGCCAGAGACGAACCGTCCGAGACGGACATGAGGAAAAGGAATCCCCGCTCCATCTCCACAACGGTCTGGCTCACGGCGCCGCCTTCGAAGATCCGGGAGGCACCCGCGGTGAGCGACGTCAGACCGGAGGCGACTGCCGCCAGCTGATCGGCGCGGTCGCGCGGGAAACCTTCGGACATTGCCAGCAGCAGGCCATCCGCGGAGACCACCACCGTGTGGGACACCCCTGGGGTGTTGTCCACAAAGTTGGTGATCAGCCAGTTCAGATTCTGCGCGGCCTGACTCATGGGGCTCAACTAACGCTCCTGCTGGTGAGTGGGGCCGAGTTGGAAACTGCCGGTAGACGAGCCGTTGTTGGCCTGTCGTCCCTGCTGGATGCCCCGGCGGAGATTGGTCAGACGGCCGCGTACGTCATCGGGCGCACGCGAAACCTGAGGTCCGGACTGATGATTCTGCTGCTGAGCAGTGCCCGGTACCAAATTGGCACGCGGAACCCGGCGCGGCAGCCCGGAGGTGGTGATCCCGCCCGCAGCGGGCTTCTTGACCCGCTCCGCCTGACGAACGAGCTCGTCATTGGGCGAGGCGCGCCAGGAACTGGTGACGCCGGCATCGGCCGCACCACGCCGGGGCATGGGCGGAGCCGGGGTGCCGACGGGCTCAGGAGCCGACGGTGCCTGCGGCTCGGCTGCCGGCGGCTGAGCGCCGCCCTGCCCCGGGCCGTGGAACCAGTTCGTCTCGAGCGTGTCGTACAGCGGCGTACGCCCGTCACCCGGACCGGCGGGCGGCAGCGCCTCGGGCTGCTGCGGCAGCGCCGGACGGCGCGGCGGCTCACCCGCGGGCTGGACCGGCGGACGCGGTGCGCCGAAGTCGGCGTTGTCCTGCCGGCGCGGTGCGGGCATCTGGTGGTTCTGCGGGGCCTGGGCGCCGTAGCCCTGGTCCTGCGGCAGCGGGGCGTTGAAGTCCGGGCGCGAGAACTGCGCGGTGCTCGCCGGGTCCGGCGCCTGCGGCGCGGAGAAGTCCGGGCGGGCGAACTCGGCCGTGGCGCCGGGGCCCTGACGGTCGTTCATGGGCGGACGCTGGTTCGGCGCGTTGAACGGCTGGTGGGGAGCGGAGCTGCCCGGGCGGGCGAACCGGCCGGAGTCCGGCTCCTCGTGACCGCGCGGCGCGTCCGGCTGAGTACGCCGGGGAGCACCCTGCTCCTCGACGCCCCAGCTCGCGCTCTGCGGACGCTGCGGCTGCGGGTTGCCACCGGGCAGCTCGGCCCGGGGACCGCCGGACGGCGGCAGCTGACGGCCGGGGCCGCCGGGCTGCTGGAAGCCGGCCTGATCGTTCCGTGCCTGCTGAGGCTGCGGGGCCTGCCGGGCGGGCGGACCGCTCGGACGGCCCTGCTGGCCCTGCGGACCGGGCTGGGCCGGACCCCCCGTGTGACCGAAGAGGTTGGGCTGGCCGGAGTCCGTACGGCCGGGAGACTCCTGCTGACCACGCGCGCCCATCCGGGCGCCGCCGCCGAAGGCGCCGGAGAGGCCGCCGCCGCCCTGGGGCTGGTTCGGACGGCCGGGGCCCTGCGGACCGTTGCCGGGGCCCTGTGGACCGCCGTCACGCGAGGGCAGCGCGGCCCGCGGGCCCGAGCCCGTGCCGACCTGCCCGCGCTGCGGACCGGAACCCAGGCCCTTGGCGGGAGGAGCGGACGGGGAACCCGCAAGCCCGGGACGCTGGCCCGCGCCCGCGCCGGAGCCGTTGCCACCGGCGAGGAGACCACCGGGGGAACCGCCCTGCGGGCCCTGACCCTGCTTCGACGGCGGCTGCTTGCCGCCGTGCGCGACCTCCATGGGCAGCATGACCAGTGCGGTCGTACCGCCGGAGTCGGAGGGACGCAGCTGGATCCGGATGCCGTGACGCAGGGACAGCCGGCCGACCACGAACAGACCCATGCGGCGGGACACCGAGACGTCCACGGTGGGCGGCGATGCGAGCCGCTCGTTGATCGCCGCGAGGTCCTCGGGGGAGAGGCCGATACCCGTGTCGTGGATCTCGACGAGCACACGCCCGTCGGGCAGTGCGTGACCGGTGACCCGGACCTTCGTCTGCGGCGAGGAGAACGACGTCGCGTTCTCCAGCAGCTCGGCGAGGAGGTGCACGAGGTCGTTGACGACGCGGCCGGCCACTTCGGTGGCGGGCACCGCGGCCAGTTCGATGCGCTCGTACTGCTCCACCTCGGACGCGGCGGCGCGGAGCACGTCGACCAGCGGCACCGGACGGGTCCAGCGGCGGCCCGGCTCCTCGCCCGCGAGGACGAGGAGGTTTTCGCCGTTACGGCGCATACGGGTCGCGAGGTGGTCGAGCTTGAAGAGGGAGGACAGCTGGTCCGGGTCGGCCTCGCGCGACTCCAGTTCGGAGATGAGCGAGAGCTGGCGCTGGATGAGGCCCTGGCTCCGGCGCGAGAGGTTGGTGAACATCGCGTTGACGTTGCCTCGCAGCAGCGCCTGCTCGGCGGCCAGTCGGACCGCCTCGCGGTGCACGTCGTCGAAGGCCGCGGCCACCTTGCCGATCTCGTCCCGGGAGTGCACACCGACCGACTCGACCGAGGTGTCGACGTCCTGCGGGTCGGTCTCGGAGAGCTGCTTGACGAGCTCGGGCAGCCGGTCCTGGGCGACCCGGGTCGCGGTGTCCTGCAGTCGCCGCAGCGAGCGGATCATGGACCGCGCCACGACGAAGGCGCCGACGAGGGATACACCGAGGACGATGAGGATGACCGCACCGTTGAGGATGGCGTCGCGCTGCGAGGCCTCGCGGAGCTCGCGGGCCTTGCCCTCCATCTCACCGAGGAGGGTCTCCTCGATGGTCTTCATGGCCTGGATCTTGTTGGAGCTCTGGTCGTACCAGTCCATGTACGTGCGGGGCTTGCGGCCCTCCATGCCCAGCGGGCTGTCGAGCACCTGCTTCGCGTACATGTCCGCGGCGGTGATCTCGGGGTTGCCGTTCTTGAGCGAGTCCGTCAGCTCGGCGGCGTCGCTGCCCGTGGTCGTGTAGGCGCCTTCGAACGTCTGAAGGGCCAGCGCCTCCTTGCGGTTGGCGTTGCGGCCGAACACCTTGTCGTTGTCGTTGAGGTGCGTGTCGGCGCTGTCACCGCCCGGAAGTGCCGCGGCGATGATCGCGCGCTGGACCGAGGCGTACTCCTTGGCGGAGGAGAAGGCCGCCAGGGCGCGGGTCCGCTTGATCATGTCCGGGTTGCTGGTCGCCTGCGCCATGTCCTGCGAGAGCCCCAGCAGCGCGGTGATCAGCTGGCTGTACTGGTCGACCGTGCTGAGGCTCGGGGCGCCCTCGGTGTACGCGTCCTTGCGGATGCTGGTGAGCTCGCCGAGCTGGGTGGCGATCTGGCTGACGCTGGAGTGGATGCCCTCCATCGCCTCGTCGGTCTGCGTGTTACCGATGTCGTCGGCCGCGTCGAAGAACGCGTCCTTGGCCCGGTCGGTCCGCTTCCGAGGCTCAGTGATCTTGAAGTCGGTGGCCTTCACCTTGTTCGCCAAGGGGCCTGCCGACTTGTCGCGCTCCTCCTGGAGCGCGTTGGCGAGCGCGGTCGCCTGCTTCGTCATCTGAGTGAGCAGCTGCATGTGCTCCAGCTGTTCCATGTCATTCATGGACTCGTTGATCCGCAGTCCGCCCAGCGTGGTCGCGGCGACCACGGGAAGGGCGAGGAGGGAGACCAGACGGGTGCTGATGCGCCAGTTGCGCAGGGCTATGCGTGAGCCGGTGCCTACCGGCCCCGCGGGTTTGAGAGGCGTGGCCGGGTCCGCGCCGCTGGTGCTCGTCGTACCCGAGCGCTGCGCGCGGTCACCGCTGTCGCCGGCTCCGGCCGGCCCGGGGTTCTGGGCGTGCTGGGGCGAGGAACCGCGGTCGGTCCCGCCGCGCGGCTCCTGTTCCGCCGGAGCGCTGCCATCCCTCTTGAAACGTCCCTGCACTAGCGTCGCAACCTCTGGACCAGGCGTCCCACCACGTGTTCGGGCGGGACGGTGTCGGCGTCGTGGGGCGCTGGACGCGCCCCATGGTGGTCGTGAGTGACCGGCGTACTTCCCCCTCCCGCCGCCACTCGGCGCTGCGTTGCGCCCCTGCGCGCCGGGCCTGAAACCCGCGGCGGTGCGTGGAATTCCAGCACAGTGGAGGATCTCCAACAAGGCCCACGTACCGGGCTGTGACCTCTGTGACACCGTGTGATGGTGGAGTAACAAGCCGTGGAGAGTGTTCAGGGGCAAATCGGATCATTGAGGGTGTGCCCCCTGGGGGCGGGCGGTGTCCCAGTCGACATGATCGGGAGCGGAATGGCAGATTCAGTGCCGTAATGCCCGCTTTGTTTCCCGTGGTCGACTGTCCATAATGCTCTATTTGTCGGCAACTTCGTGAGCAAACTCACATGATGATCGACGTCTCTTCCCCGCTCCCGCGGGGAATCGGATGTTTAGCCTGACGCTTTACAGGGATAGCGAATCCGACAACCGGCGCCCCTCCGGGCGGCGCCCCAGCGACAAGGGTCCACACGGCAGATGAAGACGACGATGATGTTCCGCAACATTGCCAACCCCCGGCGCACCACGCTGGCGCACCTCGAGGACGCCGTAGCGCTGCACACGCCGGAGCAGCCGGAGCACGCCGCCGAACTGCCCACCCAGACGGCCAACCCCCGCCGCACCATCCTCATGGTGGCACCCGTCACGACCGCCGGCTGACGCCGCACGGCTCTCCCCCTCACCCGCGCCAGCGCCGGGCCCGGCGAGGCTCTGCCCCGTCGCGCCGCCCGGCACGCACGCTCGCGGCGTCGGCCGAAAGCCCCGGTAGCTCCTCCCCCATAGCCTGAAGGGCATGGGAGGTACCCCCTCCAAGGACTTCCGTCCGCCTTGCGATCGCACGCACCGGACGACGCTCCTAATGGGGCAAACCTCGCCGGGCCAGGCGCTAGCCTGGAGCGTCAGTCTTCAGCCAGCCAGCAAGTGAGGGGCGACAGCATCCCGTGCGCATCGCCAGGTTCTCCATCGACGGCAATGTCGCCTTCGGCGCGGTCGAGGGCGACAGCCCCGACAGCCTCGTCCTCGACATCATCAAGGGCATCCCGTACGCCGACTTCGAGCTCTCCGGGACCAAGGTCCCGCTGAGCAAGGTCCGGCTGCTGCCCCCGGTGCTCCCCAACAAGGTCGTGGCCATCGGCCGCAACTACGCGGAACACGCCGCCGAGCTCGGCAACGAGGTCCCGGATGTCCCCGTCGCCTTCTTCAAGCCCACCACCTCGGTGATCGGCTCCGGCGACGCCATCGAGTACCCCTCCTTCTCCGACGACCTGCACCACGAGGCCGAGCTGGCCGTGGTCATCGGCCGGATGTGCCGCGAAGTTCCGCGTGAGCGTGTCAAGGACGTCATCTTCGGCTACACCTGCGCCAACGACGTCACGGCCCGCGACGCCCAGAAGCGCGAGAAGCAGTGGGCCCGGGCCAAGGGCTTCGACACGTCCTGCCCGCTGGGCCCCTGGGTGGAGACCGACCTCGACCCCCGCGACCTGACCATCCAGGCGACGGTCAACGGCGAGCAGCGCCAGCTGGGCCGCACGAGCGACATGATCCGCTCGATCGAGGACCTGGTCGTCCACATCACGGAAGCCATGACACTGCTCCCGGGCGACGTGATCCTCACCGGAACCCCCGCAGGGGTCGGACCCCTGCACGTCGGCGACGAAGTCGCCGTCACCATCGAAGGCATCGGCACTCTCACCAACAAGGTGATCAAGCGTGGTTAACGGACCTGTCCGCGTACGTTTCTGTCCCTCCCCGACCGGCAACCCCCACGTGGGCCTGGTCCGGACAGCTCTCTTCAACTGGGCCTTCGCCCGGCACCACCAGGGCACCCTGGTCTTCCGTATCGAGGACACCGACGCGGCCCGTGACTCCGAGGAGTCCTACGAGCAGCTGCTCGACTCGATGCGCTGGCTCGGCATGGACTGGGACGAGGGCCCCGAGATCGGCGGCCCGCACGCCCCGTACCGCCAGTCGCAGCGCATGGACCTGTACAAGGACGTCGCCGAGAAGCTCCTTGCCGCCGGTCACGCGTACCACTGCTACTGCACCACCGAGGAGCTCGACACCCGCCGCGACGCCGCCCGTGCGGCCGGCAAGCCGTCGGGTTACGACGGCCACTGCCGCGCGCTGACCGCCGAGCAGACCGCGGCGTACGAGGCCGAGGGCCGGACCTCCATCGTCCGCTTCCGGATGCCCGACGAGGCGATCACCTTCACCGACCTCGTCCGCGGTGACATCACCGTCCAGCCGGAGAACGTCCCGGACTACGGCATCGTCCGTGCCAACGGCGCTCCCCTGTACACGCTGGTCAACCCGGTCGACGACGCGCTGATGGAGATCACCCACGTCCTGCGCGGCGAGGACCTGCTCTCCTCCACCCCGCGCCAGATCGCCCTCTACAGGGCGCTCATCGAGCTGGGCATCGCCAAGGACACCCCCGCCTTCGGCCACCTCCCCTACGTCATGGGGGAGGGCAACAAGAAGCTCTCCAAGCGCGACCCGCAGGCCTCGCTCAACCTCTACCGCGAGCGCGGCTTCCTGCCCGAGGGGCTGCTGAACTACCTCTCGCTGCTCGGCTGGTCGATCGCCGAGGACCGCGACATCTTCGGCCGTGACGAGCTGGTGGCCGCGTTCGACATCGCCGACGTCAACGCCAACCCCGCACGCTTCGACCTGAAGAAGGCCGAGCACATCAACGCCGAGCACCTGCGCATGCTCGACGTGAAGGCCTTCACCGAGGCCTGCGGCCCCTGGCTGAAGGCCCCGTTCGCCCCCTGGGCGCCAGAGGCATTCGACGCGGAGCAGTTCGCCGAGATCGCCCCGCACGCCCAGACCCGTGTGACGGTCCTCTCGGACATCACGGCCAACGTCGACTTCCTCTTCCTGGACGAGCCCGTCCAGGAAGAGGCGTCCTGGACCAAGGCCATGAAGGAGGGCTCCGACGCCCTCCTCGTCACGGCCCGCGCCGAGCTGACCGCCGCCGAGTGGAACGCCGAGGCGCTCAAGACGGCCGTCCTCACCGCCGGCGAGAAGCACGGCCTGAAGCTCGGCAAGGCCCAGGCCCCGGTCCGCGTCGCCGTCACCGGCCGCACGGTCGGTCTGCCGCTCTTCGAGTCCCTGGAGATCCTGGGCCGCGAGAAGACGATCGCCCGCATCGACGCCGCGCTGGCCAAGCTGGCCGCGTAACCGTCGTACGCAGGGAAGAAGGGACCGCACGGCCTTCCGGGCCGGGCGGTCCCTTCCGCTGTCCGGCTGCCGGGCCCACGGGGCAGCCGGTAGCGTGACTTTCATGGCGATTCGCGCGGTCCTCTGGGACGTGGACGACACGATCTTCGACTACGCCGGGTCGGACCGTACCGGCCTGCTGCGCCACCTCCGGGCGGAGGGGCTGTCCGACAGTGACGAGGACCACCACGGCCGCTGGATGCGCATCGCCTCCGCCCACTGGGCGCGGGTCGCCGCCGGTGAGTCCGACTGGTACGCGCACTGCCGGGACCGGGTCAGGGAGTTCCTGGACGCGGAGCTGAGCGACGCGGACGCCGACGCGTGGTTCACCCGGTACGTCGGGCACTACGAGAGTTCCTGGGAGCTCTTCCCGGACACCGTGCCCGTGCTCGACGCGCTGGCCCGCACGCACCGGCACGCGATCCTGTCGAACTCCTCCGTCGACCACCAGGAACGCAAGCTGCGGGCCCTCGGCGTGCGCGACCGCTTCGAGGTCCTGCTGTGCGCTCAGGAACTCGGCGTCTACAAGCCGGACGCCAGGGCCTTCCGCGCGGCCTGCGAGGCACTGGAGCTCGACCCGCACGAAGTGGTCTACGTCGGGGACGAGCCGGACATCGACGCCGCCGGAGCCACGGCCGCGGGTCTCACCGGGGTGTGGCTGGACCGGCGCGGCCGGGGCGGGCGGCCGGAACTCGTCCGGATCACGGGGCTGGAGGAGCTCCCCGGTCTGCTGGCAGGCAATACCCGTTTTGGAGCGCCGGACACCTTCAGGTAATGTTCTTCCTGCGCCGCCCGAGCGGACCGAAAGATCCGGCCGGGAAGCGCAGACAGAAATAAAACCCCCAAGGGGTTGCGTTTCAGTGGGCTATGGTGTAATTGGCAACACTACGGTTTCTGGTACCGTCATTCTAGGTTCGAGTCCTGGTAGCCCAGCGCAAGACCGAAGTAACAAGCCCCCGTTGTGTAGCGGCCTAGCACGCTGCCCTCTCACGGCAGTAGCGCCGGTTCGAATCCGGTCGGGGGTACAGATCCTTCCCGCGAGAACATCTGGGTCGCACCCACGTTCTTGATGCAGGATCGCTAGGGCCCCCGTTGTGTAGCGGCCTAGCACGCTGCCCTCTCACGGCAGTAGCGCCGGTTCGAATCCGGTCGGGGGTACTTGCAACACCATGGGCTATGGTGTAATTGGCAACACTACGGTTTCTGGTACCGTCATTCTAGGTTCGAGTCCTGGTAGCCCAGCGCAAGACCGAAGTAACAAGCCCCCGT
>NZ_JBHTRI010000005.1:177756-287543 GCF_042796085.1 Streptomyces sp. NPDC056452
CCGTTGTGTAGCGGCCTAGCACGCTGCCCTCTCACGGCAGTAGCGCCGGTTCGAATCCGGTCGGGGGTACAACAGCTCGACAGGGAAAGGCCCTTCATCTCGGTGAAGGGCCTTTCTCGTGTGCCGCACGGTCCGTTGGGCGAGGCGGTCGGCCCCGCAGGGTGACCGAGGCGGACGGGAGTGGCCGCGCGTGCGCCCAAGGAGGCTTGTACGGGGGAGAGTTCACCCGGCTCCTGGGCGGAGCGGCGGGGCCGCCGGGCGGCGGGCCGATTCGTGTATCGCGTCCGGGGAGTAAGCACCGGAAGGAAGAAGCAGGATGAAGAAGGGGGCCGCCACGGCGCTGGAGCGGCCTTCGGGGAAGGGTGGTGCGCTGTACTGGTTCAGCCGGTGCGGCGCAGGGCCTCGCTCAGCCGCGCGGCCGAGTCGATGACCGCCTGGGCGTGCATCCGGCCGGGGTGGCGGGTCAGCCGCTCGATCGGGCCGGAGACGGAGACCGCGGCGACCACCCGGTTCGACGGGCCGCGGACCGGTGCCGAGACCGAGGCCACGCCCGGCTCGCGTTCACCGATCGACTGGGCCCAGCCGCGCCGCCGTACGCCGGAGAGGGCCGTCGCCGTGAAGCGGGCCCCCTGCAGGCCGCGGTGCAGGCGCTCCGGCTCCTCCCAGGCCATCAGGATCTGGGCGGAGGAACCCGCCTTCATGGTGAGCGTGGAGCCGACCGGCACGGTGTCCCGCAGTCCGGACAGACGCTCCGCAGCCGCCACGCAGATCCTCATGTCGCCCTGCCGGCGGTAGAGCTGCGCGCTCTCGCCGGTGATGTCACGCAGATGCGTGAGAACGGGTCCTGCCGTCGCCAGGAGCCGGTCCTCACCCGCCGCGGCCGCGAGTTCCGCGAGCCGGGGGCCGAGAATGAAACGGCCCTGCATGTCCCTCGCCACCATCCGGTGGTGTTCCAGTGCCACGGCCAGTCGATGAGCCGTGGGCCTTGCAAGCCCTGTCGCCGCGACCAGTCCGGCGAGGGTGGCCGGACCGGACTCCAGGGCGCTCAATACCAGAGCTGCCTTGTCGAGAACGCCGACGCCGCTAGAGTTGTCCATACGACGATACTCGCGTCTCACTCTGTGAAACGCAAGTTCAATTTTCTCCGGAAGTTGCGAACCTGTACGTGCGGCCGCACAACGGCCCGCAGCCACCGCCCCGCTCGGGGGTCCGGACGGAGGCGCACCGAATCTCTAGTTGGGCCGGCGAAGACGCCGGCCGGAGGGAAAGCGATGGGTAGGACACTCGCGGAAAAGGTCTGGGACGACCACGTCGTCCGGCGCGCGGAGGGCGAGCCCGACCTTCTCTTCATCGATCTGCACCTGCTGCACGAGGTGACCAGCCCGCAGGCGTTCGACGGCCTGCGTCAGGCCGGACGCCCGGTACGGCGCCTCGACCTCACCATCGCCACCGAGGACCACAACACCCCGACCCTCGACATCGACAAGCCGATCGCCGACCCGGTCTCCCGTGTCCAGCTGGAGACCCTGCGCAAGAACTGCGCGGACTTCGGCGTCCGGCTGCACTCGCTCGGCGACGTCGAGCAGGGCGTCGTGCACGTGGTCGGCCCGCAGCTGGGCCTGACCCAGCCCGGCACCACGGTGGTCTGCGGTGACTCCCACACCTCCACCCACGGCGCGTTCGGTGCGCTGGCCTTCGGTATCGGCACCAGCCAGGTCGAGCACGTCCTGGCCACCCAGACGCTGCCCCTGGCCCGCCCGAAGACCATGGCGATCACTGTCGAGGGCGAACTCCCCGACAGTGTCACCGCCAAGGACCTGATCCTGGCGATCATCACCCGGATCGGCACCGGCGGCGGCCAGGGCTACATCCTCGAATACCGCGGTTCCGCCATCGAGAAGCTCTCGATGGAGGCCCGGATGACCATCTGCAACATGTCGATCGAGGCCGGTGCCCGCGCGGGCATGATCGCCCCGGACCGGACCACCTTCGACTACCTGCAGGGCCGCGACCACGCGCCCCAGGGCGCGGACTGGGACGCCGCGGTGGCGTACTGGGAGACCCTGCGCTCCGACGACGACGCCGTCTTCGACGCCGAGGTCGTCATCGAGGCCGCCGAGCTCGCGCCGTTCGTCACCTGGGGCACCAACCCCGGCCAGGGCGCGCCCCTGTCGGCCAACGTCCCCGACCCTGCTTCGTACGAGGACGCCTCGGAGCGCAACGCCGCCGAAAAGGCCCTGGAGTACATGGGGTTGACCGCCGGCCAGCCGCTGCGCGAGATCAACGTTGACACCGTCTTCGTAGGTTCCTGCACGAACGGCCGGATCGAGGACCTGCGCAACGCGGCCTCGATCCTGGACGGCCGCAAAGTCGCCGACGGCGTACGGATGCTGGTCGTCCCGGGCTCCGTCCGGGTCGCCCTGCAGGCCGTCGAGGAGGGCCTGGACAAGGTCTTCACGGCCGCCGGCGCCGAATGGCGGCATGCGGGCTGCTCGATGTGCCTCGGCATGAACCCCGACCAGCTGGCCCCCGGCGAGCGCTCCGCCTCCACCTCGAACCGTAACTTCGAGGGCAGGCAGGGCAAGGGCGGCCGCACGCACCTGGTCTCCCCGCAGGTCGCCGCCGCGACCGCCGTGCTGGGCCATCTGGCCTCGCCCGCAGACCTGTCCGACGCCCGTACGCCCGCCGGAGTCCGATAACCATGGAAGCATTCACCGCACACACAGGCCGGGCCGTCCCGCTGCGCCGCAGCAACGTCGACACCGACCAGATCATCCCCGCGCACTGGCTGAAGAAGGTCACCCGCGACGGCTTCGAGGACGGGCTCTTCGAGGCCTGGCGCAAGGACGAGAACTTCGTCCTCAACCGGCCCGAGCGCAGTGGCGCCTCCGTACTGGTGGCCGGCCCCGACTTCGGCACCGGCTCGTCCCGCGAGCACGCCGTCTGGGCCCTGCAGAACTTCGGCTTCAAGGCGGTCATCTCCTCCCGGTTCGCCGACATCTTCCGCGGCAACTCGCTGAAGAACGGTCTGTTGACCGTCGTCCTCGACCAGAAGGTCGTCGACGCGCTGTGGGACCTGTCGGAGGCCGATCCGACGGCCGAGATCACCGTTGACCTGGAGAAGCGGCAGGTTCTCGCCGAGGGAATCACCGCCGACTTCGAGCTCGACGAGAACGCCCGCTGGCGACTGTTGAACGGGCTCGACGACATCAGCCTCACCCTTCAGAACGAAGCGGACATTGCGACTTACGAGGCGGCCAGGCCGTCCCATAAGCCGCGCACAATTGACGCCTGAGCAGCGCTTTTCCCGAACTGCGCCCCCTGCCTTCCGGCAGGGGGCGCAGTCGCTTGTTGAGACCCCCTCGGGCGACAACTCGCCCCAGATGGCACAATCGGTGCATGGGACGCGACAGCCAACTCGAGCTCTATGGCGAAGTCGCCGACCGATTGAAGGAAGCGCACGCAAGGGTGCGCACACTGCAAGTCCCGGAGGGCGTAAGGATGGCGCTGTCCCGGAAGCTGCTGGTCGTCACGGCCGCGGCTAAGCACGATCTCCCGGACGCGGCAAGGCGTCTGGACCGGTTGATGAAGGACCTCGATGAGGGCCGATTCCCCGAAGGTGACTGACTCTGCGGAACAGCGCAGCGGTCGACTTCGTTGCGGCACTAGGGTGATTAGCCCGTTTCGTGTTTGATTTGCGGTATATATCTGCCTAACGTGCGAAAAAGCCTGAACAGTTTCGTTCCGGCGATGTCTCCGAAGGGGAAGACGTGAACAAGGCGCAGCTCGTAGAAGCGATTGCCGACAAGGTCGGCGGCCGCCAGCAGGCCGCAGACGCAGTCGACGTGGTACTCGACGCGATCGTCCGTGCGGTTGTCGCGGGGGACCGTGTATCGGTCACCGGCTTCGGCTCGTTCGAGAAGGTCGACCGCCCCGCCCGGTACGCCCGCAACCCGCAGACGGGTGAGCGCGTCCGGGTCAAGAAGACGTCCGTCCCGCGTTTCCGTGCGGGACAGGGGTTCAAGGACCTGGTGAGCGGCTCCAAGAAGCTCCCCAAGAACGACGTGGCCGTGAAGAAGGCACCCAAGGGCAGCCTCTCCGGCGGTTCTTCCACCCGTACGACGGCCAAGGCCGCGGCCAAGAAGGCCACCGCCAAGAAGGCCACCGCGCGCAAGACCACCGCCGCGGCGAAGAAGACCACGGCCGCAGCGAAGAAGACCACGGCGAAGAAGACCACCGCCACGGCCAAGAAGACCACCGCGGCCGCGAAGAAGACGGCCCCGGCCAAGAAGGCGACGGCCACGAAGAAGACCGTGGCGGCCAAGACCGCACCCGCCAAGAAGACCACGGCGAAGAAGGCGCCCGCGAAGAAGACCACGGCGCGCAAGACCACAGCCAAGAAGGTCACCGCACGCAAGAAGTGAGACCGGGCAACGCTCGCTTCTCATACGCGCCGGGCCGGGCTCCCTCCGGGGAGCCCGGCCCGCGGGCTGTCAGGAGCCGTTCACAGCGTCTGCAGGGTCACCAGGGTGATCCGGAGGGAAGGCCCCTCGCCCTCGGTCTCGATGCGCACCCGCTGCCCCGGACGCAGCAGCCGCAGGCTGCCCGCGTCGAAGGCGGCGGCATCGAAGTCCACCGGGGTGCCGTCGTCGAGAAGCACGCTGCCGGTGCGGGTCTCGGAGTCGTACGTGAACGAGGTCGCCTGCATGAACGGCAGCCTATCGGTCCCCGGTCGGCGCCACCGAGGTCTGCAGCCGCGCGGTGTACGGCCCCACCCCGAGGGCCAGGGCCACCCGCAGATCCTCGCCCGTGTCCACGTCCCTGCGCACGGAGTCGAGGCCGGGCAGCGAGATCTGCGCGGCTCCCGACGCCAGGTGCCGTGCCGCCGACGGTCCGCCGAAGGCCGGCAGCAATTCCACCCCGGGTGCGGCCGACAGAAATGTGGTCCCGATTCCCTGCGTATCGGTGACAAATGCGCGCGGAAATTCCGCGGAGAATTCGAGCACCCGCGCCAATTCCTCCGGGCGCAGCGCGGGCAGATCGGCATTGAGGGCGGCCACCGCTGCGCCTGGACGCCGCGCGAGCACGGACCGCGCGCCGTACTCCAGCGCGGCGTTCAGCCCGGCCGCCGGTGCGTCGGCCACGACGCGGGCCCCGAGCGCGGCCAGCGCCGCCCCCGCGGCCAGGTCGTCCGTGACGACCACCACATCCCGAACGGCCCGGCAGGACAGTGCGGCGGACACCGTGTCCTGGGCGAACGCCAGCGCGAACCGGGGGCGGAGTTCCTCACCGGCCGCCCGCCCCAACCGGCTCTTGGCCCGTGCGAGAGGTTTCAGCGGGACGACCAAGGACCAGGACTCGGTCGGGTCGGTGTTCGTGGCGATCTCCCCCTCCGTACGCATCAGGACTTATTCTCGCCTGCCGGTACGACAACCCGGAGGGCCGCCCCCGCAGGCGAGGCGTACGGTGTTCTCCACACAGAAGCGGCCTGGGGGCGAGACGTCACCGCCACGAGCCAGGCAGCAGGTCAGTTCCTAGAGGAAGGCGTCCGAGTGTCCCGCCGTAGAATCGGCTTCTGGTACCGCCTGGCGGCGGTCATCGCAAAACCACCCCTGGTGGTTCTGTTCAAGCGCGACTGGCGGGGAATGGAACACATTCCGGCCGATGGCGGATTCATCACAGCGGTCAATCACAACTCGTATCTGGACCCGCTTTCGTACGGGCACTTCCAGTACAACACCGGCCGGGTACCGCGGCTCCTCGCAAAAGCGGGACTGTTCAGGACCCCCTTTGTCGGAATGATGCTCCGCGGCACCGGACAGATCCCCGTATACCGTGAGACGACCGACGCGCTGGACGCATTCCGCGCCGCCGTCGACGCCATCGAGCGGGGCGAATGCGTCGCCTTCTACCCGGAGGGCACCCTCACCCGGGACCCCGACATGTGGCCGATGGCCGGCAAGACCGGCGCCGCCCGCGTCGCGCTGATGACCAAGGCCCCCGTCATCCCCGTCGCCCAGTGGGGCGCCAACCTCGCGATGCCGCCCTACGCCAAGGAGGACAAGCTCCGGCTGTTCCCCCGCAAGACCCTCACGGTCCAGGCGGGACCGCCGGTGGACCTCTCCCGCTTCTACGGCCTGGAGCCGACGCCCGAGGTGCTGCGCAGTGCCACCGAGGTCATCATGGCCGCGGTCACCGCACAGCTGGAGGAAGTACGCGGCGAGAAGGCCCCCGCCGAGCTCTACGATCACCGCAAGGCCCGTGCTGAACAGCGGCGCAAGGCAGACGGAAAGGGACCCACGTGACGCACCCCGCAAAGGCAGCCGTCTTCGGAACCGGCTCATGGGGTACGGCCTTCGCCATGGTCCTGGCGGACGCGGGCTGCGAGGTCACCCTCTGGGGCCGCCGCGCCGAAGTCGCCGACGCCATCAACACCACCCGTACCAACCCGGGCTATCTGCCGGGAATTGAGCTCCCCGCCTCGGTCCGGGCCACCACCGACGCCGCCGAGGCGCTGCGCGGCGCCGACTTCGCGGTCCTCGCCGTGCCCTCGCAGACGCTGCGCGCCAACCTCGCCGACTGGGTCCCGTACCTGGAACCGGGCACGGTGCTCGTCTCGCTGATGAAGGGTGTCGAACTCGGCACCGCCAAGCGGATGAGCGAGGTCATCCAGGACGTCACCAAGGTCTCCGCGGACCGTATCGCCGTCGTCACCGGCCCCAACCTCGCCAAGGAGATCGCCGAACGCCGCCCCGCGGCCGCCGTCGTCGCCTGCTCGGACGAATCCGTGGCCCAGCGCCTCCAGGCCGCCTGCCACACCCCGTACTTCCGGCCGTACACCAACACCGACGTCGTCGGCTGCGAACTCGGCGGCGCCGTCAAGAACGTCATCGGTCTCGCCGTGGGCATCGCCGACGGCATGGGCCTCGGCGACAACACCAAGGGCTCGCTCATCACCCGCGGCCTCGCCGAGACCACCCGCCTCGGCCTCGCCATGGGCGCCGACCCGCTGACGTTCTCCGGACTCGCGGGCCTCGGCGACCTGGTGGCCACGTGCTCGTCCCCGCTGTCGCGCAACCACACCTTCGGCACCAACCTCGGCCGGGGGATGACACTCCAGGAGACCGTCGCCGCCACCAGCCAGACGGCCGAGGGCGTCAAGTCCTGCGAGTCGGTGCTCGATCTGGCACGCAGGCACGGTGTCGACATGCCCATCACCGAGACGGTCGTCAGCATCGTCCACGAGGGCAAGCCGCCGGTGGTCGCGGTCAAGGAACTGATGTCGCGCAGCGCCAAGCCCGAGCGGCGCTGACTCGAGCCCTACCAGCAGGTACGCTCATCGCGATATGAGCAGCCAGAACCTCCCCCAGAGCCCTGAGAGCCCCCTGAGCTCCGAGCAGAGCTCCGAGCAGGGCCGCAAGCCGCGCGTGGCCGTCGTGTTCGGCGGCCGGAGCTCCGAACACGGCATCTCGGTCGTCACGGCCGGTGCCATCATGAGCGCCATCGACCGGACGAAGTACGACGTCCTGCCGATCGGCATCACCAGGGACGGACGTTGGGCCCTCACGGCCGACGACCCGGCCCGTATGGCCATCACGGACCGCAAGGTCCCCGAGGTGGACCAGCTGACCGAGTCCGCGCGGGGGGTCGTCGCGCTCTCCGTCGACCCGGGCAGCCGTGAGGTCGTCCTCAGCGAACCCGGCGCGGTGCCCACGGCCCTCGGCGAGGTCGACGTGGTCTTCCCCATGCTCCACGGCCCGTACGGCGAGGACGGCACGCTCCAGGGGCTCCTCGAGCTGTCCGGTGTGCCGTACGTCGGCGCGGGTGTCCTCGCCTCGGCCGTCGGCCAGGACAAGGAGTACATGAAGCGGGTGTTCACCTCCTTCGGGCTGCCGGTCGGCCCGTACGAGGTCGTCCGCCCCCGGGAGTGGGAGTCGGACCGCCCCGCCGCCCGCAAGCGCATCATGGAGTTCGCCGCCGAACACGGCTGGCCGCTCTTCGTGAAGCCCGCCCGCGGTGGCTCCTCCATGGGCATCACCAAGGTCGACGACGCCGCCGGCCTCGACGAGGCCATCGAGGAAGCCCGCCGGCACGACCCCAAGTTCCTCGTGGAGTCCCTGCTGCGCGGCCGCGAGATCGAGTGCGGCGTGCTGGAGTTCGAGGACGGACCGCGTGCCAGCGTGCCCGCCGAGATCCCGCCGGTCACCTCGCACGACTTCTACGACTTCGAGGCCAAGTACATCGACTCGGCGGCCGGCCTGGTGCCCGCACCGCTCACCGAGGAGCAGACCGCAGAGGTCCAGCGGCTCGCCGTCGAAGCCTTCGAGGCCGCGTCCTGCGAGGGCCTGGTGCGCGCCGACTTCTTCCTCACCGAGGACGGCACGTTCGTCATCAACGAGATCAACACCATGCCGGGCTTCACCCCGATCTCCATGTACCCGCGCATGTGGCAGGAGAGCGGTGTGGACTACCGGGAGCTGGTGGACCGGCTGATCCAGTCCGCACTGAACCGCTCCACCGGACTGCGCTGACCCCGCGGTCTAGAGGCTGTCGGGCACCGTGGCCCTGACCGGTACGGCGAACGCCGACAGAGGGGTGGCGTCGTGGGCGTACTCCGCCCCGAGCGTCACCTCGACATACGCCTTGCGGTAGGTGGTCGTGAACCGCGGACCGGCGTCATCCCGCTGCTCCAGCAGCCAGTTGACGCCGTCCGCGTCGATCGCCTCGGACTGGACATCGTCCATCTTCGCGGGCCGGGGGACGCCGCAGCGCAGTACGATCGCCCCGTCCCCCCAGACGGCGGTCAGCACGGAATCCGGTCCGGAATCACTCCGCTCGAGACCGGTGACGGTCTTCGGCAGCTCCTTGTGCAGCGCCTCGCAGTACGCTGCGGCCTCCGGCGACGGGGTGGGAACCGTGACGGAGAGGCGGGCGCCCGAGGAGCAGCCCACCGCGGCCAGGACGAGCAGGGCGGCGGCGGGCGCGGCGAGAAGTGCGGATCGGGGGGACCGGCGGCGGGTGTGCGTCACCGGACCAGCGTAGTAGGGGGTCAGAGGTGGACGACCGGGCAGGTCAGGGTTCGCGTGATGCCGTCCACCTGCTGCACCTTGGCGACCACCATGCGGCCGAGGGCGTCGACCGTATCGGCCTGCGCGCGCACGATCACGTCGTAAGGGCCTGTGACGTCCTCTGCCTGGATCACTCCCGGGAGCTTGGCGATGGTCTCGGCGACGATCGACGCCTTGCCCACCTCGGTCTGGATAAGGATGTACGCCTGTACCACGGAACCTCCAGGGCGGCCACGAGGATCATGTGGGGGAAAGGGACGCCACGTTATCGCGTTGCCGCGGGCCGCGGGGAGACCTGCGGGCCGGTTGACGTCCACAGCGTGGCGTGCACAGCACAGAAGTTGACGTATCTCTTGACGGTACCGACAGCAGCAAGGGCGCGCGACCGCAAGCCCACCGGTGCAGAAGGGGGACAGTGATGCCCGTACGTCCCGGGGCCACCGGCTCCCGTCGACGGCCCGTTCACGGTCCGGACCTCCGGCCGCTGAAGCAGCCCGGACAGGTGTCCGGTGCGATAAATGAGAGGTGAGACTCGGTGAAGGGAACCGTGGGCGAGTTGGGGGAGTTCGGGCTCATCAGAGAGCTCACTTCCCGGCTCACCACCACTCCGGCGGTACGGCTGGGACCCGGCGACGACGCCGCGGTCGTGGCCGCTCCCGACCGCAGGGTCGTGGCCAGTACGGACATCCTGTTGGAAGGGCGGCACTTCCGCCGCGACTGGTCGACCGCGTACGACGTCGGCCGCAAGGCCGCCGCACAGAACCTCGCCGACATCGCGGCCATGGGCGCCGTGCCCACGGCCCTGCTCCTCGGCCTCGTCGTACCCGCCGACCTCCCGGTCACCTGGGCCGCCGAGCTGATGGACGGGCTGCGTGACGAATGCCAGGTCGCCGGTGCCGCCGTGGTCGGGGGCGATGTCGTCGGCGGCGACACCATCACCGTCGCGATCACCGCGCTCGGCGACCTGCGCAACCACGAACCCGTCACCCGGTCCGGTGCCAGGCCCGGCGACGTCGTGGCCGTCACCGGCTGGCTGGGCTGGTCCGCCGCCGGATTCGCCGTGCTCTCCCGCGGCTTCCGCTCACCGCGCGCCTTCGTCGAGGCCCACCGGCGGCCCGAACCGCCCTACCACGCGGGCCCCGCGGCGGCCGGGCTCGGCGCCACCGCCATGACCGACGTCAGCGACGGACTCGTCGCCGACCTCGGTCACATCGCCGAGGCCAGCAAGGTCAGGATCGATCTGCGCTCCGGACTGATCGACATCCCCTCGCAGATGTCCGACATCGGGCAGGCCGTCGGCGTCGACCCGCTGCAGTGGGTGCTCACCGGGGGAGAGGACCACGCGATCGTGGCGACGTTCCCCCAGGACGTGAAGCTCCCCGCCCGCTGGAAGGTGATCGGAGAGGTCCTCAACCCCTCCGCGCTGCCCCAGGTCACCGTCGACGGGGCGCCCTGGACGAGCAAGGGCGGCTGGGACCACTTCGGCTCCATCGAGGACGCCCAGTAGATTCCGGGGCATGGCTATACCGACCGCTGTTCCGCCCAGAGTGCTCACCGTCGCCGGATCCGACTCCGGCGGCGGTGCGGGCATCCAGGCCGACCTCAAGACGATGCTGGCCCTCGGGACGCACGGAATGAGCGTCCTGACCGCTGTGACCGCCCAGAACTCGCTGGGCGTCCAGGGGGCCTGGGACCTTCCCGTGGAAGCCGTACGCGCCCAGTACCGCAGTGTCGTCGACGACATCGGCGTCCAGGCCGTGAAGACCGGCATGCTGTCCTCGGCCGCACTCGTCGACGCCGTCGCCGGCCTCCTGGCGGGGACGGACGCACCCGTCGTCGTCGACCCCGTCGGGGTCTCCAAGCACGGGGACGCGCTGCTGGCCGCCGAGGCCCTCGATTCCGTACGGACGAAACTCCTGCCGGCCGCGACGGTGGCCACCCCGAACCTCGACGAAGTGACCCAGCTCACCGGGATCACGGTCACCGACGAGCGGGGAATGCGGCGGGCCGCCGCCGAGATGCTCTCCTACGGGCCGCGCTGGGTGGTCATCAAGGGCGGACACCTGCCCGGCGAGGCCGTGGACCTGCTGACGGACGGCAGCGAGGAGCACTGGCTGCGCGCGCCGAGGCACGACAACCGGCACACCCACGGCACGGGCTGCACCCTGGCCTCGGCGATCGCGTGCGGACTCGCCAAGGGCCAGGACGTGCCGACGGCCGTACACGGCGCGAAGGCGTACGTCACCGGCGCGATCGAAGCGGGCTTCGCGCTCGGCGGCGGGATAGGCCCCGTCGACCACGGCTGGCGGACCCGCGCCCGCTGAGGGCGCGGAGAGCACAGCAAAAAGCCGGTCCACCGAGGTGGACCGGCTTTTTGGGCAACCGGAAGGCTGCGCTACGACGAGACGTCAGCGCGCGACCTTGCCGGCCTTGATGCACGAGGTGCAGACGTTGAGCCGCTTCGGCGTCCGACCGACCACGGCACGCACGCGCTGGATGTTGGGATTCCAGCGACGGGACGTACGGCGGTGCGAGTGCGAAATGCTGTTGCCGAAGCTCGGCCCCTTGCCGCAAACGTCGCAGTTGGCAGCCACGGGTCACTCCAAAGACTTCAGATGCACTTACAGTGAATTCCGGCGCGCCGGATTCATTTGACTGAAGTGGCGGTACCGGAGGAATGGCCCGACTCTCGCCGGGCAACCGAAGCAGCATACAACGGCTGCCTCGGAGATACGAAACTACCACGGACCGCAGGTCCGTCCGCCCGCCCCTGTCCCGGCCCGGTGCTCCGGGCGAGGGCTACTCTGCGGTGCAGTCCGCCCCCCTCGGCCGCCTCAAGGAGGACCACACGGTGCCGCAGTCCCCCGACGAACTGGACGCCGTCGCGGTGCGCACCTGGTGCTCACTGGCGCTGGAAGCCCTGGGCCGCGAGCGCGAGGCGATCGACGCCATCAACGTCTACCCCGTCGCCGACGGGGACACCGGCACCAACCTCTACCTGACCGTGGAGTCCGCGGCGGCAGCCGTCGAAGCGGTCTTCGCGGCCCATGAGACGGGCTCCACCGTGCCCGCCGCCGCCGACGCCGTACGGGCGATGGCGCACGGCGCGCTGATCGGAGCCCGCGGGAACTCCGGCACGATCCTGGCCCAGCTGCTGCGCGGGATGGCCGGCGTGCTCGCCGAGGCGGGTGACGCGGATCACCTGCGTACCGCCCTGACCGAGGCCGCCGCCGCTGCCCGCCGGGCCGTCGCCCACCCCGTGGAGGGCACCGTGCTGACCGTCGCCGGCGCCGCCGCCGAAGCCGCCGCGGCCACCGCGGGCACCGCCGGCCTCACGGCCGTGCTGGACGCCGCCTACGAAGGCGCGCGCACGGCACTGGCCGCGACCCCCGGACAGCTCGCCGTCCTCAGCCGGGCGGGCGTCGTGGACGCGGGCGGGCAAGGCCTCGTGACCGTGCTCGGGGCGCTGCTCGAAGCGGTCGGCGGGCAGGCACCGGCGCGCACGCCGAAGGTGGCCCCCGACGCCCTGCCCCTCACCGGCGACTGCGCCCAGGAGGGCCCGGACAGTGGTCCCGCCTTCGAGGTGATCTACCTGCTGGAGGCCCGCGACGAAGCCGTCGACCGGCTGCGGAGCCGACTGGACGCGCTGGGCGACTCCCTCGTCGTGGTCGGCGGCGACGGCCTGTGGAACGTCCACGTCCATGTCGACGACGCCGGAGCCGCCGTGGAGGCGGGGGTCGAGGCCGGCCGGCCGTACCGGATCCGGATCACGCACTTCGCCGCCGACCGGGTCCGCGCCCACCTGGAACCCGCCCAGCGCGGCGTCGTCGTCGTGGTACCCGGCGACGGACTCTCCGGCCTGTGCACGGAGGCCGGGGCGACCACGGTGCTGGCGCGACCCGGCGAACCGCCGGCCAGCGGCGAACTGGTCGACGCGATCCGCCGGGCCCACGCCCGCGAAGTGGTCCTGCTGCCCAACGACGCCCAGCTGCGCCACACCGCGGCGGCAGCCGCCGAGCAGGCCAGGGCCGAGGGCGTACGCGTCGCCCTGATCCCCACCCGCGCCGCCGTCCAGGGCATCGCCGCGCTCGCCGTCCACGAACCGGACCGCAGCTTCGACGAGGACGTCGTGGCGATGACCGCGGCGGCCGGCGCCACCCGGTACGCCGAACTGGCCGTGGCCGAACGGCAGTCATGGACCATGGCCGGCATCTGCCAGGCGGGCGACATCCTCGGCCTGATCGACGGGGACGTCGCCGTCATCGGCGAGGACGTCCCCGGCACGGCCCGGACCGTCCTGGACCGGATGCTGTCGGCGGGCGGCGAACTCGTCACGCTGGTCCTGGGCGAGGACGTCCCCGACGCCCTGGCCGACGCCCTCCAGGAGCACGTCCGCGAGGGCTACCTGGCCGTGGACACGGTGGTCTACCGGGGCGGCCACCAGGCGGCACCCCTGCTGATCGGCGTCGAGTAGCGGGCCCGGTGCGGCGCCCGGCGACATTTGTCGGTGCCGTGGTGTGCAATGGATCGCGTGTCCGCGTTCGATGAACCCCTCAAGAAGCTGCTCGGCGGAGCCACCGCGAAGGTGATGGCCGAGCACCTCGACCTGCACACGGTCGGTGACCTGCTGCACCACTACCCACGGCGCTACGAGGAGCGGGGCCGCCTCACGGCGCTCACCGAGCTCCCGCTGGACGAGCACGTGACAGTCGTCGCACAGGTCGCCGACGCGCGGGTCATGATGTTCAACAACGGCCGCGGCAAGCGCCTGGAAGTCACCCTCACCGACGGCAGCGGCAGGCTCCAGCTGGTCTTCTTCGGACACGGCGTCCACAAACCGCACAAGGAACTGCTCCCCGGCCGTCGCGCGATGTTCGCCGGCAAGGTCTCCGTCTTCAACCGGAAGATGCAGCTCGCCCACCCCACCTACCAACTCCTCGACGCCCACGACGAGGACGAGGCGACGGACGCCGTGGACGCCTTCGCCGGGCAGCTGCTGCCGATCTACCCCGCCTGCAAGCAACTCGACTCGTGGCGGATCGCCAAGGCCGTCGACACCGTCCTGCCGAGCGCCCAGGAGGCCGTCGACCCGCTGCCCGCGACGCTCCGGGAGGGGCGCGGGTTCGTCCCGCTGCCCGAGGCGCTGCTCAAGATCCACCGCCCGCACACCAAGGCGGACATCGCCGCCGCACGGGAGCGGCTGAAGTGGGACGAGGCCTTCGTCCTCCAGGTCGCGCTCGCCCGCCGCCGCTACGCGGACACCCAACTCCCGGCGGTGGCCCGCGCGTCCGTCCCCGACGGACTGCTCGACGCCTTCGACGCCAAGCTGCCCTTCACGCTCACCGAAGGCCAGCAGAAGGTCACCGGAGAGATCTTCGGCGACCTGGCGACGGAACACCCGATGCACCGGCTGCTGCAGGGAGAAGTCGGCTCAGGGAAAACGATGGTCGCCCTGCGCGCCATGCTCACCGTCGTCGACGCGGGCGGCCAGGCCGCGATGCTGGCACCCACCGAGGTGCTCGCCCAGCAGCACCACCGGTCCATCACCGAGATGATGGGCGAGCTCGCGGAGGGCGGCATGCTCGGCGGCTTTGACCGGGGCACCAAAGTGGTCCTGCTCACCGGCTCCATGGGTGTTCCCGCCCGCCGTCAGGCGCTGCTCGACCTGGTCACCGGCGAGGCCGGGATCGTCATCGGCACCCATGCGCTGATCGAGGACAAGGTGCAGTTCCACGACCTCGGCCTGGTCGTCGTCGACGAACAGCACCGCTTCGGCGTGGAACAGCGCGACGCGCTGCGCTCCAAGGGCAAGCAGCCGCCGCATCTGCTGGTCATGACCGCCACACCCATTCCCCGAACCGTCGCGATGACCGTCTTCGGGGACCTGGAGACCTCCGTCCTGGACCAGCTCCCGGCCGGCCGCTCACCCATCGCCAGCCATGTCGTCCCCGCCAAGGACAAGCCGCACTTCCTCAGCCGCGCCTGGGAACGAGTCCGCGAGGAAGTGGAGAACGGCCACCAGGCGTACGTGGTTTGCCCCCGCATCGGGGACGACGCCGACGAGGCCGCGGAGAAGAAGAAGGGGAAGAAGCCCGCTGCCCCCGAGGACGACGCCGAGAAGCGTCCGCCGCTCGCCGTGCTGGAGATCGCCGAACAGCTCCGCAAGGGCGCGCTCACCGGCCTGCGGACCGAGGTGCTGCACGGCAGGATGCACCCCGACGACAAGGACGACGTGATGCGCCGGTTCGCCGCCGGCCAGGTCGACGTCCTGGTCGCCACCACCGTCATCGAGGTCGGGGTGAACGTGCCGAACGCCACCGCGATGGTGATCATGGACGCCGACCGCTTCGGGGTCTCCCAGCTGCACCAGCTGCGAGGCCGTGTCGGGCGGGGCTCGGCCCCCGGCCTGTGCCTGCTGGTCAGTGAGGCCCATGAGGCGAGCCCCGCCCGCGCCAGGCTCTCCGCCGTCGCCGCCACCCTCGACGGCTTCGAGCTCTCCCGGATCGACCTCGAACAGCGCCGCGAGGGCGATGTCCTCGGCCAGGCCCAGTCCGGCGTCCGCTCCTCCCTGCGGGTGCTCAGCGTCATCGACGACGAGGAGGTCATCGCGGCAGCCCGCGAGGAGGCGGTCCGCGTCGTCGCGGACGACCCCGCGCTGGAGCGGCTCCCCGAGCTGCGTATCGCGCTGGACGCGCTCCTGGACAAGGACAGGGAGGAGTACCTCGACAAGGGGTGACCAGGGCCGGATCCGCACCGACGCCATATCGTGGGGAGCACGGCACGCGTCCCGTCCTGCGTGCTGCCCGCGACCCGAGGACCAGACACCCATGACCCGCGTGATCGCCGGCTCGGCCGGCGGACGCCGCCTGGCCGTCCCGCCCGGCACCGGCACCCGCCCCACGTCCGACCGGGCGCGCGAGGGCCTGTTCTCCACCTGGGAAGCGCTCCTGGGCACCCTCGACGGCATCCGTATCGCCGATCTCTACGCGGGCTCCGGCGCCGTCGGCCTGGAGGCGCTCTCCCGCGGTGCGGTCCACGCGCTGCTCGTGGAGGCCGACGCCAAGGCCGTACGCACCGTCCGTGACAACGTGCGCACCCTCGGTCTGCCCGGCGCCGAAGTCCGGCCGGGCAAAGCCGAGCAGATCGTGACAGGACCGGCCCCCGCGGACCCCTACGACGTGGTGTTCCTCGACCCGCCGTACGCAGTCACGGATGGCGATCTTGGCGAGATACTGCTCACACTCCGTGCTCAGGGGTGGCTCAGCGACGATGCTCTCGTCACGGTGGAACGCAGCACCAGAGGCGGAGAATTCAGCTGGCCGGCAGGATTCGAGCCACTGCGGGCCCGTCGCTACGGCGAGGGAACGCTTTGGTACGGTCGCGCCGCCTCTACGTGCGAAGACGCACGATGACCGCATCGGAGAGCGAGGGAACCACGTTGCGCCGCGCCGTCTGTCCGGGGTCGTTCGACCCCATCACCAACGGACATCTCGACATCATTGGCCGAGCCTCGAAGCTGTACGACGTCGTGCACGTCGCGGTGATGATCAACCAGTCCAAGAACGGCCTGTTCACGGTCGAGGAGCGGATCGAGATGATCCGCGAGGTCACCGCGGACTTCGGCAACGTCGAGGTCGAGTCCTTCCACGGCCTGCTGGTCGACTTCTGCAAGCAGCGCGACATCCCGGCGATCGTGAAGGGCCTGCGGGCCGTCAGCGACTTCGACTACGAGCTGCAGATGGCCCAGATGAACAACGGGCTCTCGGGGGTCGAGACACTCTTCGTGCCGACCAATCCCACCTACAGTTTCCTGTCGTCCTCCCTGGTCAAGGAGGTGGCGACCTGGGGCGGCGACGTCTCGCACCTGCTGCCGCCGTCCGTCCACGAGGCCCTCGTGGAACGTCTCGGTCAGAAGTGATGTGCTGACCGTCCGTCACCAGGTGTCGGACGGGAGGCGACTGGCCTTACAGTCGTCCCGTCCGTCTCCAACAGCAGCAGAGAGTGGCGAGCACACGGTGGACGTGCAGAAGAAGCTCGACGAGATCGTCGAAACGGTCGGGAACGCCCGCGCCATGCCCATGTCGGCGTCCTGTGTGATCAACCGCGCCGAGCTGCTCGCGATGCTCGAAGAGGTGCGCGAGGCGCTGCCCGGCTCGCTGGCCCACGCCGAGGAGCTCATCGGCGGCCGTGAGCAGCTCGTGGAGCAGGCCAGGCAGGAGGCCGAGCGGATCATCGAGTCGGCCCACGCCCAGCGTGGCTCGCTGGTCTCCGACACCGAGATCGCCCGGCGGTCCCAGGCGGAGGCCGACCGGATCCTCTCCGAGGCCCGCAGGGAGGCCGACGAGGTCCGCGGCGAGGCCGACGAGTACGTCGACAGCAAGCTCGCCAACTTCGAGGTCGTCCTCACCAAGACCATCGGCTCCGTCGACCGCGGCCGGGAGAAGCTCCTGGGCCGCAGCGAAGGGCTCGACGAGCAGGGCTACGAGGACCCGGACTTCACCGAGGCGCCCGAGCGCAGCGCGGACCCCGAGACGCTCAGGCGGCGCGCGGACGACTACGTCGACACCAAGCTCGGTGCCTTCGAGGCCGTGCTGGCCAAGACCCTGGAAGCGGTCGGCCGCGGCCGGCAGAAGCTGCACGGACGGGTCGCCACCGACGACCTCGGCGCGCACATGGCCGCCCAGGACGCCGCGGGCGGCCACCAGCGCACCAGCGACGAGGACCACTGGGCGGGCCTGGCCGAGCTCTCGACCCCGGAGCCGCAGCACGCACCCCAGCAGCCCCTGTACGCGGAGCCCGCGCAGCCGGGCTACGCGCCGGTGGCGGACTACCAGGACGGCACGGTGCCGGACTACCAGGACCCCTCGCAGACCGGGTTCCCCGTACAGGCGCAGCCCGAGCCGCAGTACGCGCAGACGTACGCCTACCAGGACCAGCCGGTCCAGCAGGACGGCTACGGCTACCAGCAGCAGCCGGACCCGTACGCCGCCTACCAGCAGCAGGGCTACGACCAGGGCGGGCTCCAGGCGCAGCCCCAGCAGGAGTACGGCTGGCCGCAGCAGGCCCAGGCCCCTCTGCCGCAGGGCGAGAGCGCGCTCGACGAGACCAGCCTCTTCGACACCAGCATGATCGACCTGGAGCAGCTGCGCCGGTACGAACAGGGGCGCTGACCGGAGCGCGCCGGCGGCAGTCCGGACCGGATTGGGAGCTGGGCGGTACGTCCAGTATCCTGGCTCTTCGGTCGCGCGTATGCCGCGATCCCGGCTGCCCTCTTCCTCTCCGGACCTGGGCGGCCCCTCCAGAAGCTGCACATTGCACATGATTTCGAAAGCGGGAAAAGCCCTGAACGGTCACCTCGACCACCGCAACCCCCTCGTGTTCGATACGCGCGAGCTGGGTCGGCGTCCCGGTGCCCTGAAGCGGCTGACCCGCTCGGTGGAAGCGCCGAAGGATCTCGGTATCGACGGGGTCATCGGTGTGCCGGAGAAGGCACCCGTGGTGCTGGACCTCCGCCTCGAATCGGTCATGGAAGGGGTGCTCGTCACAGGCACCGCCCGTGCAACGGCCGAGGGGGAGTGCGTAAGGTGTCTGGAGCCGGTGCGCCTTGAGGTGGCAGCGGACTTCCAGGAGATGTTCTCGTACCCTGACGCCGATGACCGGAACCGCAGCAGGACCGCGGACCCGGTCGACGACGCCGAGGACGACGAGGACAGGTTCTTCCTCGAGGACGGCTTGTTCGACCTCGAGTCTGTGCTGCGTGATGCGGTAGTGCTCGCACTGCCGATGCAGCCGGTGTGCAAGGAGACCTGTGCCGGTCTGTGTTCCGAATGCGGAATCAGGCTGGACGAGAATCCCGGCCACCACCACGATGCCGTCGACGCACGTTGGGCGGCACTGCAAGGACTCGCCGAGACCGTTCAGGACGGCGAGAAGGACAACATGGGCGGCGCCGAACCTGGCGTCGACGAGAAGCAGGAGAAGTAGCCGTGGCTGTTCCGAAGCGGAAGATGTCGCGCAGCAACACGCGCCACCGCCGGTCGCAGTGGAAGGCTGCGGTCCCCACCCTGGTTTCGTGCGAGCGTTGCCAGGAGCCGAAGCTCCAGCACATTGCGTGCCCGAGCTGCGGCACCTACAACAAGCGCCAGGTCCTCGAGGTCTGAGCGGCTGGTGAGAGGCCCGATGTCTGAGTTGTCCAGCGCCAAGAAGCAGGCAGACAACGTCAACACAGCCTCGTCCCACACGCTTCTGGAAGGGCGGCTCGGGTACCACCTCGAGTCCGCCCTTCTGGTGCGTGCGCTGACCCACCGTTCGTACGCATACGAGAACGGCGGTCTGCCCACCAACGAGCGGCTCGAATTCCTCGGGGATTCGGTGCTCGGCCTGGTGGTCACGGACACGCTGTACCGCACCCACCCCGACCTGCCCGAAGGCCAGCTGGCCAAGTTGCGGGCCGCGGTGGTCAACTCGCGTGCACTTGCGGAAGTGGGCCGCGGCCTCGAACTCGGCTCCTTCATCCGGCTCGGCCGCGGTGAAGAGGGCACGGGTGGCCGGGACAAGGCTTCCATCCTCGCCGACACCCTTGAAGCGGTGATCGGCGCCGTCTATCTCGACCAGGGCCTCGGCGTGGCCTCGGAGCTGGTTCACCGGCTCTTCGACCCGCTGATCGACAGGTCCTCCAACCTCGGAGCCGGCCTGGACTGGAAGACCAGTCTCCAGGAGCTCACCGCGAGCGAGAGCCTCGGAGTTCCCGAGTACCTCGTCACGGAGACCGGCCCCGATCACGAGAAGACCTTCACTGCTGCTGCTCGCGTCGGTGGTGTCTCGTACGGCACCGGCACCGGCCGTAGCAAGAAGGAAGCGGAGCAGCAGGCGGCAGAATCCGCCTGGCGTGAGATCAGCGCCGCCGCAGAAGCGCGGGAGGCGGCAGAGAAGGCCGCTGCCGACGCAGGGGTCGCCGACACCCCTGCCGACCCGTCGCCGAACACGGACGCCACTCCGGCCTGAACCATCCGACAGCCCCTCGGTGCCTGGCGCACCGGGGGGTTTTCGTTGTCCTGCCGTCATGTCCTCGAAGGAGCGCCGTGCCCGAACTGCCCGAGGTCGAAGTCGTACGGCGCGGTCTGGAGCGCTGGGTCACCGGGCGGACCGTCGACGAGGTCGAGGTCCTGCACCCGCGTGCGGTCCGCCGACACCTCGCGGGCGGGCCGGACTTCGCCGCCCGGCTGACGGGCCGGCGCTTCGGCACGGCGATGCGCCGCGGCAAGTACCTCTGGGTACCGCTGGAGGAGGTGTCCTCCTCGATGCTCGGCCACCTCGGCATGAGCGGTCAGCTGCTGGTGCAGCCAGGGGAGGCCCCCGACGAGAAGCATCTGCGGATCAGGATCCGCTTCGACGACAACCTCGGCACCGAACTGCGCTTCGTCGACCAGCGCACCTTCGGCGGCCTCTCGCTCCACGAGAACACCCCCGACGGACTGCCCGACGTCATCGCGCACATCGCGCGCGACCCCCTCGACCCGGCCTTCGACGACGCCGCGTTCCACACGGCGCTGCGCCTGCGCCGTACGACGGTCAAACGCGCCCTGCTCGACCAGTCCCTGATCAGCGGGGTCGGCAACATCTACGCGGACGAGGCGCTCTGGCGCAGCCGGCTGCACTACGAGCGGCCCACCGCGACCCTGACCCGGCCGAAGTCGGCTGAGCTGCTGGGCCATGTACGGGCGGTGATGCACGAGGCGCTCGATCAGGGCGGCACCAGCTTCGACAGCCTCTATGTCAACGTGAACGGCGAGTCCGGCTACTTCGACCGGTCGCTCGACGCGTACGGACGCGAGGACGAGCCGTGCCACCGCTGCGGCACGCCGATGCGCCGTCGCCCCTGGATGAACCGATCCAGCTATTTCTGCCCACGCTGTCAGCGGCCGCCGCGCACGGGCTGAGGCGGCTCAGGCACGTCCGCCGGGCACGGGCCGCGGCGGTTCAGGCTCCGTGTGCCCCGTCGTAGCGCCCGCGTGCGTCGAGCACCTCGGGCATCCGGCCCTGCACGAGGTGGATGAGCCCCAGCAACTGTCCGGTGACCTCGCGGCCCAGAGCTGTCAGCTCGTAGTCGACCCGCGGCGGGTTGGTGGGCTGGGCCTCCCTGTGCACCAGACCGTCGCGCTCCAGGGCGTGCAGGGTCTGGGAGAGCATCTTCTCGCTGACCCCGTCGATCCGACGGCGCAGCTCGTTGAAGCGGAGGCTGCCCCCGTACAGCGCGCCGAGCGTCAGACTGCCCCAGCGGCCCGTGACGTGCTCCAGCGTTCCGCGGGAGGGGCAGTTCCGGGAGAACACGTCGAAGGGCACTCCGCTGCCGTTGCGCGCGGAGTCCGCATCCGACCCGCTCATGCCCGATCCGCCCAAACCCGATCCGCCCATGTCCGTCCCGCCCATGGGGGCCAGCTTACGCGTGTGCAGCGCTCACTTCTGGTGAGCGCTGCACCTACGTCATGCCGTCGCGGAGAGGCCGGAAGCCGGCCGGGAGCGGGTCAGAAGCCGAAGTCCTGCGTCCACCACGGGCCGCCGGAACCGAGCTGCACACCCACGCCGAGCGTCGTGTAGTCGCAGTTGAGAATGTTTGCGCGGTGGCCGTCGCTGTTCATCCAGGCGTCCATCACGGCCTGGGCGTCGGCCTGGCCGCGGGCGATGTTCTCGCCGCCGAGGCCTTCCACGCCGGCCTTGTCGGCGCGGTCCCAGGGGGTCGCTCCGTCGGGGTCGGTGTGGCCGAAGAAGCCGCGGGCGGCCATGTCCTCGCTGAAGCTCTGGGCGAGCGCGTTCAGCGAGGCGCTGGCGGTGACCGGGCGGCAGCCGACCTTCGCGCGCTCCTGATTGACCAGGGCGAGCACCTCGGCCTGCGCGGAGGTGTCGGCCGTCGGGGCCGTGGTCTTGCGGCTCGGAGTGGCGGACGGCTTCTTCGGCGCGGCCGGGGCCTTGGTGGCCGGGCTCGAAGGCTTCTTCGACTCCGCGGCCGGCGCCTTCGTGCGCTCCGGCTTCTTCGTCGGCTTGTCGGCCTTCCTGGCCGCCGGCTTCGAGGCGGTGGCGGACGGCTTCTTCGTCGGAGTGGCCGAGGCGGACTTCGACGGCGCCGCGGGGCGCACGCTTCCCCGTCCGGCCTGGGCGGACGCGGACTCCGATGCGCGGTCGGTCGGCGTGGCGGAGGAACCGCCCTGCGTCAGCAGGTCCGGGGCACCGCCCGCGCGGACCTGGTCGGAGGCGGGGCCGCCGCTCACGCTGTAGGTGTTGTCACCGCCGGGCAGAAGGCCCGACGCGACAGCGACCGCGCCGACGGCCACGGCCGCGGACACGCCGAGAAGTCCGGTGCGCAGAGGCGCCCCGGCCCGCTTCCTGCGGCGGGTGCTGCGGTGCCCGCTCGTCCCGCCCGCTGTGTGCTGGTCAGCGGCGGGGGCTGCGCCCGAGCGTCGATGGCGTCCCATGCGCTGTGCCTTCCTCGTGCTCCGGGCGTCACTGCGACGTCACCGTGTTCGCTGTCGATCTCACCCGTTCGGGTGAGGCTATTGCGAGGGGACTGTACGCCATGGCGTAAAGGGGTGACGTGCTCGTTGAGCAATTGGCCGGTTAGCGTTCGGGCATGAGCGAAGATGCACGACTCGTCGTCTGGGTACGCGGCCGAGTACAGCAAGTAGGGTTCCGCTGGTTCACCAGGGCAAATGCTTTGGAGATCGGAGGCCTCACCGGCTTTGCCCTCAATCTCGACGACGGCAGGGTGCAGGTTGTTGCCGAAGGGGCACGTGAGAATTGCCACCGTCTGCTCGACTGGCTCGGCTCCGACGACACACCCGGCCGCGTGGACGGAGTCACTGAGATCTGGGACACGCCGCGCGGTGGATATGAGGGATTCGCAATCCGCTGACCGGGGTGACGAAAGGGCACACGGATCCGCTCCGTATCCGGGGTGCCGCGAGGGGTGACCGAGCGGGTCGTCGAGGACCCCGCACCCGAAATGACCTGCGAAAGAACCCGCCGACGGAGCATGGTTGCCAAGAACGTCATGTCATGCCAGGCTGCGGCATTGACGAAGATCTCCACGCCCCTCGGGACCCCGCAGGAGAGTCGCGCCGCATGATCGTCCGGCCGCGCGCCCCCGGGACACCCGGCTCAACGGGGTGTGATCGTGTTGACCGTCAAACTTTTTGGTGAGACGCTGAAAACCCCGCGCACCTTAGCTGTTTGGCAGAGCTGTTTGGCAGCAGAACCACAGTGAAGACAGAGCACTGCCGAGCACCGCGGGTGCGATTCCCTCACGACCCACACCGCATCGGTCGGTCACTCAGTGTGGAGGACCATCCATCATGGCAAAGGCGCTTCTCGGTTACGTCGGCGGTTCCGATCCGCGACTCCTCGCCGAGATGCGACGGCTCCAGCAGCGCGTCCAGGACCTGGAATCCGAGCTCGTACGGATCCAGGACGAGAACGACGCGCTCAACGCCGCCGCCCAGCACCAAGAGTCGCTGCTCGACAGCATCGACATTGACGTACCCCAGGCGGAGCCCGCGCTGACCTGACCGATGGCCCTGTCGGGGCCGGTCGGGCTGCACGTGGCAGCCGTACGGGATCACCACTGGAATGTCTTCGTCACGGATCGTCGTCCGGGAACTGTATGGATTGCTTGTGATCCGGCCCGTTCGCGATCCGTCACGCGGGACTGCATACGATTTACAAGGGACGCCTCGGCGTCCCTTCTTTCTTTGCCCCCCGGCCCGTCCCGGATCTATCGCTCTTCGCTTACCGTCTGATGTGCCCTGCACCTTCATCAGCGAAACCGAGAGTGAAAGGTAGAGTCCGGCGGCGTGCACCTCAAGGCCCTGACCCTGCGTGGTTTCAAATCATTCGCCTCCGCCACGACCCTGCGGTTCGAACCGGGGATCACCTGCGTCGTCGGACCCAATGGGTCCGGCAAATCCAATGTGGTGGACGCGCTCTCCTGGGTCATGGGCGAGCAGGGAGCCAAAAGCCTGCGCGGCGGCAAGATGGAAGACGTGATCTTCGCCGGCACCACCGGCAGACCACCGCTCGGCCGCGCGGAAGTGTCGCTGACCATCGACAATTCCGACGGTGCGCTGCCCATTGAGTACGCCGAGGTGACGATCACCCGGATCATGTTCCGCAACGGCGGCAGCGAATACCAGATCAATGGCGACACCTGCCGACTGCTCGACATCCAGGAACTCCTCTCGGACTCCGGTATCGGCCGCGAGATGCATGTCATCGTCGGCCAGGGGCGGCTGGACTCCGTACTGCACGCCGATCCGATGGGGCGACGCGCCTTCATCGAGGAGGCGGCCGGCGTACTCAAGCACCGCAAGCGCAAGGAGAAGGCGCTGCGGAAGCTGGAGGCGATGGGGGCCAACCTGGCCCGGGTCCAGGACCTGACCGACGAACTGCGGCGCCAGCTCAAACCGCTGGGCCGCCAGGCCGCCGTCGCCCGCCGGGCCGCCGTCATCCAGGCCGATCTGCGTGACGCACGGCTGCGCCTCCTCGCCGACGACCTGGTCGGGCTGCACGACGCGCTGCGCGGCGAGATCGCCGACGAGGCGGCGCTCAAACTGCGCAGGGAGAAGGCCGAGGCCGAGCTCAAGGCGGCGCTCGCCCGCGAGGCCGACCTCGAGGACGAGGTACGGCGGCTCGCACCGAGGCTGCAGCGGGCCCAGCAGACCTGGTACGAACTCTCGCAGCTGGCCGAACGCGTACGGGGCACGATCTCGCTCGCCGACGCGCGCGTGAAGAGCGCCTCCGCCGCACCGGAGGAGGAGCGGCGCGGCCGGGACCCCGAGGACATGGAGCGCGAGGCCGCCCGGATCCGCGAGCAGGAGGCGGAGCTGGAGGCCGCGCTGGAGGCGGCGGAACACGCCCTGGAGGACACCACCGCGCACCGGGCCGAGCTGGAACGCGAGTTGGCCGCCGAGGAGCGCAGGCTCCGGGACGCGGCCCGGGCCATCGCCGACCGGCGCGAAGGCCTCGCCCGGCTGAACGGCCAGGTCAACGCTGCCCGCAGCCGCGCCGGTTCGGCGCAGGCCGAGATCGACAGGCTCACCGCATCGCGGGACGAGGCACGCGAGCGGGCGGTCGCCGCACAGGAGGAGTACGAACAGCTCAAGGCCGAAGTCGACGGCCTGGACGCGGGCGACGCGGAACTGGCGCAACAGCACGAGGCGGCCAAGCGGGAGCTGGCGGGGGCCGAGGCCGCACTCGGCGCGGCCCGGGAGGCGGCCACGTCGGCGGAGCGCAAGCGTGCCGCGCTCGCCGCCCGTCACGAGGCGCTCTCGCTGGGACTGCGCCGCAAGGACGGCACGGGCGTGCTGCTCGGCGCGGGGGACCGGCTGTCGGGACTGCTCGGCCCGGCCGCGGAACTCCTCACCGTGGCTCCGGGGCACGAGGTCGCGGTGGCGGCGGCTCTGGGGGCGGCGGCCGACGCGATCGCGGTGACGGACCCGGCGACTGCGGCGGACGCGATCCGTCTGCTGCGCAAGCAGGACGCGGGCCGCGCGGCGCTGCTGCTCGGAGGTACGGGGGCCGCTGCGGGACACCTGCCCGGCCAGGCGTCCGGCGTTACCGGTGGCGGCATGGAGCACGGTGCGGGGCTCGTACCCGGACAGGGCGGGGAGCCCGGTGCGCCCGGGTACCCGGCCACCGGGCAGGCCGCGCAGCCGGGGCGGACCGTTCCGGCGCCGGCCGATCCGGCCTCGGCCCTTGTGCCCACGGCCGGTCAGGACGCGGCCGTCGCATCCGCCGACCGGGCGGGGGCCGTGTCCGCGCCTTCCGTCGCCCAGCTCGTGCAGGGCCCCGCCGAACTGATGGTGGCCGTACGGCGGCTGGTACGCGACATGGTCGTCGTCGGCACGCTGGAGGACGCCGAGGACCTGGTCGCCGCCCATCCGGGGCTGACCGCGGTGACCGCCGAGGGCGATGTGCTGGGGGCGCACTTCGCGCACGGAGGGTCCGCCGGGGCGCCCAGCCTTCTGGAGGTGCAGGCCTCGGTCGACGAGGCCGCAGCGGAGCTGGCCGAGCTGGCCGTACGGTGCGAGGAGCTCGCCGGGGCGCAACAGCGTGCGGGGACCCTGCGCAGCGAGGGCGCGGCCCGTGTGGAGGAGCTGGGGGAGCGGCGCCGAGCCGCGGAGCGGGAGAAGTCCGGGGTCGCCCAGCAACTCGGCCGCCTGGCCGGGCAGGCCCGGGGCGCAGCCGGGGAGGCCGAGCGTACGACCGCGTCCGCGGCCCGGGCGCAGGAGGCGCTGGAGCGGGCCACCGAGGAGGCCGAGGAGCTCAGTGAGCGGCTGCTCGTCGCCGAGGAGACCCCGGTGGAGGAGGAGCCCGACACCTCCGTACGGGACAGGCTCGCCGCCGACGGCGCCAACGCACGCCAGACCGAGATGGAGGCGCGGCTCCAGGTCCGTACCCACGAGGAGCGGGTCAAGGGACTTGCCGGGCGCGCCGAGGCCCTCGACCGCGGGGCGCGCGCCGAGCGCGAGGCCCGGACCCGCGCGGAGCAGCGCCGCGCCCGACTGCGCCACGAGGCCGCGGTGGCCTCCGCGGTGGCCTCCGGAGCCCGGCAGCTGCTCGCGCACGTCGAGGTGTCCGTCGTACGGGCCGAGGAGGAGAGGGTCGCGGCCGAGGCCGCGAAGGCCGGGCGCGAGCGTGAACTGGCGGCGGAACGCAACCGGGGCCGTGACCTCAAGGGCGAGCTCGACCGGCTGACCGACTCGGTGCACCGCGGCGAGGTGCTCGGCGCGGAGAAGCGGCTGCGGATAGAGCAGCTGGAGACGAAGGCGCTGGAGGAGTTCGGCGTGGAGCCGGCCGGTCTGGCCGCCGAGTACGGCCCCGGACAGCTCGTGCCGCCGTCCCCCGCGGCGGAGGGCGAGGAGCTGCCGGAGGATCCGGAGCACCCGCGCAACCAGCCGAAGCCGTTCGTCAGGGCGGAGCAGGAGAAGAGGCTGAAGGCGGCCGAACGGGCGTATCAGCAACTCGGGAAGGTGAATCCGCTCGCCCTTGAGGAGTTCTCCGCGCTGGAGGAACGGCACAAGTTCCTCTCCGAGCAGCTCGAGGACCTGAAGAAGACCCGCGCCGATCTGATGCAGGTGATCAAGGAGGTCGACGAGCGGGTCGAGCAGGTGTTCACCGAAGCGTTCCGGGACACCGCGCGTGAGTTCGAGGGTGTCTTCTCACGGCTCTTCCCCGGCGGTGAGGGCAGGCTCATCCTCACCGACCCGGACAACATGCTGACGACCGGACTCGATGTCGAGGCCAGGCCGCCGGGCAAGAAGGTCAAGCGGCTGTCGCTGTTGTCGGGCGGCGAGAGATCCCTTACGGCCGTTGCCCTGCTGGTCTCCATCTTCAAGGCCAGGCCGAGCCCGTTCTATGTGATGGACGAGGTCGAGGCGGCGCTCGACGACACCAATCTGCAGCGTCTGATCCGGATCATGGAGGAGCTCCAGGAGAGCTCGCAGCTCATCGTGATCACGCATCAGAAGCGGACGATGGAGGTCGCCGACGCGCTGTACGGCGTCTCGATGCAGGGCGACGGAGTCTCCAAGGTGATCAGCCAGCGGCTCCGCTGAGGACCCGCGGGGCCGGGCGGGCCGTGGGCACACACGGGCACGCCGTCTTTACCTAATCTTCAACACTTCAACGCACCTTTTGGGTGCTAGTGGGTAGTTGTCAGTACTTCCAGGCCTAGGGCCGCGTCTTGACTTCGAAACTTGAACGCATAATCTCTGCAATGTTGCTTTTACCTTCAAGTGGTGTCTGACGGGAAGTTGTGCGCCACTGGGAGAGCTCACCCCCCACGCCTGACGTTGCGGCCAGGCATCAGGAGTTCATGTGACCAGCACAGCGCACGGACCGGAGTCCGGAGCCCGGGAGGCCCACCCGGAGCACCTCGGCCATGTCATCTTCATTACCGCAGCCGCGGCGATGGGCGGCTTCCTCTTCGGCTACGACAGTTCCGTGATCAACGGAGCGGTGGAAGCCATCCGTGACCGCTACGACATCGGCTCGGGGACGCTGGCGCAGGTCATCGCCATCGCACTGATCGGCTGTGCGATCGGCGCGGCGACCGCGGGACGCATCGCCGACCGGATCGGCCGCATCCGGTGCATGCAGATCGCCGCCGTGCTGTTCACCATCAGCGCCATCGGCTCCGCGCTCCCCTTCGCCCTGTGGGACCTCGCCATGTGGCGGATCATCGGCGGCTTCGCGATCGGTATGGCCTCGGTCATCGGCCCGGCCTACATCGCCGAGGTCTCGCCGCCCGCCTACCGCGGCCGGCTCGGCTCCTTCCAGCAGGCCGCCATCGTCATCGGCATCGCCATCTCGCAGCTGGTCAACTACGGCATCCTGCAGATCGCCGACGGCGACCAGCGCGGTGAGATCGGCGGCTTCGAGGCCTGGCAGTGGATGCTCGGCGTCATGGTCGTGCCCGCCGTCCTGTACGGGCTGCTGTCCTTCGCGATCCCCGAGTCGCCGCGCTTCCTGATCTCCGTCGGCAAGAAGGACCGGGCCCGGAAGATCCTCGGAGAGGTCGAGGGGAAGAACGTCGATCTCGACGCCCGCGTGCTCGAGATCGAGACGGCCATGCACCGCGAGCACAAGTCCAAGTTCAGCGACCTGCTCGGGAGCCGCTTCGGCTTCCTGCCGATCGTCTGGGTCGGTATCGGACTGTCCGTCTTCCAGCAGCTCGTCGGCATCAACGTGGCGTTCTACTACTCGTCGACGCTGTGGCAGTCGGTCGGCATCGACCCGACCAGCTCGTTCTTCTACTCGTTCACCACGTCGATCATCAACATCATCGGCACCGTGATCGCGATGATCCTCGTGGACCGGGTCGGCCGCAGGCCGCTCGCGCTCGTCGGCTCGGCCGGTATGGCCGTCGCGCTGGGCGTCGAGGCATGGGCCTTCTCCGCCGACCTGGTCGACGGCAAGCTCCCCGACACCCAGGGCACCGTCGCACTCATCGCGGCCCATGTCTTCGTGCTCTTCTTCGCACTGTCGTGGGGTGTCGTGGTCTGGGTCTTCCTCGGTGAGATGTTCCCGAACCGCATCCGCGCCGCCGCGCTCGGAGTCGCCGCGTCCGCACAGTGGATCGCCAACTGGGCGATCACCGCGAGCTTCCCGAGCCTGGCCGACTGGAACCTGTCGGGCACGTACATCATCTACACCTGCTTCGCCGTGCTCTCGATCCCCTTCGTGCTCAAGTTCGTGAAGGAGACCAAGGGCAAGGCGCTGGAGGAGATGGGCTAATCCCCGCTGCCCCTCTCCTCGGAACAGAACGCTGCCCCGGTCCGGCCACTCGCCCGACCGGGGCAGCGTGCTGTCGCGGGCGGCTACCGCGACGGACCGGGGCCGGTTCCGCGACGGACCGCCCGTCAGAAGCCGGCGAGGCTGCCGCCGTCCCCACGGGCGGCCGGACGCGGCAGCAGCGCGTACACCCCCGCCGCGGCCAGGATCGTCGCCGCCCAGCCCAGGCCGTTGCGGCCGATCCAGGTGGTGGCGAGAGGGCCGCTGAACCACTCCACCGTCGTGAACAGGAGCCCCACGGTGAGTGCGGCGGCCCACGCGGTCATGGCCTGCCAGCAGAAGCCGGCCGAGTACCAGTAGGCGCTGCGGGACGTCGTGTCCATCAGGGCCGCCGCGTCGTACGTGCGCCCCCGGAGCAGATCCGCCCCGAACACCCCGACCCAGGCGGAGAACGTCACGGCGAGCAGGGCCAGGAAGGAGATGAACGTGTTGAGGAAACTCGTCGCCACCATCATCAGCAGTCCGCCGAGCAGCAGACTGATGGCTGCGTTCACGCCCACGGCCCAGGCGCGGGGCAGCGCGAACCCGAGTGTCTGCGCGGTGAAGCCTGCGGAGTACATCGACATGGCGTTGATCATCACCATGCCGAAGACGGCGATCAGGAGATACGGCACCGAGATCCAGCCCGGCAGGAGCGGTCCGATGAAGGCCACCGGATCATCCGTGACGGCCAGTCCCGGAGTACCCACCGCCATCACCGCGCCCATCATCACCATCGGCAGGACGATGATCAGTGCCCCTCCCACGGTCACGCCGACCATCGCCCGCCCGGAGACCGAACGCGGCAGGTAGCGGGTGAAGTCCGGGGCGGACGGGACCCAGCTGATGCCTCCGGCGACCAGGGTCCCGATTCCCGCGATCATCATCGCCGCCGGGCCCGCGGGCCGGTCCAGGACCGCCCGCCACGGTGTCGAGCCGATCACATGGACCAGTACGAGGAGACTGGCGCCGCCGAACAGGTACGACGACACGGCACAGCACCTGCGCAGCGCCCGGATGCCGAGCCCCGACACCAGGAAGCTGCTCGCCACAAAGGCGGTCAGCGTCGCCATGACCAGGCTGTTGGTGCTCCGGACATCGAACAGTAGGTGGAGCACCGCCAGCAGGGCGTAGGAGCCCGTGACCGCGTTGACCGTCTCCCAGCCCCAGCGGGCCACCCACAGCAGGGCGCCGGGGAAGAGGTTGCCGCGCTGACCGAAGACCGCCCGCGACAGCGCCATGCCGGGCGAGCCACCGCGCTTCCCGGCGATCGACACCAGGCCGACGAGCCCGAAGGAGAGCAGCGGGGCCGTCACCGCGACCGCGAGCACCTGCCAGAAGTTCAACCCGTTGAAGACGGTGAGCCCGGCGCCCACGGTCAGCAGCAGGACCGTCATGTTCGCCGTCACCCAGGTGGGGAAGAGAGTGCCGACCCGGCCGGTGCGCTCGGCGTCGGGGACGGGATCGAGACCGCGGTTCTCCACGGGCAGCAGCGTACCTTTACCACCAAAGGGTGCATAACGCCCTCGAGGTCCGTCCGGGCGGTCCTTGGGAACCGCCCGGACCACGGCGGTGGCCGATACTGGACGGGTTATGGAAATCGTCATCCTTGCTGTAGTCATCGCCCTGGTCGCGGTCGGCCTGATCAGCGGGCTCGTGGTCAGCAGCCGCAAGAAGAAGCAGCTGCCGCCCTCGGCGCCGTCGAGCACGCCGACCATCACTGCTCCCGCCGAACCCCACATCGGCGACGAAGCCGAGGCGCCGCGCGACGAAGCGCGGCGCACCATCGAGGAGGTCGGTCCCCCCGGAACCGAGGCTCCCGTCGGGGAAGCCCCGGCGGTCATCGAGCCGGAGATCCCCCCGCTCGAAGTCCCCGAGCCCACCGAGGGGCGCCTGGTGCGCCTCCGTGCCCGGCTCGCCCGCTCGCAGAACTCCCTGGGCAAGGGGCTGCTCACCCTCCTGTCCCGCGACAACCTCGACGAGGACACCTGGGAGGAGATCGAGGACACGCTCCTGACCGCCGACGTCGGTGTCGCGCCCACCCAGGAACTGGTGGAGCGGCTCCGTGAGAGGGTCCGCATCCTCGGTACCCGTACGCCGGAAGGGCTGCGCACGCTGCTGCGTGAGGAGCTCATCACCCTTCTCGGCACCGACTTCGACCGTGCCGTGAAGACGGAGGGCGGCGCCGAGACCCCCGGCGTCGTGATGGTCGTCGGAGTCAACGGCACCGGCAAGACGACCACCACGGGCAAGCTCGCCCGGGTGCTCGTCGCCGACGGCCGCAGCGTCGTGCTCGGTGCGGCGGACACCTTCCGTGCAGCCGCCGCGGATCAGCTCCAGACCTGGGGCGAGCGCGTCGGTGCCCGTACGGTCCGCGGGCCCGAGGGCGGCGACCCCGCGTCGATCGCCTTCGACGCGGTGAAGGAAGGTATCGCCGAGGGTGCCGACGTCGTGCTCATCGACACCGCCGGCCGGCTGCACACCAAGACCGGCCTCATGGACGAGCTCGGCAAGGTCAAGCGCGTCGTCGAGAAGCACGGGCCGCTCGACGAGATCCTCCTCGTCCTCGATGCCACGACGGGCCAGAACGGCCTGGTGCAGGCACGGGTGTTCGCAGAGGTCGTCGACATCACCGGCATCGTCCTCACCAAGCTGGACGGCACCGCCAAGGGCGGCATCGTCATCGCGGTCCAGCGTGAGCTGGGCGTCCCGGTGAAGCTCATCGGGCTCGGTGAGGGACCGGACGATCTGGCTCCGTTCGAGCCGGAGGCCTTCGTCGACGCACTGATCGGCGACTGACTCCCGTACCCCGCGCACGCCGGAAGGGCGGTGGACCCTCCTCGGGTCCATCGCCCTTCCTCATGTCCCGCCTGTCACCAGCGGTGGCATATATAGGCCAGCGTCCCCAGCAGCAGCCGTGCCTGTGGGGGAGCGACCGCCGTGTCCGGCACCGGGGGACGCAGCCACCGGACCGGCCCCAGGCCTCCGAGGTCGGACGGCGGAGCCGTGATGTACGAACCCGGGCCCAGTGCCCGCAGGTCGAGATCCGCGTCGTCCCAGCCCATCCGGTACAGGAGCCCCGGCAGTCCGGCCGCGGCGCCGGGGGCGACGAAGAACTGTGTCCGGCCGGTGGGTGTCACCGACACCGGGCCCAGCGGCAGCCCCATCCGCTCCATGCGTACGAGGGCCCGGCGGCCGGCGGCCTCGGCGACGTCGAGCACGTCGAAGCTGCGCCCCACGGGGAGCAGCATCGAAGCGCCGGGCACCTCGGCCCAGGCGTTCGCGGCGATCGTGAAGGTGGCGCCCGCCGGTACCTCCTGGGCGAAGTCCAGGGGGTGGGCCCCGGGGGCCGCGCACGCGCTGTCGCCGCAGGAGCAGGCGCCGTCGCTCGCCCGTGCCCCCGGAGCCACCGCCCAGCCCCAGAGCCCTGTGTACTCGGCCACCGCGGTGCCCTCGGCCGCACGGCCGCGGCGCCGCGAGCCGGATCGCATCTCACGGATGCCGCCGATCGTGAAGCCCATGCCCCCTCCAACGGGTCCGAGTCACCGGTGGTTACGACCCGGAGCACGCGAGCGTCCTCCGGCGCTGCCGACGGTCATATGACGCGCGGGGGTGACGTCGGGGGTTGCGCGATACGGTTCACGCGCCCCTGAATGCTTCACTCCGCTCGCCCCTGATCGCGGCCTGTCAAGTGAATCGCGGTCAGCGCCGGGCGCGTTCATCCGAAGGGGTGGCGAATGGTGGCGTTTCTGCGGTCACCCTCGCGTGAGCAGTGATCGTAGGATTACCGTCGGTACTCGAACCATGCAATTGCATGTGCGCTCACGGGTATGCCCCGGGCAACCCGATTCTCTGTTCGATGGTGCGCAACGTCCGTACGGACAGCACCGATGCACGGCATTCTGATAGAGGTTCGCGCGACAGGTTTCAGCGGGATGGGGGCGTTCCAGTGAGTGGCAGCGGCGCAGGCGAGGCGAATGCCGGAAAGCGCCCCAACGGGCAATTGGGATCATGGTTCGTGCGCAGCGGCTGGTCGAAGGGCGAGCTCGCGCGCCAGGTGAACCGTCGTGCGCGCCAGATGGGCGCCCACCACATCAGCACCGACACCTCCCGGGTCCGGCGCTGGCTCGACGGTGAACAGCCCCGTGAGCCCATCCCGCGCATCCTCTCCGAGCTCTTCTCCGAGCGCTTCGGCACCGTCGTCGCCGTCGAGGACCTCGGCCTGCGCGCCGCCCACCAGTCCCCCTCGGTGGCCGGCGTCGACCTGCCCTGGGCGGGCCCGCAGACCGTCGCTCTGCTCAGTGAGTTCTCCCGCAGCGACCTGATGCTGGCGCGGCGCGGCTTCCTCGGCTCCTCCCTCGCCCTGGCGGCGGGCCCCACCCTCATCGAGCCGATGCAGCGCTGGCTGGTGCCCGTGGCCCCCTCCGGACCCCCGGTGCCGGAACAGGCCGCCCCCGGCGGACGCCCCTCACGGCTCTCCGGGCCCGAGCTGGACCTGCTGGAGTCCACCACCGCGATGTTCCGCCAGTGGGACGCGCAGTGCGGTGGCGGGCTGCGCCGCAAGGCCGTCGTGGGCCAGCTCCACGAGGTCACCGACCTGTTACAGGAATCCCAGCCCGAGGCGACCGCCAAGCGCCTCTTCCGGTGCGCCGCCGAACTGGCCGAACTGGCCGGCTGGATGAGCTACGACGTAGGCCTCCAGCCCACCGCGCAGAAGTACTTCGTCCTCGCCCTGCACGCCTCCAAGGAGGCGGGGGACAAGCCGCTGGGTTCGTACATCCTGTCCAGCATGAGCCGTCAGATGATCCACCTCGGGCGGCCCGACGACGCACTCGAACTCATCCACCTCGCCCAGTACGGCAGCCGGGACTGCGCCACCGGACGCACCCAGGCCATGCTGTATGCGATGGAGGCCCGTGCGTACGCCAACATGGGCCAGCCCAGCAAGTGCAAGCGGGCGGTCCGGATGGCCGAGGACACCTTCGCCGACGCCGGACTCGACGGCGAGCCCGAGCCCGACTGGATCCGCTTCTTCTCCGACGCCGAACTGCACGGCGAGAACGCCCATTCCTACCGTGACCTCGCCTACGTCGCAGGCCGCAGCCCCACGTACGCCTCGCTCGCGGAGCCCGTCATGGCGCGCGCCGTCGAGCTCTTCGGCGAGGACGACGAGCACCAGAGGTCCTTCGCGCTCAATCTCATCGGCATGGCCACCGTGCATCTCCTCAAGCGCGAGCCCGAGGAGTCGACCGTGCTGGCCACCCAGGCCCTGAAGATCGCCAAGAAGGTCAGGTCCGAGCGCGTGAACACGCGGCTCCGCAAGACCGTCGACACCGCTGCCAGGGACTTCGGTGACATTCCCGAGGTCGCCCGGCTCACCGACCTGCTCACCGAGCAGCTTCCGGAGACAGCGGAAGCGGTCTGACCGCCACCCCGGCCACCGGCCACGACAGCCATCCCGTACAACCCGACTCGGCTCCCCCATTGCCAGGTCAGCGGGTGGTTGTCGTGGCCGGTTCACGTCCTGAGCCGTCCGAACCGCACCGTATGCGGCGCAGGCAGCATGGTAGGCAGCACAACGGCTTCGCCACTCCCGGTTCATTCGGACGTAACACGCGAAGCTCCTTCGTCACTGAGGCGAAACATCGTGCGGCATTCGTGGAAACCGCGCTGCGCGAATCTCATGGCGCATAACCGGCCCGCACCTTTTCCACAGTGGTCCCGCACCCCCGCACGTGGCCGCACCGACGACGAGGAGACGCCGATGCCCCCAGGCATCACGACGCTTGCCGCAGACGCCCCGACGCTGTCTGCCGCCAACACCGGGTTCATGCTCATCTGCTCCGCGATGGTGATGCTGATGACCCCGGGCCTGGCCTTCTTCTACGGAGGCATGGTCCGCGTCAAGAGCACCCTGAACATGCTGATGATGAGCTTCATCAGCCTCGGGATCGTCACGATCCTGTGGGTCCTCTACGGATTCAGCCTCGCCTTCGGCGCCGACGTCGGCTCCGTCATCGGCTGGAGCTCGGACTTCGTCGGACTCAGCGGGATCGGCGTCACGGAGCTCTGGGACGGCTACACCATCCCGACCTACGTCTTCGCCGTCTTCCAGCTGATGTTCGCCGTGCTCACCCCGGCCCTCATCAGCGGTGCCCTCGCCGACCGGGTCAAGTTCACCTCCTGGGCCCTGTTCGTCGCGCTGTGGGTCACCGTCGTCTACTTCCCGGTCGCGCACTGGGTCTGGGGCGCCGGCGGCTGGCTCTTCGAGCTGGGTGTCATCGACTTCGCCGGTGGTACCGCGGTCCACATCAACGCGGGTGCCGCGGCCCTCGGCGTGATCCTGGTCATCGGCAAGCGGGTCGGCTTCAAGAAGGACCCGATGCGGCCGCACAGCCTGCCGCTCGTCATGCTCGGCGCCGCGCTCCTGTGGTTCGGCTGGTTCGGCTTCAACGCCGGCTCGTGGCTCGGCAACGACGACGGTGTCGGCGCGGTCATGTTCGTCAACACCCAGGTCGCCACCGGTGCGGCAGTCCTGGGCTGGCTCGCCTACGAGAAGATCCGCCACGGCTCCTTCACCACCCTGGGTGCGGCGTCCGGCGCCGTGGCAGGCCTCGTCGCCATCACCCCGGCGGGCGGCGCCGTCAGCCCGCTCGGCGCCATCGCGATCGGCGTCATCGCCGGTGTCCTGTGCGCCATGGCCGTGGGCCTCAAGTACAAGTTCGGCTACGACGACTCCCTGGACGTCGTCGGCGTCCACCTCGTCGGCGGTGTCATCGGCTCCCTCCTCGTCGGCCTCTTCGCCACCGGCGGTGTGCAGTCCGACGTCAAGGGCCTCTTCTACGGCGGCGGCCTCGACCAGCTCGGCAAGCAGGCCGTCGGAGTGTTCGCGGTCCTCGCGTACTCTCTGGTCGTCTCCGCGATCCTCGCCTTCCTGCTGGACAAGACGATCGGCATGCGGGTCTCCGAGGACGACGAGATCTCGGGCATCGACCAGGTCGAACACGCCGAGACGGCGTACGACTTCAGCGGCGCCGGCGGCGGCGCGGCCACGCGCAGCACACCTCCGGCGCCCGGCGCCACGGCAGCCCCGACGAACAAGAAGGTGGACGCATGAAGCTCATCACCGCAGTCGTGAAGCCACACAGGCTGGACGAGATCAAGGAGGCCCTCCAGGCCTTCGGCGTCCAGGGCCTCACGGTCACGGAGGCCAGCGGCTACGGGCGGCAGCGCGGACACACCGAGGTCTACCGGGGCGCCGAGTACACCGTCGACCTCGTACCTAAGATCCGCATCGAGGTCCTCGTCGAGGACGAGGACGCCGAACAGCTCATCGACGTGGTCGTCAAGGCCGCCCGGACGGGCAAGATCGGTGACGGCAAGGTCTGGAGCGTCCCCGTCGAGACCGCGATCCGCGTACGGACCGGTGAGCGCGGCCCGGACGCACTCTGACCGACGGTTCCCCCGAACGGAAAGGCAGCTGGGTGACGAGCACCGAAGTGACCACCGAATCCGAGGACTCGGGACCCAGCGGCTACGCGGCGGCCCGGCTGCGTCTTCTCCAGGAGAAGACGCAGTCCGGGCCGCCGCGCCGTGCTGCCCTGGCCCGGATCACCGACGAGTGGCTGACCGCGCTGTTCGCCGCGGCCGCCGAGGCGGCGGGCGTCCGCGGCGCGGCCCTCGTCGCGGTCGGCGGGTACGGCCGCGGCGAACTCTCCCCGCGCAGCGACCTCGACCTCCTGCTCCTGCACGACGGCAGCGCCGACGCCGGAGCCATCGCCGCCCTCGCCGACCGCATCTGGTACCCCGTGTGGGACCTCGGTCTGGCCCTCGACCACTCCGTACGCACCCCCGGCGAAGCACTCAAGACCGCCGGCGAGGACCTCAAGGTCCAGCTCGGGCTGCTCGACGCGCGCCCCGTCGCCGGAGACCTCGGCCTCGTCGCCGGACTCCGCACCGCGGTCCTCGCCGACTGGCGGAACCAGGCACCCAAGCGCCTCCCCGCCCTCGACGAACTCTGCCGGGAGCGCGCCGAACGCATGGGCGAGCTCCAGTTCCTGCTGGAACCCGACCTCAAGGAAGCCCGCGGCGGTCTCCGCGACGCCACCGCCCTGCGCGCCGTCGCCGCCTCCTGGGTCGCCGACGCACCCCGCGAAGGCCTCGCCGAAGCCCGTCGCACCCTCCTCGACGCCCGCGACGCCCTCCACCTCACCACCGGCCGCGCCACCGACCGGCTCGCCCTGCAGGAACAGGACCAGGTCGCCGGCGCCCTCGGCCTCCTCGACTCCGACGCCCTGCTGCGCCAGGTGTACGAGGCCGCCCGCACCGTCTCGTACGCCACCGACGTCACCTGGCGCGAGGTCAACCGCGTCCTGCGCGCCCGCTCCGTCCGGCCCCGGCTGCGGGCGATCCTCGGCGGCAGCGCCAAGGCCGCCCCGGAACGCACCCCGCTGGCCGAGGGCGTCGTCGAGGCGGACGGCGAAGTCGTCCTGGCACGCACCGCACGCCCCGAGAAGGACCCCGTCCTCACCCTCCGGGCCGCCGCGGCGGCGGCCGAGTCCGGGCTGCCGCTCTCCCGCCACCTCGTACGCCACCTGAGGACCGCGGCCCAGCCGATGCCCGTGCCGTGGCCGGCGCAGGCCCGCGAGGAGCTCGTCACCCTGCTGGGCGCGGGCGAGTCCACCGTCGGGGTCTGGGAGGCCCTGGAGGCGGAAGGCATCATCACCCGGCTGCTGCCCGACTGGGAACGGGTCCACTGCCGTCCGCAGCGCAACCCCGTCCACACCTGGACCGTCGACCGGCACCTCGTCGAGACGGCCGTCCGCGCCTCTTCCCTCACCCGCCGCGTCGGCCGCCCCGACCTCCTCCTGGTCGCGGCCCTCCTCCACGACATCGGCAAGGGCTGGCCCGGGGACCACTCCGTCGCGGGCGAGGTCATCGCGCGCGACATGGCCGCCCGCATCGGCTTCGACAAGCAGGACGTGGGTGTCCTCGCCACCCTCGTACGCCACCACCTCCTGCTCATCGAGACCGCCACCCGGCGCGACCTCGACGATCCTGCGACCGTCCGTTCCGTCGCCACCGCCGTGGGCAGCGCCTCCACGCTGGAGCTCCTGCACGCCCTGACCGAGGCCGACGCCCTGGCCACCGGCCCTGCCGCGTGGAGCTCCTGGCGTGCCTCACTCGTCACGGACCTCGTCAAGCGCGTCGCCGCGCTCCTGGCCGGGGAGGAGCCGCCCGAGCCGGAACCCCTGGCGCCCAGCGCCGAACAGGAACGTCTCGCGATCGAGGCCCTGCGCACCGGCGAACCCGTCCTGTCCCTGCACACCCAGCCCGAGCCCGTCTCGGAGGACGGCGAACCGGGGCCCGTGGGCGTTGAACTCCTCATCGCCCTGCCCGACCGCCCCGGCGTGCTGCCGGCCGCGGCAGGGGTGCTCGCCCTGCACCGCCTCACCGTCCGCGCCGCCGATCTGCGCGCCGTCGAGCTCCCCACCGAGCTCGGCGAAACAGCCGGTCTGCTGGTGCTCAGCTGGCGGGTCGCGGCCGAGTACGGATCCCTCCCGCAGGCCGTCCGGCTCCGCGCCGACCTCGTACGCGCCCTGGACGGGTCGCTGGACATCCGGACCCGCCTCGCCGAACGCGAGGCCGCCTACCCGAGGCGGCGCGGGGTGAAGGCGCCGCCGCCCAGGGTGACCGTGGCGGCGGCCGGCTCGCGGCTCGCCACGGTGATCGAGGTGCGCGCCCAGGACGCCCCGGGACTGCTGCACCGGATCGGCTGGGCCCTGGAGCAGAGTGCGGTACGGGTGCGCAGCGCCCATGTCTCGACGCTCGGCGCGAACGCGGTGGACGCCTTCTACGTCACGGACACCGACGGTGAGCCGCTGCCCCGTGAGCGGGCGGCGGCAGTCGCCCGGGAGGTGGAGAAGGCACTGCGCTGAACCCCGCCGCCGGAGCCGTTCGTCACGAGAAACGGCCGGGGGCTTTGCGTTCCACGGGGTCCGGATACCCTGGAGGGCGATTGACCTGCCACCACCCCCGACCCTGAGGACCGACGAGCGCCGTGTTCGATACTCTCTCCGACCGCCTTAGCGCGACTTTCAAAAACCTCAGGGGCAAGGGCCGCTTGTCCGAGGCGGACATCGACGCCACGGCTCGCGAGATCCGTATCGCACTGCTCGAGGCCGATGTCGCCCTGCCCGTCGTCCGTGCGTTCATCGCCAACGTCAAGGAGCGGGCGCGCGGCGTCGAGGTCTCCCAGGCGCTGAACCCGGCCCAGCAGGTCGTCAAGATCGTCAACGAGGAGCTCGTAGGGATCCTCGGCGGCGAGACCCGGCGCCTCCGGTTCGCCAAGAACCCGCCCACCGTGATCATGCTCGCGGGTCTGCAGGGTGCCGGTAAGACGACCCTCGCCGGAAAGCTCGGTCTCTGGCTCAAGAGCCAGGGCCACTCGCCGCTGCTGGTCGCCTGTGACCTCCAGCGCCCGAACGCCGTGAACCAGCTCAGCGTCGTCGCCGACCGCGCCGGTGTCGCGGTGTACGCGCCGCAGCCGGGCAACGGTGTGGGTGACCCGGTCCAGGTGGCCAAGGACTCGATCGAGCACGCCCGGGCCAAGCAGTACGACGTGGTCGTGGTCGACACCGCGGGCCGCCTCGGTATCGACCAGGAGCTGATGCGGCAGGCCGCGGACATCCGCGACGCCGTCAGCCCCGACGAGATCCTCTTCGTCGTCGACGCGATGATCGGCCAGGACGCGGTCAACACCGCCGAGGCCTTCCGCGACGGCGTCGGCTTCGACGGCGTGGTCCTCTCCAAGCTCGACGGCGACGCCCGTGGTGGTGCCGCCCTGTCGATCGCCCATGTCACGGGCAAGCAGATCATGTTCGCGTCGAACGGTGAGAAGCTCGAGGACTTCGACGCCTTCCACCCCGACCGCATGGCGTCCCGCATTCTCGACATGGGTGACCTGCTCACCCTGATCGAGCAGGCGGAGAAGACCTTCAGCCAGGAAGAGGCCGCTCAAATGGCCTCCAAGCTGGCGTCGAGCAAGGGCAAGGACTTCACGCTCGACGACTTCCTGGCGCAGATGGAGCAGGTCAGGAAGATGGGCTCCATCTCCAAGCTGCTCGGGATGCTGCCGGGCATGGGGCAGATCAAGGACCAGATCGCCAACATCGACGAGCGGGACGTGGACCGCACGGCCGCGATCATCAAGTCGATGACGCCGCACGAGCGCCAGGAACCGACCGTCATCAACGGTTCGCGCCGGGCCCGTATCGCCAAGGGCTCCGGCGTCGAGGTCTCCGCGGTGAAGAGCCTGGTGGAGCGTTTCTTCGAGGCCCGCAAGATGATGTCGAAGATGGCCCAGGGCGGCGGAATGCCGGGCATGCCCGGGATGCCCGGCTCGGGTGGCGGTGCGGGCCGTCAGAAGAAGCAGGTCAAGCAGGCCAAGGGCAAGCGCAAGAGCGGCAACCCGATGAAGCGCAAGGCCGAGGAGCAGGCCGAGGCGGCCCGCCGTGAGGCTGCGGCGCAGGGCGGCGCGTTCGGTCTGCCCGCCCAGGAGGACAAGAACTTCGAGCTGCCGGACGAGTTCAAGAAGTTCATGGGCTGACCGGCCGGAGACATGAGGAAGGGGCGCCCCGCTCGGCTGGGCGCCCCTTCCTCATGTCAACAGCTCTCCCGGGCGCTAGACCACGCACACCAGATAACGGAAGACGTTCGGCATCCATACCGTCCCGTCGGGCCGCCGGTGCGGATGCAGGGCCTCCGCGACCTCCTTCTCCACCTGGGAACGGTCCGTGGCCCGTATCGCCGTGTCGAAGAGGCCGGTCGACAGCAGTCCGCGCACCGCGCTGTCCAGGTCCGCGTACCCGAAGGGGCAGGAGACCCGGCCCGATCCGTCGGGCTTCAGCCCCGCCCGCGCCGCGACGTCCTCCAGGTCGTCCCGCAGCGCGGGCCGCCAGCCGCCGGGGCGCGGTGTGCGCGCCGACTCGGCGAGCCGGGCCGCCACCCGGAGCACCGGAGCCGTGGCACACCGCTCGGGCGGTCCCCAGCCGGTCAGGACCACGGTGGCCCCCCGCGCGGCCAGCGGCACGGCGGAGGCGAGCGCGGGCGAGAGACCCTCGGAGTCGCCGGCCGCGCAGCCGATCGGATCGAACGCCGTGAGCAGGTTGTACGGCGGATCACCGGCCGGTGCGGCCGCCGACAAGGCGCCGGCGACCAGCCGCGCCCGCGCCGGTGCGTCCGGCCGCCCGGGCCCGGCCTCCTGGCCGGACACGAGGCGCTCGCGGGCCAGCGCGAGCCGTTCACGGTCGGTGTCGACTCCGGTGACGTGCGCCCCGCGCGATGCCGCGATGAGCAGGGCGAGCCCGGAACCGCAGCCGATGGAGAGCATCCGGGTGTGGGCCCCGACTTCGAGCCGCTCGTACACCGCTTCGTAGAGCGGCGCCAGCATGCGCTCCTGGATCTCGGCCCAGTCACGGGCACGGGTGCCGCCATCCACGGTGGCGGACGAATCCGCATACCGGTGGTGCCGGACGAGCGTTGGTGTCATGGAATGCGCCCCAATCCGCCGAGAGGTCGGTCGTGCCCGAGTGGGCGGCCCCCGATGTCGTAGGTGCGCCCGCAGCCCCCGTATGCCAGAGAACTCCGCATCCGCGGTCCCGTCCAGAGGTCGGACGGGGTGGGATGGCATTGCTTGCGTGCTCCGGTCGTGCGCCCCCGGCCTCCGCATCGTGGCCGGGGGTGCCGGGGACCAGCACGCCCGCTGCTCGCTCTCGTCCCAGTCTTACCCGACACGCGGGACGGAGCACGTCGAAGGCTCTCCGCCCGGACGGGCGGGGGGTTCGGGGCCGTCCGGGCGGCGCCGGGTAATGTCGCCCGTGGGGCTACCCCGCATACGCGCCGGGGCGTACGCGGCGCTACGTACCGCCTTGGTGCGAGCTGTGAGCCTTCTCCGCAGATCTGCGCACCCGCCCTCGTCCGGACGCATCGACGGCAACTGACTGGTACGTGCAAATTATTTGGGATGCCCCGGAATAGGAACACCGGGGCACTCAGGCTCGTTATCACGACGTGAGCACGACACCACCTGTACTTGCCGCAGAGCTGGCACAGGCGTGGGCCGACATTCAGCGGTACCACCCCGAGCTGCCCGATCTTGCCGCGCCAGAGTCCCTGATCGGAGAGTCCTCGTCCGCCTGTGGCGCCGAGCTCTCCTTCGAACGACTGCTCCATGAGGCAGTCCATGGCATCGCCGCCGCGAGAGGTGTCCGGGACACCTCCCGTGCCGGCCGGTACCACAACCGACGGTTCCTCGCGATCGCCGAGGAACTGGGTCTGGATCATTCCGAGGAACCCCATGCCAGCAGCGGATTCTCGCTGGTGACACTCAATCCCGAGGCCAAACGCCGGTACCGTCCCACGACGGAGCGGCTCCAGCGTGCCCTCAAGGCGCACACCGTGGCCACCGCCGCCGACACCAAGCGCTCCTTCCGCGGCCCCGCCGCCCGGCACGGCTCCTCCGGAGGGGGCGTGCGGGTCAAGGCCGTCTGCGACTGCGGTCGCAATGTGCGCGTGGTCCCCTCGGTCCTCGCACAGGCCCCGATCGTGTGCGGCGGCTGCGGAAAGCCGTTCCGTATCCCGGAAGCAGTGGTCGCGGTGGGGTGAGGTGATGTGGTGTGGCACAATGGCTAGCTGTACTCGACAGTCGCATAGGACCCCTCTCTTCCTCCGGCTGACGCGTCCATCGGGCACCCGAGTACCGCAACCCCACGTGGCATCTTGTTGTGCCCAACCACGTCAGAGACCAGGAGACACCACTTCCGTGGCAGTCAAGATCAAGCTGAAGCGCATGGGCAAGATCCGTTCGCCTCACTACCGCATCATCGTCGCCGACTCCCGCACCCGCCGTGATGGCCGGGCGATCGAGGAGATCGGCCTGTACCACCCGGTGCAGAACCCCTCGCGCATCGAGGTCAACGCGGAGCGCGCGCAGTACTGGCTGTCCGTCGGCGCCCAGCCGACCGAGCCGGTCCTCGCGATCCTGAAGCTCACCGGTGACTGGCAGGCCCACAAGGGCCTTCCCGCCCCCGCGCCGCTGCTGCAGCCGGAGCCCAAGGCTGACAAGCGCGCCCTGTTCGAGGCCCTTACCTCGGACGGCGACGAGGCCAAGGGTGAGGCCATCACCCAGAAGGCCAAGAAGTCGGACAAGAAGGCGGACGAGGCGGCCGACGCTGCCGCGTCCACCGAGTCGACCGAGGCCTGAGCATGCTCGAGGAGGCTCTTGAGCACCTCGTGAAGGGCATCGTCGACAACCCCGACGATGTGCAGGTCGCCTCGCGCGATCTGCGCCGTGGACGTGTGCTCGAGGTCCGGGTCCATCCCGATGACCTCGGCAAGGTGATCGGCCGCAACGGCCGCACCGCACGCGCCCTGCGTACCGTCGTGGGTGCTATCGGCGGCCGTGGTATCCGCGTCGACCTCGTCGATGTGGATCAGGTTCGCTGAAAGAGTTGAACACCGGCCGGGGCCGGGGAGGGCTTTCGAGCCGTCCCCGGCCTTTGTCGTCCCTACACCATCACCGGGAGAAGTAGCGTGCAGTTGGTAGTTGCGCGGATCGGTCGCGCCCATGGCATCAAGGGCGAGGTCACCGTCGAGGTGCGCACGGACGAGCCCGAACTGCGGCTCGGCCCCGGGGCCGTCCTCGCCACGGAACCGGCGGCTACGGGCCCCCTGACGATCGAGACCGGCCGGGTGCACAGCGGCAGGCTGCTGCTGCGCTTCGAGGGCGTACGCGACCGTACGGCCGCCGAGGCGCTCCGCAACACGCTGCTGATCGCCGAGGTGGACCCGGAAGAGCTTCCCGAGGACCCCGAGGAGTTCTACGACCACCAGCTGATGGACCTCGACGTGGTCCTCGCCGACGGAACCGTGATCGGCCGGATCACCGAGATCACCCACCTGCCCTCCCAGGACCTGTTCATCGTGGAGCGTCCCGACGGCAGCGAGGTGATGATCCCGTTCGTCGAGGAGATCGTCAGCGAGATCGACCTGGAGGAGCAGCGGGCCGTCATCACGCCGCCGCCCGGCCTGATCGACGAGAGCGAGGCCGTGGTCGCCTCCTCGCGCGACGAGGCCGAGGAGGAGGCCGACGAGGCCTCCACGCCTGACGAGGCGGCCGGTGAGGCCTCCGACGAGCCCGGGAAGGGCGACGCGTGATGCGGCTCGACGTCGTCACGATCTTCCCCGAGTACCTGGAACCGCTGAACGTCTCACTCGTCGGCAAGGCGCGCTCCCGGGGGCGCCTCGACGTACACGTCCACGACCTGCGGGACTGGACGTACGACCGGCACAACACGGTGGACGACACCCCGTACGGCGGCGGCCCCGGCATGGTCATGAAGACCGGGCCCTGGGGCGAGGCCCTGGACGACGCACTGGCCGGCGGCTACGAGGCGGGGGCGCACTCCCCGGTGCTCGTGGTGCCCACGCCCAGCGGGCGGCCCTTCACCCAGGAGCTCGCCGTCGAGCTCTCGGAGCGGCCGTGGCTGATCTTCACGCCCGCCAGGTACGAGGGCATCGACCGCCGGGTGATGGACGAGTACGCCACCCGCATGCCGGTCGTGGAGGTGTCCATCGGGGACTACGTCCTGGCCGGCGGGGAAGCGGCCGTCCTGGTGATCACGGAAGCCGTGGCCCGGCTCCTGCCGGGAGTCCTCGGCAACGCCGAATCGCACCGTGACGATTCCTTCGCGCCCGGAGCCATGGCCGATCTGCTCGAGGGTCCCGTCTACACGAAGCCGCCCGAGTGGCGTGGGCGCGGCATTCCGGACGTGCTGCTCAGCGGTCACCATGGCAGGATCGCGCGGTGGCGCCGGGACGAGGCCTTCCGTCGTACCGCCCTCAACAGGCCCGACCTGATCGAGCGTTGCGAGGCGGCCGGCTTCGACAAGAAGGACCGCGAGATCCTCTCCATCCTGGGCTGGTCCCCGGAGCCGGGCGGCCGATTTTGGCGCAGGCCCGAGGCCGTGGAAGAATAGGCCCGCTGTACGTCCGGCGTGCGCCCCTGCCACAGGGGGAAAGACGCCCGCCCGATGTGATCAGCATCCGAACTTTCCCACTCTCCCGTCGATGACCTGTGGCATCGGCGAAGAAAGCAGACAACATGGCTTCCCTGCTCGATGGCGTCAATGCCGCCTCGCTGCGTACCGACCTCCCGGCCTTCCGCCCGGGTGACACCGTCAACGTCCACGTGCGAGTGATCGAGGGCAACCGCTCCCGTATCCAGCAGTTCAAGGGCATCGTCATCCGCCGCCAGGGCTCGGGCGTCAGCGAGACCTTCACGGTCCGCAAGGTCTCCTTCAGCGTCGGCGTCGAGCGCACCTTCCCGGTGCACAGCCCGATCTTCGAGAAGATCGAGCTCGTCACCCGTGGTGACGTCCGCCGCGCCAAGCTGTACTTCCTCCGTGAGCTGCGCGGCAAGGCCGCGAAGATCAAGGAGAAGCGCGACCGCTGATTCAGCGCCGGCGTCCACAGCGCGGCCGGATAGGATTCGGCCCCGATGGACACGGAAGCTCAGCACACGGAGCGCGATCGCTCCTCCGCCCCTCAAGAGGGGCCGGAGGAGGGGTCGCGCTTCACGCATGTCCCGGACCGGCCGGACACCCCGATGTCCTGGGGGCGAGCCGCCTTCCTGGGGTTGCTCTGCACGGTCGCTCTCCTGCTGTTCAGCGCATTCGTGCTGCAGCCCTTCCTCATCCCCAGCGGCTCCATGGAGCCCACGCTGCGGGTGGGGGACCGGGTGCTCGTCAACAAACTGGCGTACCGTTTCGGCTCCGAGCCACAGCGCGGCGACGTGGTGGTCTTCGACGGCACCGGCTCCTTCGTGCGGGAGACGCCCGACGAGAACCCCGTCACCGCGCTCCTGCGTGGGGCGGCCTCGTCCCTGGGGCTGGCCGAACCCGCCGAGACCGACTTCGTGAAGCGGGTGGTGGGCGTGGGGGGCGATCGCGTGGTCTGCTGCGACAAGCGGGGGAGGCTCGAGGTGAACGGCCGGTCGGTGTACGAGGAGTATCTGTACCCGGGTGACAACCCGTCCGAAGTGGCGTTCGACATCGTGGTGCCCGACGGCACGCTGTGGGTCATGGGGGACCACCGCAGCAACTCGCGGGACTCCCGCGACCACCTGGGGCAGCCCGGTGGCGGCATGGTGCCCGTGGACCGGGTCGTCGGACGGGTCGACTGGCTCGGCTGGCCGCTCGGCAGGCTCGGCTCCCTGGGCGGGACCGATGCCTTCACCGGCATACGGCCGCCGGACGCGACCCATGGGTAACCGGGGGCGCAGGCGCGGACAGGCGGAAGCGCACGTTCCGTTGCCCACCGGGACCCGGCCGACCACGGCCCGCTCACTGCCGACGAGGGCGGAGCGCCGCAAGCTGGCCCGCAGGGTCAAGCGGCGCAGGCGCAGGTCCGCGATCAAGGAGATACCCCTCCTCGTCCTGGTGGCTCTGCTGATCGCGCTGGTGCTCAAGACCTTCCTGGTGCAGGCCTTCGTCATTCCCTCCGGGTCGATGGAGCAGACCATCAAGATCGGCGACCGGGTGCTGGTCGACAAGCTGACACCGTGGTTCGGCTCCGAGCCCCAGCGCGGCGACGTCGTCGTCTTCCGGGACCCGGGCGGCTGGCTGCAGCAGGAGAACGTCGCCAAGGAGGACCCGCCGGTCGGCGTCAAGCAGGTCAAGGAACTGCTGACCTTCATCGGACTGCTGCCCTCGGACGACGAGCAGGATCTGATCAAGCGTGTGGTGGCCGTCGGGGGCGACACCGTGAAGTGCTGCGGCACGGACGGCAAGGTCACCGTCAACGGTGTGGCACTCAACGAGCCGTACCTGCATCCGGACAATGTGCCCTCCACTCTCAAATTCGAGGTAAAGGTTCCGCAGGGCCGCATCTTCGTGATGGGTGACCACCGGTCGAACTCAGCGGACTCCCGCTTCCACCTCGACGAACCGGACAGGGGCACGGTTTCGGAGGATGAGGTCGTGGGACGGGCGGTCGTGATCGCCTGGCCGTTCGGTCACTGGCGCAAGCTCGAGGAACCCGGGACGTTCGCGTCGGTGCCGGATGCGCGTGCCGGGACGACGGAGGCCACCGGCCCGTCGAATAGTGTGTCCTCCCAGGATCGCAACGGAATGATCCTGCTCCCGACCCCTGCGGAACTCCCGCTCGTTATGGGAGTGGTGGGCCTGCGCCGATTCGGGCGCGGGCGGTGGCACGGAGTGAGGAGTGGATGTGGGGGATTTGGCGGTCGGCGCACGATCCGGACACGGCGAACCCGAGGACCGGCCTTCGAGCGGCGGGATCCCGGCGGACCCGGCGGGCCGGACGGAGGGTGACGGCGTCCCTCCGGGCGACGGCTTCCCGGGTGGCGATTCCCCGGGCGACGACTCACCGGGCGGCGGCAGTACGGCGCAGAAGAAGCCGCGTTCGTTCTGGAAGGAGCTGCCGCTCCTCATCGGTATCGCGCTCATTCTCGCGCTGCTGATCAAGACGTTCCTGGTGCAGGCGTTCTCGATCCCCTCGGACTCCATGCAGAACACGCTGCAGCGGGGCGACCGGGTGCTCGTCGACAAGCTGACGCCGTGGTTCGGCTCGGAGCCGGAGCGCGGCGAGGTCGTGGTCTTCCACGACCCGGGCGGCTGGCTCGAGGACACCGCGGCTCCCGAACCGAACGCGGTGCAGAAGTTCCTGAGCTTCATCGGGCTCATGCCGTCCGCCGAGGAGAAGGACCTGATCAAGCGGGTCATCGCCGTCGGCGGCGACACGGTGGAGTGCAAGAAGAACGGCCCCGTCGTCGTCAACGGCAAGGCGTTGGACGACAAGTCGTTCATCTTCGGGGGCAACAGCGCGTGCGATGACGAGCCCTTCGGGCCGATCCATGTCCCCGAGGGCCGGATCTGGGTGATGGGCGACCACCGGCAGAACTCGCTGGACTCCCGCTACCACCAGGAACTGCCCGGGCAGGGCACCGTGTCCACGGACGAGGTGGTCGGACGGGCCATCGTCGTCGCCTGGCCGGTCAACCGCTGGGCGACCCTGCCGGTCCCGAGCACGTTCGACCAGCCCGGGCTGAACAAGGCGGCTGCCGCCGCTCCGGCAGCACTCGGTGTAGCCGGAGCGCTGCCCCTCGTGTTCTGGCGCCGTCGGAGGCTGACCAGCGGGCGTACCGCCGGGTAGGGTGCCGACTCGGATCAGCGATTGTCGATCTCCGATGGGGGAGCGCTGGGATGAGCGGAACAGGACGTACGGATGACGGCCGCGGCCGGCTCGGCACCATGTTGTCGAACCTGGCCGTGGCCGTCGGCTGTGTGCTCTTCCTCGGCGGGTTCGCCTGGGGAGCGGTGGTGTACCAGCCGTACACGGTGCCGACCGAGTCGATGACCCCGACGGTGAACGCCGGGGACCGGGTGCTCGCGGAGCGGGTGGACGGCGCCGACGTGCGGCGCGGTGACGTGGTCGTCTTCACGGACGCGGCGTGGGGCGATGTGCCGATGGTGAAGCGGGTCGTGGGTGTCGGCGGTGACAAGGTCGCCTGCTGCGACAGGAACGGCCGGCTGACCATCAACGGCAAGCCCATCGAGGAACCGTATCTGCGGGCGAACGGTGGCCCGTTGCTGGTCGAGGCCGACGGCGAGGCCCCTGCCTCGGTGCAGGAGTTCACGGCGGAGGTCCCCGAGGGGCAGCTCTTCCTGCTCGGTGACGAGCGCACCGGTTCGCTGGACTCCAGGGTCCACCTCAAGGACCCGGGGCAGGGCTCGGTGCCGCGCAGCGCCGTGCAGGCGCGGGTGGATGCCATCGCGTGGCCCATGAACGGCATGATCGACCGCCCCGAGGCCTTCGCGGCCCTGCCGGGCGGCGTGTCGTCCAACGGGCCGCTGCGACTGCAGATCGGGGCCGTTGTGGCGGGGGTGGCACTCATCGTCGGCGGGGCCGCCTTCGGTGCGATCGCGGGGCGCTCCGGACGCGGGAACAAGCGGGCAGGGGCCGCTGCCGGTGCCCGCTGAGGCACGCAAGGTGGCCCGGGTCGTGCTCCTGGACCCGGACGACCGGATCCTCCTGCTGCACGGGTTCGAGCCCGACGACCCCGGGACGAGCTGGTGGTTCACCCCCGGCGGAGGGCTGGAGGGCGACGAGACCAGGGCGGAGGCCGCGCTGCGCGAGCTCGCCGAGGAGACCGGGATCACGGACCTCGAGCTGGGCCCGGTTCTCTGGACGCGGATCTGCTCCTTCCCGTTCGACGGGCGGCGCTGGGACCAGGACGAGTGGTACTTCCTGGCTCGAACGGCGCAGACCGCCACGGACCAGAAGGGGCTCACCGAGCTGGAGCTCCGCAGCGTTGCCGGGCTCAGGTGGTGGACTTCCGCCGAACTTCTCGCGACGCGTGAGACGGTGTACCCGACCAGGCTCGGCGAGCTGCTGCGCACGCTGCTCGACGAGGGTCCCCCGCGCGATCCGCTGGTTCTCGCCCCCGAAATCGTCTAATCGTCCAGGGGTGCGTGAGGCTGACGCACAATAGGGGGACGCACGGCTGAAGGGGAACATGCCATGAGCGCCGAGGACCTCGAGAAGTACGAGACCGAGATGGAGCTGAAGCTCTACCGGGAGTACCGCGATGTCGTCGGTCTGTTCAAATATGTGATCGAGACCGAACGGCGCTTCTACCTCACCAATGACTACGAGATGCAGGTGCACTCGGTCCAGGGCGAGGTCTTTTTCGAGGTTTCCATGGCGGACGCGTGGGTCTGGGACATGTACCGGCCCGCCAGGTTCGTCAAGCAGGTCCGCGTGCTGACTTTCAAGGACGTGAACATCGAGGAGCTCAACAAGAGCGATCTCGAACTTCCGGGCGGGTGATCGGCATGCCGCTCCGGGTGTCGCTTCCGGGCGTTGGTTCACTCGTCCGGGTGGCCGGAATATTCACAATGAGTGAGTTGTCCACCAAGATCCAATAGATCGGACGGGGCGCGTCAGAGTCGGTGCCGGAGGTGGTGCCGACATGAACGCACGGGGGGCACTCGGGCGGTACGGCGAGGACCTGGCGGCGCGGCTGCTGGCCGACGCCGGTATGGCCGTACTGGAGCGCAACTGGCGCTGTCGCGCAGGGGAGATCGACATCGTCGCCAGGGACGGCGACGCGATGGTCTTCTGCGAAGTGAAGACCCGCAGGGCAGGATGCTTCGAGCATCCGATGGAGGCCGTGACCCCGACCAAGGCGGACCGGCTGCGCCGGCTCGCCGAGATCTGGCTCGAGCGTCACGGCGGACCGCCCCGGGGCGGGGTCCGGATCGATCTGGTGGGTGTGATCCTGCCCCGGCGCGGAGCGCCGGTCGCCGAGCATGTCCGGGGCGTGGCCTGATGGGGTTCGCGCGGGCGTGTTCGGTGGCGCTGGTGGGCGTCGAGGGCGTGGTGGTGGAGGTCCAGGCCGATCTGGAACCGGGCGTGGCCGCATTCACCCTGGTCGGACTGCCGGACAAGAGTCTGGTGGAGAGCCGGGACCGGGTCAGGGCCGCGGTCGTCAACTCCGGGGCCGAGTGGCCGCAGAAGAAGCTCACGGTGGGGCTTTCCCCCGCGTCCGTGCCCAAGGGAGGGTCCGGCTTCGACCTCGCCGTAGCGTGCGCGGTGCTCGGCGCCGCGGAGCGGATCGATCCCGCGGCCATCGCCGATGTGGTGATGATCGGGGAGCTCGGCCTCGACGGCCGGGTCCGTCCGGTGCGCGGGGTGCTCCCCGCGGTCCTCGCGGCGGCCGAGGCGGGTTACCGGCAGGTCGTGGTTCCGGAGCAGACCGCGGGGGAGGCCGCGCTGGTGCCGGGGGTCTCGGTCCTCGGGGTGCGGAGCCTGCGTCAGCTGATCGCCGTGCTCGGCGACGAGCCCGTGCCCGACGAGCCGGCAGCCGACCGGGGCCGCCCCGACGCGATGCTGGCCGGACTGATGATGCCGGGCGCCGGCATCGGCACGGGTCTCGCGCCGCTCGGCACGCAGGGCGCGGGGCACCGCCCCGACCTGGCCGACGTCGCCGGGCAGCCCAGAGCGCGCAAGGCCCTGGAGGTCGCCGCAGCCGGGGGGCACCATCTGATGCTCTCCGGACCGCCCGGTGCAGGCAAGACGATGCTGGCCGAACGCCTCACGGCGATCCTGCCGCCGCTGACCCGGCAGGAATCCCTCGAAGTGACGGCCGTGCACTCGGTGGCGGGCATCCTCCCACCGGGTGAACCGCTGGTCACCCGGGCGCCGTACTGCGCACCCCACCACTCGGCGACGATGCAGTCGCTCGTCGGCGGGGGCAACGGGCTGCCGAGGCCCGGAGCGGTATCCCTGGCACACAGAGGTGTTCTCTTTCTTGACGAGGCTCCCGAATTCTCCGGACGGGCTCTGGACGCGCTGCGTCAGCCCCTGGAATCCGGACACGTGGTCGTCGCACGTGCGGCCGGGGTGGTGCGGCTGCCCGCCAGATTCCTGATGGTCCTGGCCGCGAACCCCTGTCCTTGCGGCCGGCACACCCTGACGGGCGCGGGCTGCGAATGCCCGCCCTCGCTGGTCCGCCGCTACCAGGCCCGGCTCTCCGGGCCGCTGCTGGACCGGGTGGACCTGCGGGTGGAGGTCGAGCCGGTGGGCCGGGCGGATCTGATGGGGCGTGGCGGCCGGGGCGAGACCTCGGCCGATGTCGCCGCCCGGGTGCGGGAGGCCAGGGTGCGGGCCGCGGACCGGCTCGCGGGCACGCCCTGGACCACCAACAGCGAAGTCCCCGGTCATGAGCTGCGGACCAGGCTGCTCGCGGCACCCGGTGCGCTGATGGCCGCGGAGCGCGACATGGAACGCGGCATCCTCACCGCCCGGGGCCTGGACCGGGTGCTCCGGGTCGCGTGGACGGTGGCGGACCTGAGGGCCGCCGACCGCCCGGACGCCTCAGACATCGCCACAGCCCTGGAACTGCGGACGGGCATTCACCGGGGCGTACCCGTGCGGGCCGGTGCCTCGTGAACAGCCCGTCGGTCCGTGCCGGCCGGGAGCGGCCGGCACGTGCCGCGCTGACCCGCATCTTCGAGCCGGGGGACGAGCGTGCCGGCCGATGGCTCCGCGAGGTGGGTCCCGTCGAGCTGGTGAGGCGCCTCACCGTCGCGGACGGTTCGGCGGAGAAGCTGAAGGGGATGACCGCGACACGGCTGAGCGGGTACCGCTTACGGGCCTCGACCGCCGATCCCGAGCGGGACCTGGCGGACGTGGCCGCGGTCGGGGGGCGGTTCGTCTGTCCCGGCGACCCGGAGTGGCCGAGCCAGCTCGACGACCTGTCGGACGCGCGGCCCATCGGCCTCTGGGTCCGGGGGCGGCCCGACCTGCGCCTGTGGGCGCTGCGCTCGGTCGCCGTGGTCGGAGCCCGGGCCTGCACACCGTACGGGGCGCACATGGCGGCGAGCATCGGCGCGGGGCTGGCCGAACGGGGCTGGGTGGTGGTCTCGGGGGCGGCCTTCGGGGTGGACGGTGCGGCCCATCGCGGCGCCCTGGCCGCCGGCGGGGCGACCATGGCGGTGCTGGCCTGCGGGGTGGATGTCGCCTATCCGCGGGGGCACGCCGAGTTGATCGGACGCATGGTCGAACAGGGACTGGTCATCGGCGAGTTGCCGCCCTCCGACCACCCCACGCGCAGCCGGTTCATCCTCCGGAACCGGGTGATCGCCGCCCTCACGAGGGGCACCGTCGTGGTGGAGGCCGAATACCGCAGCGGCTCGCTGGTCACCGCGAGGAGCGCACAGCGGCTGGGCCGCTACACGATGGGGGTACCGGGCCCCGCCACCAGCGGCCTGTCGGCAGGGGTCCATGAACTTCTGCGCGGTGAGGGCGTCCTGGTCACCGACGCCTCCGAAATCGCCGAACTGGTGGGGGAGATAGGCGATCTGGCCCCGGCCAGGCGAGGCCCGGTCCTGCCGAGGGACCTCCTGGACCACGTCAGCGCCCGGGTGCTGGACGCGCTGCCCCGCAAGGGGACGGTGGAGGGGCGCGACGTCGCCCGTACGGCCGGGACCAGCACCGATGAGGCACTCGGGCGGTTGTACGAACTGCACTCACTGGGGTTCGTCGAACGCGAGGGCGACGGATGGCAGTTGACGGTGGCACCGACACGCAATGGGGACGCGCGGCGAGGCGGTACTTGACCGGCAGCATTCGGGTGAAAAGGTGATGCAGATGACCTCGGCAGTACCCGTTCGGGCCGCCGGGGCCGGTGCGCGCGGTGACGTTCCCGGCCTTCGGTCATGTCCGACAGCGCGGGATATGGAACGGAATTGCACAGCACGGATCCGTTGTCCTGCGCGCACCGCAACACTTCAGTCACGCTACGCTCACAAGGAATCCGCCCCAGAGACACGTCCCCAGCACTTCACAGCAGAACGGCTCAAGGCACCACATGCCCCAGCACACCTCCGGGTCTGACCGCGCGGCAGTACCACCGGCTGCGCGTGGCACTGTGCGCCCTCCCGCCCCTTCCTCGCTCGAGGAGTTGTGGCGTTCATACAAGACCACTGGCGACGGGCGCCTCCGGGAGCAGCTGATCCTGCACTACTCACCCCTGGTGAAGTACGTCGCCGGCCGGGTGAGCGTGGGGCTGCCGTCCAACGTGGAACAGGCGGACTTCGTCTCCTCCGGGGTCTTCGGGCTGATCGACGCCATCGAGAAGTTCGACATCGAACGGGCCATCAAGTTCGAGACCTACGCGATCACCCGGATCCGCGGCGCGATGATCGACGAGCTCCGGGCACTGGACTGGATCCCGAGGTCGGTGCGCCAGAAGGCGCGCAACGTGGAGCGCGCCTACGCCACCCTGGAGGCGCAGCTGCGGCGTACCCCCTCGGAGGCCGAGGTCGCCGCGGAGATGGGCATCGCGCTGGAGGAACTTCACGCTGTTTTCAGCCAGTTGTCGCTCGCCAACGTGGTGGCTCTGGAGGAACTCCTGCACGTCGGTGGTGAGGGGGGTGACCGGCTGAGCCTGATGGACACCCTGGAGGACACCGCAGCCGACAACCCGGTCGAGGTCGCCGAGGACCGTGAGCTCAGACGGCTGCTCGCCCGCGCGATCAACACCCTCCCCGAACGCGAGAAGACCGTGGTGACCCTCTACTACTACGAGGGCCTCACCCTCGCCGAGATCGGGAACGTCCTCGGAGTCACCGAGAGCCGGGTCAGTCAGATCCACACCAAGTCCGTGCTGCAGCTCCGGGCCAAACTGGCGGACGCCGGCCGCTGAGCCGGGGCCGGTTCGGCCACCCGATCGCAGCCGAGCACCCCCTCTCGAACAGATGCCGCCGTAGAGTGGAGGCGTGCCCAGGATTCGAGCGGCCTCCGTGGCCGAGCACCGGACCATGCAGCGCGGCGCCCTCCTGGACGCCGCACGCTCCTTGCTGTCCGAGGGCGGTACGGAAGCGCTGACCTTCCCCGCCCTCGCCGAGCGCACCGGCCTTGCCAGGTCCTCCGTCTATGAGTACTTCCGCTCCCGTGCGGCAGTCGTCGAGGAGCTCTGCGCCGTCGACTTTCCCGTCTGGGCCGCCGAGGTCGAGAACGCGATGGACCGGGCCGGGACGCCCGAGGAGAAGATCGAGGCCTATGTGCGCCGGCAGCTCGATCTGGTGGGCGACCGGCGGCACCGCGCGGTCGTCGCCATCTCCGCGAGCGAGCTGGATGCGGGTGCGCGCGAGAAGATCAGGGCCGCGCACGGCGGACTGATCGCCATGATCGTCGAGGCGCTCGGCGACCTGGGCCATGCCCAGCCGCGACTGGCCGCGATGCTCCTGCAGGGCTCCGTGGACGCGGCGGTGCGCCGGATCGAGCTGGGCGCGGCCGAGGAGCCCGGCGTGGTCGCGGACACCGCCGTGGCGATGGTCCTGCGCGGCGTACGCGGCTGAACCGCCCGCTACGCCGCCCCCTGCGGCCGCGGTGCACGGTGACGGCTCCCGTCAGGAGCAGCAGCGCCACGACCTGCGCGTACCCGCCCGGCCCGTATCCGCCCGTGCCGTAACCGGCCGGCTGCGCCGTGACCACGGCGGGGAGCCCGGACTGCGGCGCAGGTCCGGAGACCGAGGCAGCGTGCCCGGACCCCGGCGCAGGTTCCGCCCCCGGCAGCGGTACGCCGAAGACCGGCAGCAGGCGGGAGGGCCCGCGGCGCAGCAGTGACGGGGGAAGCAGCGACAGCGGATCCAGATAGGCGTCACCCCGCCGCAGCCCCCAGTGCAGGCAGCCGGACGCGCAGTGGGACGGCCCCGGCCCGGTCACCCCCACCACCTGGCCCGCCACGAGCTCGTCGCCCTTCGCGACCTGCGCCCGTACGGGTTCGTACGTGATGCGCAGCGGCGGCTCGCCGCTTGCGGCCACCTCGACCGAGACCACCCCGCGCCCCGCCACGGGCCCCGCGAACGAGACCCGGCCCGGTGCGGCGGCCCTCACCGGGGTGCCCGGCCGCGCGGCGAGGTCGACGCCCCGGTGGCCCGGCGCGTACGGACCGGCGGGCGGCTCCCATCCGCGTACCACCAGTGGCCTGCCCGCGAGCGGCCAGGCGCGGTCACCCTCCGGCGCGGGCCCCGGTGCCGCCCGGGCGCCGGCCCCTCCCAGCAGCACGGTGAGCAGCGCGCTCAGTACGGGCAGCAGGACCACCGGCAGCGCGGCGCGGAAGCGCCGTACGCTTGTTTCGGAAGTGCGGTACATGACGGAACGTTCTCCCGGCAGGCGGTTCCGCGGGGATCATGGACCGGATCTGTGGACAGCCGACGGGTTGTGGACATCGCCGTCACCCGGCACTCGACGGGTCCCGTACACTTCTTTTGGCGATCCGGGTCACCGGGTCGACTTCGCACGCCCCGCCACCTCCCTCTCTTCGGAGGTGTCCGCGCTCCTCGGTCCCTCGTGGCACGGCGCGTCGGGGCGTCAGGCGCGACAGCAAACCTGCGGTCGCGATAACCGAGCACCTCAAGGAGTACGGCCATGGCCGTCGTCACGATGCGGGAGCTGCTGGAAAGCGGCGTCCACTTCGGTCACCAGACCCGTCGCTGGAACCCGAAGATGAAGCGCTTCATCTTCACCGAGCGCAACGGCATCTACATCATCGACCTGCTCCAGTCGCTGTCGTACATCGACCGCGCCTACGAGTTCGTCAAGGAGACCGTCGCCCACGGCGGCTCCATCATGTTCGTGGGTACGAAGAAGCAGGCGCAGGAGGCCATCGCCGAGCAGGCGACGCGCGTCGGCATGCCGTACGTCAACCAGCGTTGGCTCGGCGGCATGCTCACCAACTTCTCCACCGTCTACAAGCGCCTTCAGCGTCTGAAGGAGCTCGAGCTCATCGACTTCGAGGACGTGGCCGCCTCCGGCCTCACCAAGAAGGAGCTCCTGGTCCTCTCCCGCGAGAAGGCCAAGCTGGAGAAGACCCTCGGTGGTATCCGCGAGATGCAGAAGGTGCCGAGCGCCGTCTGGATCGTCGACACCAAGAAGGAGCACATCGCCGTCGGTGAGGCGCGCAAGCTCCACATCCCGGTCGTCGCGATCCTCGACACCAACTGCGACCCCGACGAGGTCGACTACAAGATTCCGGGCAACGACGACGCGATCCGCTCCGTCACCCTGCTCACCCGCGTGATCGCCGACGCCGTCGCCGAGGGCCTCATCGCCCGTTCCGGTGCCGCGACCGGTGACTCGAAGCCGGGCGAGAAGGCCGCCGGCGAGCCGCTCGCCGAGTGGGAGCGAGACCTGCTCGAGGGCGAGAAGAAGGACGACGCCGAGGTTCAGTCCTCCGCCGAGACCGAGAAGGCCGCCGACGCCGAGCCGGCCGTCGCCGCTGCCGAGGAGGCCGAGACCCCGGCTGCCGAGGCTCCGGCCGCGGACGCCCCCGCCGCCGAGGCTCCGGCCACGGACGAGCAGGCCTGACACCCGTCAGTCACGGCTGAATGACGGCGGGGGCCGGTGCCACTGGCACCGCCCCCGCCGTTCACCCGTAGATCTTTCAGACTTCGAGAGAGAAACAGACTCATGGCGAACTACACCGCCGCTGACGTCAAGAAGCTCCGCGAGCTCACCGGCGCCGGCATGATGGACTGCAAGAAGGCGCTCGACGAGGCCGACGGCAACGTCGACGGCGCCGTCGAGGCGCTCCGTATCAAGGGCCAGAAGGGCGTCGCCAAGCGCGAGGGCCGTTCTGCCGAGAACGGCGCCGTCGTCTCCCTCATCTCCGAGGACAAGACCTCCGGCGTCCTGCTCGAGCTGAAGTGCGAGACGGACTTCGTCGCCAAGGGCGAGAAGTTCCAGGCCGTCGCCAACACGCTCGCCGCGCACGTCGCCGCGACCTCCCCGGCCGACATCCAGGCGCTCCTCGCCTCGGAGATCGAGCCCGGCAAGACGGTCCAGGCGTACGTGGACGAGGCCAACGCCAACCTCGGCGAGAAGATCGTCCTGGACCGCTTCGCGCAGTTCACCGGCGGTTACGTGGCTGCGTACATGCACCGCACGATGCCCGACCTCCCGCCGCAGGTCGGCGTGCTCGTCGAGCTGGACAAGCCCAACGCCGAGGTGGCCAAGGACGTCGCGCAGCACATCACTGCCTTCGCCCCGAAGTACCTCAACCGCGACGAGGTCCCCGCCGAGACGGTCGAGAACGAGCGCCGTGTCGCCGAGGCCACCTCGCGTGAGGAGGGCAAGCCCGAGGCCGCCCTCCCGAAGATCGTCGAGGGTCGCGTCAACGGCTTCTTCAAGGACGTCGTCGTCCTGGAGCAGGCGTTCGCCAAGGACGCCAAGAAGTCCGTCCAGAAGGTCCTGGACGAGGCCGGTGTCAGCCTGAAGCGCTTCGCGCGCATCAAGGTCGGCATCTGAGTCCGTCCGCGAACAACGGCGGACCCCGATAGGGTCTGGTGCAGTCGCTGGCCGCACTCATGCCGGACGACCGCAGAACTGACGAGGAGGCCATTGCCGCTGAGGGACACCAGACCCACCGGCAATGGCCTTCTTCGTATGTGCACGAGGAGAATCTCCATGAACAAGGGCGCAGACGCCTCCCAGGGTGACCACAAGGGCGACGACGGCAAGATTTCCGGCCGCTTCATGCTGAAGCTGTCCGGCGAGGCGTTCGCCGGTGGTGGGGGTCTCGGCGTCGACCCCGATGTCGTGCACGCCATCGCCCGCGAGATCGCCGCGGTCGTACGGGACGGCGCGGAGATCGCGGTCGTCATCGGCGGTGGCAACTTCTTCCGCGGCGCCGAGCTGCAGCAGCGCGGCATGGACCGGGCACGGTCCGACTACATGGGCATGCTCGGCACGGTCATGAACTGCCTGGCACTGCAGGACTTCCTGGAGAAGGAAGGCATCGACTCACGCGTCCAGACCGCCATCACGATGGGTCAGGTCGCGGAGCCGTACATCCCGCTCCGTGCCGTACGGCACCTGGAGAAGGGACGCGTCGTCATCTTCGGCGCGGGCATGGGCATGCCGTACTTCTCCACCGACACCACCGCGGCCCAGCGCGCCCTCGAGATCGAGGCGGAGGCGCTGCTGATGGGCAAGAACGGCGTGGACGGCGTCTACGACTCCGACCCGAAGAACAACCCCGCTGCGGTGAAGTTCGACGCGCTGGAGTACAGCGAGGTGCTCGCCCGCGACCTCAAGGTCGCCGACGCCACCGCCATCACGCTCTGCCGTGACAATCAGCTTCCGATCCTCGTCTTCGAGCTGACCACGGAGGGCAATATCGCCCGCGCGGTCAAGGGTGAGAAGATCGGCACGCTCGTGAGTGACGAGAGCACCAGGGCCTGACGGCCCAAAGGATGGACAACGGCCTGCCGGTCGGACACCGTGCAGGTGAGGACGCGACGCAGGATCCGCAGGGCCCGACGATGCCGGGCCCACTCAAGACACGCAGGAGCACGTGGTGATCGAAGAAATCCTCCTCGAGGCCGAGGAGAAGATGGAGAAGGCCGTCGTGGTCGCCAAAGAGGACTTTGCGGCGATCCGTACCGGCCGTGCGCACCCGGCGATGTTCAACAAGATCGTCGCCGACTACTACGGCGCGCTGACCCCGATCAACCAGCTGGCCTCGTTCTCGGTCCCCGAGCCGCGCATGGCAGTGGTGACTCCGTTCGACAAGACCGCGCTGCGCAACATCGAGCAGGCGATCCGCGACTCCGACCTCGGCGTCAACCCGAGCAACGACGGCAACATCATCCGTGTGACGTTCCCGGAGCTCACGCAGGACCGCCGCAAGGAGTACATCAAGGTCGCCAAGACCAAGGCCGAGGACTCCAAGATCTCGATCCGCTCCATCCGCCGCAAGGCCAAGGAGTCGCTCGACAAGCTCGTCAAGGACAAGGAGTCCGGCGAGGACGAGGTCCGCCGTGCGGAGAAGGAGCTCGACGACACCACCGCGAAGTACGTCGCACAGGTGGACGAGCTGCTCAAGCACAAGGAAGCCGAGCTGCTCGAGGTCTGATGAACGACTCTTCCTGGGGCGCCCCGCAGGGCGCCGGCTACTGGGGTCCGCCCGAGATGGGGACCGCTCCGGCGGGTCCTGCCCACGATGTGCACGTCGCCCAGCAGACTCGGCCCATGCCCATCGTGCCGGACGTTCCCGACGCAGGTAGAGACGCAGACGACCGCGACAACCGGGACAGGGAAGCCGCGCACGTCAGCGGTCCCCTGTTCCGTGACGAGAAGCAGCAGGAGCCCATGTCCACCTCGTTGCCGTCGCCCCCACCGCAGAAGAAGCGGGCAGGTCGTGATCTGCGCGCCGCGATAGGGGTCGGTCTCGGGCTCGGCGTGGTCGTGGCCGGTTCGCTCTTCATCGTGAAGGCCGTCTTCGTCGGTGTGGTCGTGCTGGCGGTGGTGGTCGGGCTCTGGGAGCTCACCTCGCGCCTCAAGGAGCGCAAGGGGATCAACGCCCCCCTCGTGCCGCTCGCCGTCGGCGGCGCCGCCATGGTCGTCGCCGGCTACGTGCGGGACGCGGAGGGCGCCTGGGTCGCCATGGCGCTCACCGCGCTCGCGGTGCTCGTCTGGCGGATGACCGAGCCGCCGGAGGGCTACCTCAGGGACGTCACGGCCGGTGTCTTCGCCGTCTTCTACGTGCCGTTCCTGGCGACGTTCGTCGCGATGATGCTCACCGCGGACGACGGTCCGTGGCGGGTGCTGACCTTCCTGCTGCTCACCGTGGTCGCCGACACCGGTGCGTACGCCGTCGGCTGGCGCTTCGGTACGCACAAGCTCGCGCCGCGCATCAGTCCCGGGAAGACCCGCGAGGGCCTCTTCGGCGCGATCGGGTTCGCGATGGTCGCCGGTGCGCTGTGCATGCAGTTCCTGATCGACGACGGCAGGTGGTGGCAGGGGCTGCTGCTGGGCCTCGCGGTCGCCGCCAGTGCCACCCTCGGTGACCTGGGTGAGTCCATGATCAAGCGTGACCTCGGGATCAAGGACATGGGCACACTGCTGCCGGGTCACGGCGGCATCATGGACCGGCTCGACTCGCTGCTGCCGACCGCGCCGGTGGTCTGGCTGCTGCTGGTGCTGTTCGTCGGATCCGGCTGAGCCACTGTTGCGGCCACGTGCCGTGTGACCTGCAGTTCTACGAGTGAGGGTCCGTTGCCCACAGGGCGGCGGACCCTCACTCGTGCGGTGTCCGGGCCTCGGCGCCGGGGGTGGGCAGCCGCACCGCGTACAGCAGTCCTTGGGTGCGATCGGTCACGGTCGTGCGCGCGGCCCGCACCCGCCCGTGGGCCGTCACAAGGCCTCCGACATCGGCGGACGGCGCCGGCAGCGCCCCGGACACGGTCGCGCCCTCGCCCACCCGGGCGGGCGACGACCTCTGGTACCACGGCGTGTCTGCGACACTGGAAGAACCATGCCTAAGCCCGGAGAACTCCAGTTTGTCGCGCCCCGCGGAGCCAAGCAGCCGCCGCGGCACCTCGCCGACCTCAGCCCCGACGAGCGCAAGGAAGCAGTCGCCGCGACCGGCGAGAAGCCCTTCCGCGCCAAGCAGCTGTCGCAGCACTACTTCGCGCGGTACGCGCACGACCCGGCCGAGTGGAACAACATCCCGGCCGCTTCGCGGGAGAAGCTCGCCGAGGCGCTGTTCCCCGACCTGATGTCCGTGATGCGCCACATCAGCTGCGACGACGACACCACCCGTAAGACGCTCTGGAAGCTGCACGACGGGACGCTCGTCGAGTCCGTCCTCATGCGGTACCCGGACCGGGTGACGATGTGCATCTCCTCGCAGGCCGGGTGCGGGATGAACTGTCCGTTCTGCGCGACCGGGCAGGCCGGCCTCGACCGGAACCTCTCGACCGCCGAGATCGTGCACCAGATCGTGGACGGCATGCGGGCGCTGCGCGACGGTGAGGTCCCGGGCGGGCCCGCGCGGCTCTCCAACATCGTCTTCATGGGTATGGGCGAGCCCCTGGCCAACTACAAGCGCGTCGTCGGGGCGATCCGGCGGCTGACCGACCCCGAGCCGGACGGGCTCGGACTCTCGCAGCGTGGGATCACCGTGTCCACGGTGGGCCTGGTGCCGGCCATGCTGCGCTTCGCCGACGAGGGCTTCAAGTGCCGTCTCGCCGTCTCGCTCCACGCCCCGGACGACGAGCTGCGCGACACCCTCGTTCCCGTGAACACGCGCTGGAACGTCCGGGAGGTGCTGGACGCGGCGTGGGAGTACGCCGAGAAGTCCGGCCGGCGCATCTCCATCGAGTACGCGCTGATCCGCGACATCAACGACCAGGCATGGCGGGGCGACCGGCTGGGCCGGCTGCTCAAGGGCAAGCGGGTGCACGTCAACCTCATCCCGCTGAACCCGACGCCCGGTTCCAAGTGGACCGCCTCGCGGCCCGAGGACGAGAAGGCGTTCGTCGACGCGATCGCCGCTCACGGTGTGCCCGTCACGGTCCGTGACACCCGTGGTCAGGAGATCGACGGGGCCTGCGGACAGCTGGCGGCCTCCGAGCGCTGACGCGGTTCCGGGTACGGGCGCCATCCGGCCGGAACGGCGTGATCCGGCCGGTGTAGCCTGGCCCGGAAATCAACTTCATATTCCGACAGGGGAGCGCCACAGCGCTGAGAGTGCGGCACCGAGCCGCAGACCCTCTGAACCTCGCCCGGGTCATTCCGGGTAGGAAGTTCGGACCTTACTCAAGCTGTTGCGCCCTGCCCGCTCGCCGAGCGGGTGGGGCCGCGTCTCTTCCTGGTCACTTCCAGGAGGAATCACATGAACACCACCACGAAGTGCGCCGCGACGGCGCTTGCCGCCGCGCTGGGCGTCACCGTGCTCGCGGGCTGCGGCGGATCCGACGACGATGCCTCCGGTTCCGGGAACTCCAAGGCCTCCAAGACGGTGACGCTCGTCAGCCACGACTCCTTCAACGCCTCGGACTCGGTCCTCAAGGCGTTCACCAAGGAGACCGGCTACACGGTCAAGGTGCTGAAGAGCGGTGACGCCGGTGCCGCGCTCAACCAGGAGATCCTGACCAAGGGATCCCCCCGGGGCGATGTGTTCTTCGGCGTCGACAACACGCTGCTCTCGCGCGCCCTGGACAACGGACTGTTCACGCCGTACGAGGCGAAGGGGCTCGACCGCGTCGCGGCCGACACCCAGCTGGACGCGGACAAGCACCGGGTCACGCCCGTCGACACCGGCGACATCTGCATCAACTACGACAAGAAGTACTTCGCGGACAAGAAGCTCGCGCCGCCGCAGTCGTTCGACGACCTGTTGAAGCCCGCGTACAAGAACCTCCTCGTCACCGAGAACGCGGCGACCTCCTCGCCCGGCCTCGGCTTCCTCCTCGGCACCGTCGCCACCTACGGCGAGGACGGCTACCAGGACTACTGGAAGAAGCTGAAGAACAACGGCGTCAAGGTCGTCGACGGCTGGGAGCAGGCGTACAACGAGGAGTTCTCCGGCTCCGCGGGCGGCAAGAAGACCAAGGCCGACCGGCCGCTCGTCGTCTCGTACGCCTCCAGCCCGCCCGTCGAGGTGCTGTACGCGGAGCCCCGGCCCACCGAGGCACCGACCGGGGTCGCCACCGGAACCTGCTTCCGCCAGATCGAGTTCGCCGGCCTGCTGGACGGTGCGAAGAACGAGGCGGGCGGCAAGGCACTGCTGGACTTCCTGATCAGCAAGCAGTTCCAGGAGGACATGCCGCTCAACATGTTCGTGAACCCGGTCGCGAAGGACGCCGCCCTGCCGGAGCTCTTCACGAAGTTCGGTGCGACCGTCGACAAGCCGGCGACCGTGGACCCGGAGAAGATCGCCAAGAACCGTGAGCAGTGGGTCCAGTCGTGGTCCTCGCTCGTCGTGAAGTAGCAGCGCGTCCCTCCTGGAGGGGGAACGCGGCGCGGCTCGGCCTGATGGCCGTGCCCGTCGCGTTCTTCGCGCTGTTCTTCGCCTACCCCGTCGTCGCGATCGTCGGCCGGGGGCTGAAGGCGGACGGCGTCTGGCAGTTCGGCCGGATCGGCGAGGTGCTGAGCCGGCCGGACATCGCCGACGTCCTCTGGTTCACCACCTGGCAGGCGCTCGCGTCGACCGTGCTCACGCTGCTGATCGCGCTGCCGGGAGCCTACGTCTTCGCCCGGTTCGACTTTCCCGGCAAGCAACTGCTGCGTGCGGTCGTGACCGTGCCGTTCGTCCTGCCTACGGTCGTCGTGGGGACGGCGTTCCTGGCACTGCTGGGGCGCGGCGGATTTCTCGACGAGCTGTGGGGCGTCCGGCTGGACACCACGGTCTGGGCGATCCTCCTCGCCCATGTCTTCTTCAACTACGCGGTCGTCGTACGGACCGTCGGCGGGCTGTGGTCGCAACTCGACCCCCGTCAGGAGGAGGCCGCCCGGGTGCTCGGCGCGGGACGCCTCGCGGCCTGGCGGCGGGTCACCCTGCCCGCGCTGGCGCCTGCCGTGGGCGCCGCCGCCCTGATGGTCTTCCTCTTCACGTTCACCTCCTTCGGAGTCGTCCAGATCCTCGGCGGTCCTGCCTACTCCACGCTGGAGGTGGAGATCTACCGGCAGACCGCCCAGCTGCTCGATCTGCCGACGGCCGCCGTGCTGACCCTGGTCCAGTTCGCCGCGGTCGGCGGGATCCTCGCCGTACACGCGTGGACCGTGCGGCGCAGGGAGACCGCGCTGAGGCTCGTCGACCCGGCGCAGACCTCCCGCCGGCCGCGCGGGGCCGGGCAGCGTGCCCTGCTCGGCGGCGTACTGCTGACCGTCGCGCTGCTCATCGTCGTGCCCCTGGGCGTGCTGGTGGAACGCTCCCTGGACACGTCCGGCGGCTACGGCTTCGGCTTCTACCGCGCGCTGCAGTCCGCCGACGCGAGCGGCTCCACGTTCCTGGTCCCGCCGCTGGAAGCCATCGGGAACTCGCTGCAGTACGCGCTGGTCGCGACCCTCATCGCCCTCGTGATCGGCGGTCTCGCCGCGGCGGCCCTGACGAGGCGGGCAGGACCGCTGGTGCGCGGCTTCGACGCGCTGCTGATGCTGCCCCTCGGGGTGTCCGCCGTCACCGTCGGCTTCGGCTTCCTGATCACGCTCGACGAGCCGCCCCTGGACCTGCGTACGTCCTGGATCCTCGTACCGCTCGCCCAGGCGCTGGTGGGCGTTCCCTTCGTCGTACGGACCATGCTGCCCGTCCTGCGCGCGGTGGACGACCGGCTTCGGGAGGCAGCGGCGGTGCTCGGCGCCTCGCCGCTGCGGGCCTGGCGAGAGGTCGATCTGCCGCTGGTGCGCCGGGCGCTGCTGGTGGCCGCGGGCTTCGCGTTCGCCGTGTCACTCGGCGAGTTCGGGGCGACCGTGTTCATCGCCCGCCCCGACAACCCCACCCTGCCGGTGGCGGTCGCCCGGCTGCTGGGGCGGTCCGGGGAGCTCAACTACGGGCAGGCGATGGCACTCAGCACGATCCTGATGCTCGTCTGCGCGGTGTCGCTGCTCCTGCTCGAACGTATCCGCACCGACCGATCCGGGGAGTTCTAGAGATGCTGGCACTGGACGCGGCCACGGTCCGCTTCGGGGAGCGGACCGCGCTGGACGCCGTGGACCTGGAGGTCGCCGACCACGAGATCGTCTGTGTCCTCGGGCCCAGCGGCAGCGGCAAGTCGACGCTCCTGCGGGTCGTCGCGGGGCTGCAGCGGCTGGACGGCGGACGGGTGCTCCTGGACGGAGCCGACCAGGCCGCCGTGCCGGTGCACCGTCGCGGGCTCGGGCTGATGTTCCAGGACCACCAGCTCTTCCCGCACCGGGACGTCGGCGCGAATGTCGCGTTCGGGCTGCGGATGCACGGGGTCTCCCGGGCCGAGCGCGACCGCAGGGCCGACGAGCTCCTCGACCTCGTCGGCCTGCCCGGCGCCGGACGGCGGGCCGTCGCCGCCCTGTCGGGCGGCGAGCAGCAGCGCGTCGCCCTTGCCCGCGCGCTGGCACCCCGCCCGAAACTGCTGATGCTGGACGAGCCGCTCGGGCAGCTGGACCGGAGCCTGCGCGAACGGCTCGTCGTCGAGCTGCGCACCCTCTTCGGTCGGCTCGGTACGACGGTGCTCGCCGTCACCCACGACCAGGGCGAGGCCTTCGCCCTCGCGGACCGGGTGGTGGTCATGCGGGACGGCAGGATCGCCCAGGCGGGGACCCCTCTGGAGGTCTGGCAGCGCCCTGCCTCCGCGTTCGTCGCCCGGTTCCTCGGCTTCGACAACGTGGTGGAGGCGACGGTGACCGGCACGGCCGCCGACACGCCATGGGGCAAGGTGCCGGTGCCCGAGGACTCGCCCCAGGGCACGTGCGAGCTGCTGGTCCGGCCGGCCGGGGTACGGATCGGCGGCGCGAAGGACGGGCTGACCTGCACGGTGGGCGCGCGCACGTTCCGGGGCCACCACGTCGCCGTGACCCTGCACCCCGCCGACGGGCCCGCTCTGGAGGCCGAATGCGGGCTGCGGGACACCCCGGAGGAGGGGGCCACGGTGGGCGTGAGGTTCGACGTTGCGGAGACGGTGGTCCTCTCCCCGGCCTGACCCGGACGCAAGGCCCTCGGGCCCGGCCCGTTCGGCTGGCGGAGCACCCCGGAGCCTGGTCCCCTGGACACGGAACCGTCGGGAAGGACAGGGATCATGACTGGATCAGCACGCGAGGGCATCGACATCACCCGCGTCGTCGACGCACCGCGGGACCGGGTCTTCGCAGCCTGGACGGTCCCCGAGGACTTCGCCGCCTGGTACGGGGGTGACGCGGACGTGCCGCTGGACCGGGTGTCGATGGACGTCACGCCCGGCGGTGAGTGGAGCCTGGTCATCATCGTGCCCGGCGCGGAGATGCCGTTCCACGGCGTCTACCGGGAGGTGTCCGCCCCCGAGCGACTCGTCTTCACGCTCAAGGACCGGAGCGCGCCCGCGGACGCCGAGGGCGAGACCGTCACGGTCACCTTCACCGAGCGCAGCAGGAAGTCCACCGAGATGGTCTTCCAGCAGCGCGGCGGCCATCTCACGCCCGAGCAGTACGCGGCGGCCGAGGACGGCTGGGACGCCTTCTTCGACGCCCTCGACGTCCGCCTCGCCGCCCGCTGAGCCGACCGGCGAGCCGGTGGAACCTGGGCCTGCCGTTCAGTCCGTCAGCCGGGCGAGGGCCCCGGCTGCCTCTTCCACCGTGTCGACGAGCGCGATACGGGACTCCATCGCCCGGTCCGCCGCCAGCGCGCTCAGCAGCGGCCAGGCGGGCAGCTTCTCCGTCCAGTGCGCGCGGTTCACCAGCACCATCGGCGTGGGCGCGGAACGGGACTCGTAGTAGTTCGGCGTCGCGTTGTCGAAGATCTCCTGCACGGTCCCGGCGGCGCCGGGCAGAAAGATCACACCGGCGTTCGAGCGGGCCAGCAGCCCGTCCTCGCGCACGGCGTTGGCGAAGTACTTGGCGATGTGGTCCGCGAAGGCGTTCGGCGGCTCGTGGCCGTAGAACCAGGTCGGGATCGCGACCGAGGATCCGCCGTCGGGCCAGCGGCTCCGGACGGCGAAGGCAGCAGTCGCCCAGTCGGTGACCGAGGGGCTGAACGACGGTGACGCGGCGAGGAGTTCGCAGGCCTTGAGCAGCATCGCGTCGGAGTGCGGGGCTGCGTACGCGCCGAGGTTGGCCGCCTCCATGGCACCCGGGCCGCCGCCCGTCGCCACGGTCAGACCGCTGCGGGCCAGCTCCCTGCCGAGTGCGGCGGCGCCGCGGTACGCCTCGGAACCGCGGGCCATGGCATGGCCGCCCATCACGCCCACCACCCGGGCCCCGGCGAGGTGTTCGTCCAGAGCGTCGGAGACCGCGTCGTCGTGGAGCGCACGCAGCATCGAGGCGAAGACATCGCCGTTCGACTTGGTCAGCTGGAACCAGTCGTACGCCCGCGCGTCCGGCGTCGACCCGTAACCGCCCTCGGCCAGGCCCTCGTAGAGGGCGTCGGGGGTGTAGAGCAGTCCGCGGTACGGGTCGAAGGGCAGCCCGGGCACCGGCGGGAAGACGAACGCCCCGTCCGCCCGTATCTTCGCCTCGGCACGGGGATCCATGCGGCAGCCGAGGAAGACCGCGCCCCGGGTCTCGGTCACGAGGAGCGCCTCGCCCCGGCCGGTCAGGTCGACGGACTGGACACGATGGCCGGCCAGGGTCCCGGCGGCCACTGCCACGTCGAATGCGGTGAGCGTCTCGATCTCGACGCCGGGTGCGTACGTGTTCTCGTCCGGATTCTCCACGCCGCCATGCTACGGACCGCCCCGGCGCCGGGTGTCACCCCGTCAGAGGAAGGGCCGCCAGCTCCGCGATCACCCAGGTCAGCGGGGCGAAGACAGCCAGCAGCACCAATGCCCGCAGGGCGGCGGCGCCGCGGAGCGAGGAAGCCGGTGCGCCGAGCCGGAGCAGGGTCTCGGCGGTACGCGTCCGGGACTGCTTGGCCTCCAGCGCGGAGGTCAGCAGCGTCGCCGTCGTACAGCCCAGGACGAGTACGGCGCCGAGCGTGGTGAGCGGGCCGAAGGGCCGCGGTCCCCCGTCGTACAGCACCGACCCCGCGATCACCCCGGACAGCACCGCGCAGACGATCCCGAGCGGACGGCCGATCCGGCGCGCCTCGTCCATCAGGACCCTCCCCGCCAGCAGACGCACGGCTCCGGGGCGCACCGACTGGAGCAGCCGCCCGCAGAGATGGGTCAGGCCGGGACCGGCCATGGCCAGACCGATCGCCGTGAGGGTCCAGCCCACCAGCACGCTCGCCGGAGTGGAGTCCAGCCTCCCCGGCAGCGGGAAGGGACTGCCCGCCGAACCCCGGTTCGCGTACGCCTCGACTGCGAGGCCGGCGGCCGTCAGCGCGACTCCCCACGGAAGCCCGGTCGGGGCCGGTACGGGGGCGAGGAGCTCCTCCGCCTCCTGGGCCTCGGACGGTGCGACGGGACGGGAGCGCAGCGCGAGCCCGCTCGCCGCCGCCGAGGCCAGCGGCACGAGGGTCAGCAGCATCAGCGCGGCCGCCAGCGGCAACGGGGCCTGGGCGCCGAGGAGTTCGGCCGCACCGCCGTCGAACGGCAGCCCGGTCAGATCGCCCCGCAGATGGAGGAAGAAGAGCAGGGCGACCATCGAGCCCAGCGTGGTGGACACCGCGGTGGACACGGCGGCGAGCACGCTCAGCCGGACCGGCCCGAGTCCCACGGCGAAGAGTCCCGGGCGCGGGCGTGTACTCGGATCGGTACGCGCCACCGCGACCGCGAACTGCACCGTCGCGGCCAGCGGCACGGCACACCACAGCAACCTCAGGACGGAGGTCGAGGCGTGCGCCGGGTGCGCGGAGGCGTACCCGAGGGTGCACAGGAGCAGGAAGCCGACCCCGGCCGACGCGGCCGCGACGAGCAGCCGCCGCGTCAGGACCAGGGGATGGGAACCGCGGGTCAGACGGAGAGCGAGCACGCCGAGCGGCCTTCCGTATCCGATACGGCGGGCAGGGCGACGGTGGTGACACGACGGCCGTCCAGCAGGGAGACCGCGCGGTCGGCGAGGGCGGCGACCTCGGCGTCATGGGTGGCGAGCACGACGGTGATGCCGTGGGACCGCGCCGCCGTGGTGAGGGTGCGCAGCAGCTGTGCGCGCTCCGGGCGGTGGAGGGTCGCCGTCGGCTCGTCCGCGAAGATCACGGACGGTGACGCGGTCAGGGCGCGGGCCACGGAGATCCGCTGACGCTGCGCCTGGAGCAATGTGTGCGGGCGCTTCTTGGCGAGCATGCCGATGTCGAGACGCTCGAGCCACTCCGTCGCGGCCTTCTTCGCCGCCCGGTGCGAGACGCCCCGCAGCAGCAGCGGAAGAGCGGCGTTCTCCCAGGTGGTCAGCTCCGGTACGAGCTGGGGCTCGGCGGCGATCCAGCCGAAGCGGTCGCGGCGGAGCTGCTCGCGCAGCCGCGGGCCCATGGTGTGGATGGGGACGCTGTTGAACCAGACTTCGCCCTGCTGGGGCACCAACTGGCCGGAGAGGCAGTGCAGCAGCGTCGTCTTGCCGCTGCCCCGGGGGCCCGTGACGGCGAGGACCTCACCGTCGCGGACGCCGAGGGAGACACCGCCGAGCCCCGGTGATCCGTTGTGGGAGTGGTGCAGGGAACGTGCCCAGATCACGTCGTTGTCCGGCGGGGCCACCATGGCGTACACCTCGGTTCAGATCAGATTTCCCGTCCCCCGTACGGGGGAACGAAGACAGGGCCGATCGGTCACTCGGCACGCTAGGTAGTCGGAGCGGGGTGTCGGGACAGCACGCGGCCCGGACGCACCCCTTCTCACTCGAACGGGTGTATCCGGGCCGCGTGGACCGTATGAAATGACTGCCGGAAGTGGTGCGACCGGTGGCCGGAGCGTCGGTCAGAGCTTCGTCCAGGCCTCCGTCAGGACGGCCCGCAGGATGCCCTCGATCTCGTCGAACGTCGACTGGTCGGAGATCAGCGGCGGAGCGAGCTGGACGACCGGGTCGCCACGGTCGTCGGCCCGGCAGTACAGGCCGTTCTCGTACAGCGCCTTGGAGAGGAAGCCGTACAGGACGCGCTCGGTCTCCTCGTCGGTGAAGGTCTCCTTGGTGGCCTTGTCCTTCACCAGCTCGATGCCGTAGAAGAAGCCGTTGCCGCGGACGTCGCCGACGATCGGCAGGTCGTGCAGCTTCTGCAGCGTGGTGAGGAAGGCGTTCTCGTTGTCCAGGACGTGCTGGTTGAGACCCTCGCGCTCGAAGATGTCGAGGTTGGCGAGGCCGACCGCGGCGGAGACCGGGTGGCCGCCGAAGGTGTAGCCGTGCAGGAAGGTGTTACCGCCCTGGTAGAACGGCTCGGCCAGCCGGTCGGAGATGATGCAGGCGCCGATGGGGGAGTAGCCCGAGGTCATGCCCTTGGCGCAGGTGATCATGTCCGGTACGTAGTCGAACTTGTCGCAGGCGAACATCGTGCCGAGCCGGCCGAAGGCGCAGATGACCTCGTCGGAGACGAGGAGCACGTCGTGCCGGTCGCAGATCTCGCGGACCCGCTGGAAGTATCCGGGCGGCGGCGGGAAACAGCCGCCGGCGTTCTGCACCGGCTCCAGGAAGACGGCCGCGACGGTGTCCGCGCCCTCGAAGAGGATCTCCTGCTCGATCTGGTCGGCGGCCCAGCGGCCGAAGGCCTCCGGGTCGTCGCCGAAGAGCGGGGCGCGGTAGATGTTGGTGTTCGGGACCTTGTGCGCGCCGGGGACCAGCGGCTCGAAGGGGGCCTTGAGGGCCGGCAGGCCGGTGATGGACAGGGCGCCCTGCGGGGTGCCGTGATAGGCGACCGCACGCGAGATGACCTTGTACTTGGTCGGCTTGCCCGTGAGCTTGAAGTACTGCTTGGCCAGCTTCCAGGCGGTCTCGACGGCCTCGCCGCCGCCCGTGGTGAAGAAGACCTTGTTGAGGTCGCCCGGCGCGTGGGTGGCGAGCCGCTCGGCCAGCTCGACGGCCTTCGGGTGGGCGTAGGACCACACGGGGAAGAAGGCCAGCTCCTGAGCCTGCTTGTACGCGGCCTCGGCGAGCTCGTGGCGGCCGTGTCCGGCGTTCACCACGAACAGGCCGGACAGGCCGTCGAGGTAGCGCTTGCCCTTGTCGTCGAAGATGTGGGTGCCCTCGCCACGCACGATGGTGGGAACGGGCGCGTTCTCGTAGTCCGACATGCGGGTGAAGTGCATCCACAGGTGGTCGTACGCGGTTCGGCTGAGGTCCTTGCTCACGGCTATCGGGTTCCCCACATATAGGTCTGCTTCTTCAGCTTGAGGTAGACGAAACTCTCGGTGGAGCGCACTCCGGGAACGGCCCGGATGCGTCTGTTGATCGTCTCCAGCAGGTGGTCGTCGTCCTCGCAGACGATCTCCACCATCAGGTCGAAGGAGCCCGCGGTCATCACCACGTACTCGCATTCGGTCATCGCCGACAGCGCCTCCGCCACAGGGTCGACATCACCCTCGACGTTGACGCCGACCATGGCCTGGCGCCGGAATCCCACCGTCAGCGGGTCCGTGACGGCGACGATCTGCATCACGCCCTGGTCGAGCAGCTTCTGGACGCGCTGGCGCACGGCCGCTTCGGAGAGGCCGACGGCCTTGCCTATGGCGGCGTACGGCCGACGTCCGTCCTCCTGGAGCTGTTCGATGATTGCGAGGGATACGGCATCGACCGCGGGTGACGATCCGTTCCCGGTCCTGGAGTCTGCGCTACGACTGGCCACGCATCCACTCTGCACCCCTACTCGTCTGTCTGGCAAGCCCGAATCGATGAAATTCGTTGTCTGGGCACCTGAATCTCACCGAATCCGAAGTTCTCGGCGGGTGGGTATGTCGAAAGCGTCACCGCAGCGTTTAGGGTGGAAGTCTCACCCATCGGACAGCCGACAGGAGTGGTGGTTGTGACCACCGAGGTGCGCCGTCTGCGCAACTACATCAACGGAGAGTTCCGGGACGCCGCGGACGGGCGGACCATCGACGTGGTCAACCCGGTGACGGAAGAGGTCTACGCGACCTCGCCGCTCTCGGGACAGGCCGACGTCGATGCCGCCATGGAAGCCGCCGCCGCCGCGTTCCCCGCGTGGCGCGACGTGACACCCGCCGAGCGCCAGAAGGCGCTCCTGAAGATCGCGGACGCCTTCGAGGAGAGGGCCGAGGACCTCATCGCGGCGGAGTCGGAGAACACGGGCAAGCCGCTGGAGCTCACCCGTACCGAAGAGATCCCGCCCATGGTGGACCAGATCCGCTTCTTCGCGGGTGCCGCCCGGCTGCTCGAGGGCCGCTCGGCCGGCGAGTACATGGAGGGCCTGACCTCGATCGTGCGCCGCGAGCCCGTGGGCGTCTGCGCGCAGGTCGCCCCGTGGAACTACCCGATGATGATGGCCGTCTGGAAGTTCGCCCCGGCGCTCGCCGCGGGCAACACCGTCGTCATCAAGCCGTCCGACACCACGCCGGCGTCGACCGTGCTGATCGCCGAGATCATCGGGCAGATCCTCCCCAAGGGCGTCTTCAACGTCATCTGCGGCGACCGGGAGACCGGCCGCGCGATGGTCGAGCACCGGACCCCGGCGATGGCGTCCATCACCGGCTCGGTACGCGCCGGTATGCAGGTGGCCGAGTCCGCGGCCAAGGACGTCAAGCGCGTCCACCTGGAGCTCGGCGGCAAGGCCCCGGTCGTGGTCTTCGAGGACACCGACATCGCCAAGGCCGTCGAGGGGATCTCCGTCGCGGGCTACTTCAACGCCGGCCAGGACTGTACGGCCGCGACCCGCGTCATGGTCCACGAGTCCATCCACGACGAGTTCGTCACCGCGCTCGCCAAGGCTGCCGCCGACACGAAGACCGGCCTGCCGGACGACGAGGACGTGTTGTACGGCCCCCTCAACAACGCCAACCAGCTGGCGCAGGTCAGCGGTTTCATCGAGCGCCTCCCTGCCCACGCCAAGGTCGAGGCGGGCGGCCACCGGGTCGGCGACAAGGGCTACTTCTACGCCCCGACCGTCGTCTCCGGCCTCAAGCAGGACGACGAGATCATCCAGCACGAGGTCTTCGGCCCCGTCATCACCGTCCAGTCGTTCGCGGACGAGGCCCAGGCGCTCGAGTACGCCAACGGGGTCGAGTACGCGCTGGCCTCCTCGGTGTGGACCAAGGACCACGGCCGCGCGATGCGGATGTCGAAGAACCTCGACTTCGGCTGCGTGTGGATCAACACCCACATCCCGCTCGTCGCCGAGATGCCGCACGGCGGGTTCAAGAAGTCCGGCTACGGCAAGGACCTTTCGGCCTACGGCTTCGAGGACTACACCCGGATCAAGCACGTCATGACGTCGCTCGACGACTGACCGACACCGGTCGGCGAACGGCCGACGTAACGCGCGAACGGCCCCGGGCTCCGGTCCGGGGCCGTTCGGCGTCCCGGGAGCCTCCCGCGCGTCGCACGGCATGGACATGGTGTGCGGAAGGGGCCGCTTCCGCTGGACGGTTGGTCCATTGCCCGCCGTCGCGGGGGACGGGCATCCTGCGCGGGTGCGCTCGATTCCGGAACACCTCATGTCCCGTCGCTCCCTGCTGCGCGCCCTCGGCGCGGGAGCGGCCGGTACCGCCCTGGCCGGCTGCGGAGTGCCCGCCGCCTATGTGGAGCCCGGTGACCGCTCCGGACGCGACAGCTCGGACAGCGACCACTCGCTCCACTTCGCCAACTGGCCGCTCTACATCGACACCGACGACGAGGACGAGTCGAAGCGGCCCACGCTCGACGCGTTCTCCCGGCGGACCGGGATCTCCGTCACGTACACCGAGGAGATCAACGACAACGACGAGTTCTTCGGGAAGATCAGCCCGGCGCTGATGAACCACCAGTCGACGGGCCGGGACCTCGTCGTCGTCAGCGACTGGATGGCCGCGCGGTTCGTGCGGCTGGGCTGGGTGCAGGAGATGGACCGGTCGAAGCAGCCCAACGTCGCCAAGTACCTGGACCCGCAGCTGCGTTCGCCCGCGTTCGACAAGGGGCGGCTGCACAGCGTGCCCTGGCAGTCCGGGATCACCGGCATCGCGTACAACCGGGCGAAGCTCGGCCGGGAGATCCGGCACACCAGCGAGCTCTGGGCGGACGATCTGCGCGGCAGGGTGACGCTGCTCTCCGGTCTCGACGAGGCGTTCGCCCTTCTCATGCAGGGCAACGGGGCCGACATCACCCGGTGGACCGCCGACGATTTCCACCGGATGTGCGAGCAGGTGGAGAAGCACGTGCGGTCCCGGCACATCCGTCGCTTCACCGGCAACGACTACATCAAGGACCTGGCCAACGGCGATGTGCTGGCCTGCCAGGCGTACTCGGGGGACGTCATCCAGCTCCAGGCCGACAACCCCGGCATCGAGTTCGTGGTGCCCGAGGAGGGCGCCGAGCTCTGGGCGGAGTCGCTCATGATCCCCAACCTGGCCGCCCACAAGCGCAATGCGGAGAGGCTCGTCGACCACTACTACGAGCCGGAGGTCGCCGCCGAACTGGCCACCTGGGTCAACTACGTCTGCCCGGTACCTGCCGCCCGCGAGATCCTGGCCTCCTCGAAGGACGAGGAGACCGCCGCGCTCGCCGAGGATCCACTGATCTTCCCCGACGGCGCGATGCGCGAACGGCTCGCCATCGCCCGCGACATCACCTCCGAGGAGCGCACCGGCTTTGCGAAGAAGTGGAACTCCATCGTCGGCCTCTGAGCCGGCAGCGATCCGGAAGCGAGTCGGCAGCCGCGATCGCCCGTGAGTGCGCCGTGAGTCGCGCCACGAGGGCCACCCCCCCCGCTTTTGAACGTGTTCATGATGGGCGTACGCTGCGGGCATGAGCGAGCGAGCCCTCTTGCGGCGCATACGCGTGTGGTTGGTCCTCTTCATCGTCTGCCTGGTGCTGAGCGGTCTGACCGCATTCCCGCTGGTGCACGAACTCCACTGGGCGGAGGACCTGCTGAGGTCCTCCGCCTCCCCCGTCCCCGAGCACTTCCCGGCCCTGATGGAATGGATCACCAGGGTCCGCACCGGCCTCGACGAGGCCGACGCGAAGTACCCCTTCGTGCTCTACGGCACCGACTGGCTGGCCTTCGCCCACCTGGTCATCGCGGTCGCCTTCTACGGCCCCTACCGCGATCCGGTCCGCAACATCTGGGTCATCGAGTTCGGCATGATCGCCTGTGCCGGGATCATCCCGCTGGCCCTGATCTGCGGACCCATCCGGGACATCCCCTTCTGGTGGACCGTCATCGACATGTCCTTCGGGGTCTTCGGCATCCTCCCGCTGCTCGTCGTCCACCGCATGATCAAGCGACTGGAAGCGGTGCAGGCGGCGCCGGTTCCGGCCCTGGCGCCGGCCTGACCGGGCCGACCGGGCCGGAGGTCACCCGCCTGCGGATGACCTTCGGCGGCTCAACCGGCGGACGGGGCGCCGAAGGCCGCGACGACTATGTTCATCGCCGTGGCATTCACGTCCTGGCCCTTCGCGTCCGTCGAGTTGACGCTGTACACCAGTGTCCGGGACAGATCACGGGTGGCCGCCACCAGCGAGTTGTACCCGTAGCGGCCACCCGTCTTCCCCCACACCTCACGCCCGCCCAGCGTCATCACACTCAGGCCCGCGCCGAACTGGGCGGGCCTGCCGGTTCCGTACGTACGCACCGAGGAGTCGGGCAGCGTGAACATCTCCTCCAGCAGCGGACCGCGCACCACCTGCCCCCGGAACAGCGCGGTGATGAAGCGCTCCAGGTCCGCGGTGGTCGAGATGATGTCCCCCGCCGCCCAGCCGTCGGTGGGGCCCCACACCGACACGTCCCGCAGCTCCGTCCCACCGCCGGGTGCGGCGAACACCTGGTAGCCGTGATTGTGCGGCCCACGGATACGCGGGTCGGTGCCGGGGAACGACGTGGAGCGCAGACCCAGCGGGCGCAGGACGCGCTCACTCACCTGGTGGGCGTAGGAGTCGCCGGTCACCCGCTCGATCAGGAGTCCCAGCACCGTGTAGTTGATGTTGAGGTAGTGCTGGCTCCCGCCGGGGGTGAACTCCGGCTCCTTGGCCGTGGCCGCGGCGGCCATGCCGCGCGGTGTGTACAGGTCGAAGCGGTGCGCGTACCACTCCTCGACGGTCCCTCCGGGCATGCCCGCGGCCGGTATGCCGCTGGTGTGGTTGAGCAGCTGCCTGACGGTGACCTGCCCGTACGCGGCGGGGATCAGGTCCGGGAGGTAGTGCCTGGCGGTCCGGTCGAGCTCCAGCTTCCCCTCGCCCGCCAGCTGCAGGGCCGTGGCCGCGGTGAAGATCTTGGTCACCGATCCGGCCCGGAACCGTGCCCGCGGATCGGCCGGACGGTTCGAGACCAGATCGTGCACGCCCGAGCTGCCGCGCCAGGTGCCGTCGCTGCCGCCCACCCGTACGAGTGCGGCGGTGGCGTCCTCTGCGGGGAGGCCGGAGATCGCCGCGCGCAGGACCGCCGCCCCGGGGATCCCATGGGAGCTCGCGCCGGCCGGTGCGGCAGGGGCAGGGCCGTTCGCTAGGGCGGGCGCGGCCGGGCCCGCCACGACGGCCAGGACGAGGGCTCCGGCGAGAAGCGTGCGGGTGCGGGTGTTCATCGGTGCCTCCGGGGAGTGGATTCCGTAACTGCTCGACGGATCCATCCTGTTCGTCCCCGGCCCTCGGCGGATCACCCGACCGAGGGGTCCTGCGGGGGAGGTCTTCTCCCCTGAGCGGGGGAGGACGGAGCGGCCCCTCCCTCCGGCGAGGGAGCTACGAGTCCGGTCTCGTACGCGCAGATGACCGCCTGGATGCGGTCCCGCAGCCCCAGTTTGGACAGCACGTTGCCCACGTGGGTCTTGACGGTGTGCTCGCTGACCACGAGCGCGGCGGCGATCTCCGCGTTGGACAGGCCGCGCGCCAGATGCAACAGCGTCTCCCGCTCGCGGGCGGTGAGTGCCGCCAGCCGTTCCGGCTCCGGCGCGGACCGGACCGCGGGGCGAGAGGTGTACTCGGCGATCAGCCGGCGGGCCACGGACGGGGCGAGCAGCGAGTCCCCTGCGGCCACCACCCTCACCGCGTGCACCAGGTCGTCGCGTCGGACGTCCTTGAGCAGAAAGCCGCTCGCGCCCGCGTGCAGCGCCTCGTAGACGTACTCGTCCGAGTCGAACGTCGTCAGCATGACCGTGCGGCAGGCGGTCTGCGCACTGATGGCCCGGCAGGACTCGATCCCGTCCATGACGGGCATGCGGATGTCCAGCAGCGCGACGTCCGGCCGTAGCCTGCGCACCGCCTCCAACGCCTGCGCGCCGTCGCCCGCCTCGGCGAGGACCTCGATGTCGGGCTGCGCGTCCAGGATCATCGCGAAGCCGCTGCGCACCAGCTCCTGGTCGTCGGCCACCACCACACGGATCGTCAACTCACCACCCCATCGACGGAGGTTACAAGGGGCAGGGTGACGAGGACCTGGAACCCCTCGCCCCCTGTGCCCGCCCCGGCCAGGGCCGTGCCGCCGTGCGCGGCCGCCCGCTCACGGATGCCGGCCAGCCCGAGCCCGGTCGTGGTCCCCGGGCCCCGCCCGTCGTCCGTGACGGTGACGGTCAGTCCGGTCTCCGCGTAGTCGAGTTCGACCTGTGCGCGGTGTGCCCCGGCGTGTTTGACGACATTCGTCAGGGCCTCCTGCACGATCCGGTAGACAGTGGCCTCCGTGTCCGCGGGAAGCGGCCGCGGCTGCCCCGTCGTCGTGTACGTCACCGCCGGTCCCCCGGACCGCACCCGCTCCAGCAGACCCGGCAGCTCAGTCAGTACGGGCTGCGGAGAACGCGGTGGGGGCGGCTGTCCGGGACCTTCCTCCCGCAGCACGCCGAGCATCCGGCGCAGCTGCATCATCGCGTCGCGGCCGGTCTCGGAGATGGCGTCGAACGCGGCTTCCGCCCGCTCCGGAGCCGTACGCACCGCGACCGGGCCCGCCTCCGCCTGCACGATCATCAGACTCACGGCGTGGGAGAGGATGTCGTGCATCTCCCGGGCGATCCGGGCCCGTTCCCGCGCGGTCGCCTGCTCCGCCTCGATCCGGTGGGTCTCCTCCCGTTGCCGCGCCCGGTCCTCCATCGCCCGGATGTACGCCTTGCGGGTGTGGGTGAACCGCCCGAAGGCGTACGCCGCCGCGAACACGAACAGCGAGAACAGCAGTTCCCTGGCCTCTCCGGTGTTCTTCGCCACCGACGGGAACACCGCCGCCAGGACCAGCGCCGCCACCGCCGCCCGCCGCCGTGGCGAGGACAGCTCGGCCACGGTGTAGAAGGCCACCAGTCCGGTGTACGGCAGGGGCTGTCCGGGGCCGTCGACGGAGAACTTGTACAGGGCGCCGGCCGCGAGCACCAGGAGCAGCACGGACACCGGGGCGCGCCGACGGGCCACCAGCGGCAGAACGGTCAGCGTCGTCAGACCGTACGAGGGCCAGGTGGCCGCCGGCAGGTCCGCCGAGCGGGGCACCACGAACGGCATGGTGACGGCGGCCTGCACCATAAGGGCGACGCCGACGTCGACGGCCCACGCCCGGCGCGGAAGCCACCGGCTGCCCGGTATCCGCATCAGGGCTTCCGGCCCACAGCCCCGAACTGGGCGACCTCGGGGCCCCCGGTGCGGGCGTCGGCGCGCCAGCGGGAGCACGACACGATCCCCGGGTCCAGGATGTCCAGGCCGTCCAGGAACGAGGCGAACTCGAAGCGGCTGCGGGCCGTGATCGGCGGGGTGGCGTTCTTGTTCCAGAAGCTCATCGCGGCCTCGTTGCCCTCGCCGCCCAGCTCCAGCGTGGGGTGGGTGAGCACCAGGTGGCTGCCCGACGGCAGCGCGCCCATCAGCCCGGTCACGACGGAGCGCGCCTCGTCCGTGTCCAGGACGAAGTTGAGGATGCCGAGCATCATCACCGCGACCGGGCGCCGAAGGTCCAGGGTCCGTTCCGCGGCGCGCAGGATGCGCTCCGTGTCACGGGCGTCCGCGTCGAGGTACTCGGTGGCCCCTTCGGGGGAGCTGGTGAGCAGGGAGCGTGCGTGGGCGAGCACGGTCGGGTCGTTGTCGACATAGACGATGCGGGCGTCGGGCGCCGTGTGCTGGGCCACCTCATGGGTGTTGTTCACCGTCGGCAGGCCGGTGCCTATGTCCAGGAACTGGCCGATGCCGACGTCCCCGGCCAGATGGTGGACCACCCGGCCGAGGAACGCGCGGTCGGCGCGGGCCACTTCGCCGATGCTCGGATACATGGCGGTCACCCGGTCGCCGACCACGCGGTCCACGGGGTAGTTGTCCTGGCCGCCCAGCCAGTAGTTCCACACCCGGGAGTTGTGGGCGATGTCGGAACGGACACGGGCGGATGCCGTGCGGGGGTCGGTCACTTCTGCTCCTCGGGCGCCGGTGGGGGACATCACGAATGACGCGGCACCCATGATGCATGACCGATCAAGAAGCTTCCCCGGACGGGGAGTTGGCCACCAGGGCGCGCAGGACGTCGATCCGGTTGGTGGTGACCGAGTCGACGCCGTACCCGATCAGCCGGCGCATCGTGCGCCTGGTGTCCGCCGTCCAGGCGGAGACCAGCAGCCCGTCCCGGTGGATACGGTCCGTCAGTTCGCCGCTCAGCAGCCCGAACCGGTAGTTCAGCCAGTGCGGCTTCACGGTGTCGAGCAGTACGGGGCGGGGCGGCGCGAGCGACGTCCAGGTCAGCGCGATCTCGGCGGACGGGTCGGCGGCGCGTACCCGCAGCATGGCTGCCGGACCCGCGCAGTAGTACACGCGCTCGCCGGCCCCGCACTCGCGGACCACACCGACGATTTCCCGTACCGAGGCGTCCGTGGAGCCCGGCAGGTCCACCATGACCCGGTGGGCACCGGCGGCGGACAGTGCCTCGCGCAGGGTGGGGACCCCGCCGCCGGTCACCTCCACCAGTTCCCGGTGTTCGATCCGGTCCAGGGGGACGTCGTGCCCCCACAGGCGCTCCAGCGAGGCGTCGTGGAGGAGGACGGGCACCCCGTCACGGGTGACGCGGACATCGATCTCCACCGCGTCGGCCCCCCGTTCGAGGGCGGAGCGGATCGACGGGAGCGTGTTCTCGCGGGCACGGTACGGATCGCCGCGATGTCCCACGGCGGTGACGGTGGTGGCCATGCGTCCATTGTGACCTCGGAGGTCACCGGCCGGGCGCCTCCAGCCAGTTCGCCGTGTACGTGTCGATCTCGGCGGCCAGCGTCCGCTTGCCCGCCGGGTCGAGGTACGAGGCCTCCACCGCGTTCTTGGCCAGGTCGGCCACACCGCGTTCGTCCAGGCCCAGCAGCCGTGCCGCCACCGCGTACTCGTTGTTGAGGTCGGTACCGAACATCGGCGGGTCGTCGCTGTTGATCGTGACGAGGACGCCCGCCTGGACCATCTCCTTCACCGGGTGCTGTTCGATGTCGGCGACGGCGCGGGTCGCGATGTTCGACGTCGGGCAGACCTCCAGAGCGATGCGGTGCTCGGCGAGGTGGGCCAGCAGCTTCGGGTCCTGGACGGAGCTGGTGCCGTGGCCGATGCGCTCGGCGCGCAGTGCGATGAGCGCGTCCCAGACGGTCTGCGGGCCCGTTGTCTCCCCGGCGTGCGGGACGGAGTGCAGGCCCTCGGCGATGGCCCGGTCGAAGTAGGGCTTGAACTGGGGGCGGTCCACCCCGACCTCGGGCCCGCCGAGACCGAAGGAGACGAGCCCCTCGGGCCGCAGGTCCACCGCGAGCCGGGCGGTCTCCGCGGCCGCCTCGAGGCCCGCCTCGCCCGGGATGTCGAAGCACCAGCGAAGGACGACCCCGAGCTCGGCCTCGGCGGACTTCCGCGCGTCCTCGATCGCCTCCATGAAGCCCTGCTCCGGGATGCCCCGGCGGGTCGAGCTGAACGGGGTGACGGTCAGTTCCGCGTACCGGATGTTCTGCCGCGCCATGTCCCGGGCGACCTCGAACGTCAGCAGTCTGACGTCCTCGGGGGTGCGGATCAGGTCCACCACGGAGAGGTAGACGTCGATGAAGTGGCCGAAGTCGGTGAAGGTGAAGAAGTCCGACAGCGCCTCCGGGTCCGTGGGGACCTTGGAGTCGGGGTGGTGGGCAGCCAGCTCGGCCACGATGCGGGGCGAGGCGGAACCGACGTGGTGCACGTGGAGCTCGGCCTTGGGCAGCCCCGCGATGAAGGGGTGCAGATCGTTCATCGGATTCTCCCGGATCTCGGATATGGGCCGGGCACACCGGCTGCATCGATCATCGTAGGCGGGGCCCGGCCGCCTCGGAGCGGGCCGTAGCATGGCGGGACCACGATGGGGGAGGCCCATGTCAGACAACACACAGCAGCCCGGGGGCGGGCCGCGCGATCCGTGGGCACCGCCGGAGAGCAGGGTGGAGCTGAGCAAGCCGGCGGCCGACGCCCGTCCGCCGGGCGTGCACGACCAGCAGACCGTCACGTCCATGCCGGGCGTCGATTCGGGAAGCGGGCAGATACCCGGGGCAGGCGGGGGCTTCGGCCCGCCGACGGCCGACGTACCGCCGCCGCCGATCGCGCCGAACGGACCGGGGCAGCCCACCCCGCCGCCCGCGGGACAGTACGGCTACCCGGCCGCGCCCGCGGCGCCCGCCGCTCCGTACGGCGGCTACCCGGGATACCCCGGCTACGGCGGTCAGCCGGCCTGGGGCCCGGCACCCGCGAACGGGCTCGGTATCGCGGCGATGGTGCTCGGCATCATCGCGGTGGTCGGCTTCTGCATGTGGGGTCTCGGCATCATCCTCGGGATCCTCGCGCTGATCTTCGGCATCATCGGCCGGGGCCGCGCCAGGCGGGGCGAGGCGACCAACGGGGGCATGGCGCTCGCCGGGATCATCCTGGGCTCGATCTCCATCCTGATCAGCGCGGTGTTCCTCGGATTCCTGATCTGGGCCATCGCCAACGAAGAGTCCGGCAGCAGCGACTACGACTACGACGATCCGTACGCGACCTCACTGGTCGTCGGCGGCACGCGCTGACCGCAGGAACCGCCCGTGGCGGGGCCGGGGAGGAGATCCCCGGCCCCGCCACGGGCTGTTTCATATCGTGCGCAGCTGCGCACGCGCCTCCATGAGCGCGAAGCCCAGCAGATTCAGCCCCCGCCATGCGGCCGGGTCCGCGGTCCGCGCATCGTCCTTGGCCAGCCCGATGCCCCAGATCCGGTCCATCGGGCTCGCCTCGACCAGCACGCGATCCCCGGTACCCAGCAGGTACGCGCGCAGCGCCGGGTCCTGGCCGAACTTGTGGACGCTGCCCGCCACCACGAGTGCGAACCGCTCCCGCACCCATACGGCGTCGTCGAATCCCCGGACCAGCCGGCCCACCTTCTTCGCCGCCGCCGGACTGCTCGCCGCCACGGCCTTGCGCTCCGCCTCCGCGTCACCGAAGAGCCGTGCCTTGCCGGCCATCATCCAGTGCTCCGCCGACGCGTAGGTCACCGAATCCACCGTGAACGGCGCGGGCCACCACTGGCTGAGGCAGCTCTCGCCGAGACGGCCGTCCGCGCGGGGCCGATGTCCCCAGAACGGCAGGTACTTCACGTGCTCCCCGCGTGCCGCGCGCTCCAGGAGGCCGTCCATGTGTTCCTGTCCCATGGCAGCCGAGTCTGGCATCCGCCACTGACAGTCCGTATGGGGATTTCCGTACCCACACGACACATGGTCGACAGATTCCGTCGCGTAACCAAAAGGAAACAACGGAATCCCTTGTTGGCCGAGGTCTGCTCTGTCAGGATCGGCACTCAATTCGGGAAGAAGCTACGCCGCCCCCGGATCACGGGGACAGCGGAGGAGAGCGTCATGGGTAACGGCTTCCAGGTGCAGGACCGCTTCGCGGAGGGTGCGCAGTACATCGGCGGGAAACTGCTGCCCGGCACATCGGGACACCACCAGGAGGTGGTGGACCCCGCGACGGGCAAGGCGGTCTACCGCTACGAGCTGGCCGGTACGGACGATGTCGACGCGGCCGTCGCCGCCGCCCGCGAGGCGTTCCCCGCGTGGTCCGGCGCCACCCCCGCCGAGCGGTCCGGACTGCTGCACCGCTTCGCCGCCGTACTCGACGCGCAGGCAGCCGACTTCGCGTACGCCGAGTCCCTGCAGTGCGGCAAGCCCGTCAAGCTCTCCACCGAGTTCGACGTGCCCGGAACCGTCGACAACACCTCGTTCTTCGCGGGCGCCGCCCGCAACCTGGAAGGGAAGTCGGCCGGCGAGTACAGCGGCGACCACACCTCCTACGTACGCCGCGAGGCGATCGGGGTCGTCGGCTCCATCGCCCCCTGGAACTACCCGCTCCAGATGGCTGCCTGGAAGATCCTCCCGGCCGTCGCCGCGGGCAACACCATCGTGCTGAAGCCCGCTGAGATCACCCCGCTGACCTCGTTGATGTTCGCCCAGGCGGCCACCGAGGCAGGCATTCCGGACGGCGTGATCAACATCGTCTGCGGCGCCGGAAAGGTCGCGGGTGAGCACCTCGTCGGGCACCCCGACGTCGTCATGACCTCGTTCACCGGCTCCACGGCCGTCGGCAAGCGGGTCGCCGAGATCGCGGCCTCCACCGTCACGCGCCTCCACCTGGAGCTCGGCGGCAAGGCGCCCTTCCTGGTGTTCGACGACGCCGACCTCGACGCCGCGGTCAACGGAGCGGTCGCCGGATCTCTCATCAACACCGGCCAGGACTGCACCGCCGCCACCCGCGCCTACGTCCAGCGCCCGCTGTACGACGCCTTCGTGGCCGGAGTCGCCGAACTGATGGAGAGCGTGCGGCTCGGCGACCCCTTCGACCCGTCGACCGACCTCGGCCCGCTGATCAGCCACGCACAGCGCGACCGCGTCGCCGCCTTCGTGGAGCGCGCCCGGGCGTACGCCACCGTCGTCACCGGCGGCGAGGCCCCCGGGGGCGACCTCGCGGCCGGCGCCTACTACCGGCCGACGCTGATCAAGGACGCCGCCCAGGACAGCGAGATCGTGAACTCGGAGATCTTCGGTCCGGTCCTGGTCGTGCTGCCCTTCGACACCGACGACGAGGGAATCCGCCTCGCCAACGACACCCCGTACGGACTCGCCGCCTCCGCGTGGACCCGCGACCTGTACCGGGCGAACCGCGCCACCCGTGAGATCAAGGCGGGCTGCGTGTGGATCAACGACCACATCCCGATCATCAGCGAGATGCCGCACGGCGGATACAAGGCCAGCGGCTTCGGCAAGGACATGTCGTCGTACTCCTTCGACGAGTACACGCAGGTCAAACACGTCATGTACGACAACTCCGCGGTGGCCAGGAAGGACTGGCACCGCACCGTCTTCGGGGACCGATAGCAGCGGCCGCCGCCCGGCGGCCCACCCACCCGGAAGGGCAACGCGTATGGAGCAGTACGAGCCCGAGCACCTCTCCGCGGCCCAGTTGGCCGCCATGAGGCGCAGCCTGACCACAGGCAGGGGCGCCCTCACCCGCCGTTCACTGCTGCGCGCCTCCGGCGCCGGCGCCCTCGTGCTCGGCGGCACAGGAACGCTCGGCGCGTGCGGAATACCGCCCGCGAAGCGTGAAGGGGACGCGGCGGCGGCCTCGGACGACCACTCGGCCGGTGAGAAACAGATCAACTTCTCCAACTGGACCGAGTACATGGACGTCAGCGAGGACGAGAAGAGCCGCCCGACACTGCAGGCGTTCACGAAGCGCACCGGGATCAAGGTCAAGTACACCGAGGACATCAACGACAACGTCGAGTTCTTCGGAAAGATCAAGCCGCAGCTGGCCGCCGGCCAGGACACCGGGCGCGACCTCGTCGTCGTCACCGACTGGCTGGCCGCCCGCATCATCCGGCTCGGCTGGGCGCAGAAGCTCGACCCGGCGAACCTGCCGCACGCGTTCGCCAACCTCTCGGCCCAGTTCCGCAGCCCCGACTGGGACCCGGGACGCGCCTACTCCTACCCCTGGACCGGCATCCCCACCGTCATCGCGTACAACGTGAAGGCGACCGGCGGCCGCAAGGTCGACTCCGTCACCCAGCTGCTCGACGACCCGAAGCTCAAGGGCAAGGTCGCCTTCCTCTCCGAGATGCGCGACTCCGTCGGCATGACCCTGCTCGACATGGGCAAGGACCCCGGGTCGTTCACCGACGCCGACTTCGACGCCGCGATAGGCAGGCTCCAGAAGGGCGTCGACAAGAAGCAGATACGCCGCTTCACCGGCAACGACTACACGGCGGACCTCAGCAAGGGCGACCTGGCCGCCTGTGTCGCCTGGGCCGGCGACATCATCCAGCTGCAGGCCGACAACCCCGACATCAAGTTCGCGATACCCGCCGCCGGATACATCACCTCCAGCGACAACCTGCTGGTCCCGGCCAAGGCCCGGCACAAGACCAACGCCGAGAAGCTCATCGACTACTACTACGAGCCCCCGGTCGCCGCCCAGCTCGCCGCGTACATCAACTACGTCTGCCCGGTCGACGGGGTCGCCGCGGAGCTCGCGAAGATCGACGCGTCGATGGCCTCGAACACGCTGATCCTCCCGGACAAGGAAATGGCCGCGAAGTCGCGTTCCTTCCGTTCGCTCAGCTCCAAGGAAGAGACGGCGTACGAGGAGAAGTTCGCCAAGCTCATCGGCGCCTGACCGGCCCGTTCCCCCTCCCGACCTCCCTCGACACCACTGGGACTGCGACCCATGACACAGCAGCAGACAGCGGGCGGCGACGTCCGTCTCACCGGGATCAGCAAGACGTTCGGCTCCTTCACCGCCGTACAGCCACTCGATCTGACCGTCCCCCAGGGCTCCTTCTTCGCCCTGCTCGGCGCATCGGGATGCGGCAAGACCACGACCCTGCGGATGATCGCGGGCCTGGAGGAAGCCAGCACCGGCACGGTCTCGCTCGGCGGCAAGGACATCACGGGCCTGCCGCCGTACAAACGGCCCGTCAACACCGTCTTCCAGAGCTACGCGCTGTTCCCGCACCTCGACGTCACCGAGAACATCGCCTTCGGGCTGCGCCGCCGCGGCATCAAGTCCGTGAAGAAGCAGGTGGGGGAGATGCTGGATCTCGTCCAGCTCGGAGACTTCGCCCGGCGCAAACCGCACCAGCTCTCCGGCGGCCAGCAGCAGCGCGTCGCCGTGGCCCGGGCACTCATCAACCACCCGCAGGTGCTGCTGCTCGACGAGCCGTTGGGCGCGCTCGACCTCAAACTGCGCCGCCAGATGCAGCTCGAACTCAAGCGGATCCAGACCGAGGTCGGCATCACGTTCATCCACGTCACCCACGATCAGGAGGAGGCCATGACCATGGCCGACACCGTCGCGGTGATGAACGGCGGCCGGGTCGAGCAGCTCGGCAGCCCCGCCGAGCTGTACGAGAACCCGCAGACGACCTTCGTGGCGAACTTCCTCGGGACCTCCAACCTCATCGAGGCCGAGATCGTCTCCGCGGGCACGGACATCGTCGTCTCGGCCGGCGGCGGGAAGCTCCGGCTGCCCGGCGGCCGGTGTTCGGCACCCACGGTGAGCGGCGGCAGGCTGCTCGTCGGCATCCGCCCCGAGAAGATCTCCCTCACGCGCGCCGACGAGGCGGACGCGATAGCCGACGGCCGCAACCGGGTCACCGGACGGATCGCCGACTCGAGCTTCATCGGTGTCTCCACGCAGTACGTCGTCGAGAGCCCGGCCGGCAAGGCGCTGCACGTGTACGAGCAGAACGTCGACCACCGCGCGGGCCTCGTCCCGGGTGCCGAGGTCGTCCTGCACTGGAACCCCGCACACACCTTCGGCCTGGACGCCGCACAGGACATGGACGCGGGCGTGGAGAGCGTGGAGGACGCGGCGTGAGCGTCACCGACGCGCCGCCGGCGCCGCCCACCGAACCGAAGATCCGCAAGCCCTCCACGCGCAAGAGGCTCATCCCGTACTGGCTGCTGCTCCCCGGCATCCTGTGGCTGCTCGTCTTCTTCGCGCTGCCGATGGTCTACCAGGCGTCGACCTCCGTACAGACCGGATCCCTGGAGAAGGGCTTCCAGGTCACCTGGCACTTCCGGACGTACTGGGACGCCTTCGCCGACTACTACCCGCAGTTCATCCGGTCCCTGCTGTACGCCGGCACCGCCACCCTCCTGTGCCTGCTCCTTGGCTACCCGCTCGCGTACCTGATCGCGTTCAAGGCGGGCCGCTGGCGCAACCTGGTGCTCGTGCTGGTCATCGCCCCGTTCTTCACCAGCTTCCTGATCCGGACGCTCGCCTGGAAGACGATCCTCGCCGACGGCGGCGCGGTCGTCGACGTCATGGACACCCTGCACGTCCTGGACGTCACCAGCTGGCTCGGCTGGACGGAGAACAACCGGGTCCTGGCCACCCCGATGGCCGTCGTCTGCGGCCTGACGTACAACTTCCTGCCATTCATGATCCTTCCGCTCTACACCTCGCTGGAGCGGATCGACGGCCGGCTGCACGAGGCGGCGGGCGACCTGTACGCCACCCCCGCCACCACCTTCCGCAAGGTCACGTTCCCGCTGTCCATGCCCGGTGTGGTCTCCGGAACCCTGCTGACCTTCATCCCGGCCAGCGGCGACTACGTCAACGCGGAGCTGCTCGGCTCCACGGACACCAAGATGGTCGGCAGCGTCATCCAGACCCAGTTCCTGAGAGTCCTGGACTACCCGACGGCGGCCGCCCTCTCCTTCATCCTCATGGCGGTGGTCCTGCTCGTGGTCAGCTTCTACATCCGCCGCTCCGGGACGGAGGACCTGGTCTGATGCCCGTACTCCGCTGGATTCGCCGGAACCTGATCGTGATCGCGGGTCTGCTGACCCTCGCGTACATGATCCTGCCGAACATCGTCGTGATGGTGTTCTCCTTCAACAAGCCGAACGGCCGCTTCAACTACGCCTGGCAGCGGTTCTCGCTGGACGCCTGGAAGGACCCCTGCGGCGTCGCCGACCTGTGCGGATCGCTCGGGCTCTCGCTCAGGATCGCCGTCTGGGCGACCATCGGCGCGACCGTGCTCGGCACGATGATCGCCTTCGCGCTGGTCCGCTACCGCTTCCGGGCGCGCGGCGCGATCAACTCGCTGATCTTCCTGCCGATGGCGATGCCCGAGGTCGTCATGGCAGCCTCGCTGCTCACGCTCTTCCTCAACATGGGAGCCGAACTCGGCTTCTGGACCGTGCTGATCGCGCACATCATGTTCTGCCTCAGCTTCGTGGTGACGGCGGTCAAGGCGCGTGTGATGTCGATGGACCCGAGGCTCGAGGAAGCCGCACGCGATCTCTACGCGGGCCCCGTACAGACATTCGTCCGGGTGACTTTCCCGATCGCCGCTCCCGGGATCGCGGCGGGCGCACTGCTCGCCTTCGCGCTCTCCTTCGACGATTTCATCATCACCAATTTCAACGCGGGCTCCACGGTGACCTTCCCCATGTTCGTCTGGGGATCGGCGCAGCGCGGTACACCTGTGCAGATCAACGTCATCGGTACGGCCATGTTCGTGATCGCCGTGGCGGTGGTACTCGTCGGACAGCTCATCGCGACCCGGCGGAAGAGCAACGCGCGAAAGTAACACCTGAAGGAGTTGGAAACCATGGCCCCGGATGCCATGCGTACTGCTGCCCATTCGCTCTCCGATGCGACCCCCCTCTCCTACTGGCTCGACGACCCGGGAAAGCCCGACGCGCTCCCGGCACTCACCGCGGACGAGCACTGCGACCTCCTCGTCGTCGGCGGCGGCTACAGCGGACTGTGGACGGCGCTGCTCGCCAAGGAGAGGGACCCCGGGCGCGATGTCGTCCTCATCGAGGGAAACGAGTCGGGCTGGGCGGCCTCGGGCCGCAACGGCGGATTCTGCGCGGCCTCGCTGACCCACGGCCTGGCCAACGGACTGGAGCGCTGGCCCGACGAGATCGGGAAGCTGGAGGAGCTGGGCGGGCGGAACCTCGACGCCATCGAGGCCGCCGTCGCCCGGTACTCCATCGACTGCGACTTCGAGCGCACCGGCGAGATCGATGTGGCCACCCAGCCCCACCAGCTCGAAGAGCTGCGGGAATGGCACAGCAGGGCCGAGGAGCTCGGCTTCACCGGAGTGGAGTTCCTGGACCGGGAACAGGTGCGTACCCATGTCGATTCACCGACATTCCTGGGTGGTCTGTGGGACCGGCGCGGGGTCGCCCTGCTGCACCCGGCGAAGCTCGTCTGGGGGCTGAAGCAGGCCTGCCTCGGCCTGGGTGTACGGATCTTCGAGCACACCAGGGCCCTCGACCTCGCCGCGCAGGGAGCCGGCATGGCGGTGCGCACCCCGTACGGCAGGGTCTTCGCCCGTCAGGTCGCGCTCGGCACGAACATCTTCCCGTCGCTGGTCAAGCGCATGCGCCCGTTCACCGTCCCGGTGTACGACTACGCGCTGATGACCGAACCGCTCACTGCCGACCAGCTCGCCTCGATCGGCTGGCGGAACCGGCAGGGACTGGGGGACAGCGCGAATCAGTTCCACTATTTCCGGCTCTCGGCCGACAACAGGATCCTGTGGGGCGGATACGACGCGATCTATCCCTACGGGGGCCGGCTGAATTCCGATCTCGACCAGCGCCCGGAGACTTTCCTCAAGCTCGCAGGCCAGTTCTTCGAGTGTTTTCCGCAGCTGTCTGATGTGCGTTTCAGCCACGCCTGGGGCGGTGCGATCGACACCTGTTCGCGATTCTCCGCATTCTTCGGAACGGCCCATCGCGGCCGGGTCGCCTATGCGGCCGGATACACCGGACTGGGCGTCGGGGCCACGCGTTTCGGGGCCGATGTGATGCTGGATCTGCTGTCCGGCGAGGAAACGGAGCGCACCGCCCTCGAAATGGTCCGCTCCAAGCCGCTGCCGTTCCCGCCCGAGCCTTTCGCCTGGGCCGGGATCGAGCTCACCAAACGGTCGCTCGCCCGCGCGGACAGCCACGGCGGACACCGCAACCTGTGGCTGCGGGCCATGGACCGGATGGGGCTCGGCTTCGACAGCTGACGCCCCGGCAGCCCCAAGGGCCGTGAGTGACCCAGCTCACTGCAGACGGGTGGCCGAACCCGCGTCATGATCCGGGCGGACGGCTCTCTCCCACGTGAACGCACCGGCAGAAACCTGCCGGTGCCCACGTCAAAGGAGGCAGTCCATGACCGGCACGGGGGCTCACGCCGCGGTCGAATGGCTCGCATCGGTGGCACCGGACCCGGCAGCATGCCGGTGGGAATGGGAGCGCAATCCGCAGGGGATTGCGCTCCTTCCCGCCGGAAAGCGCTGGGACGTACTGATCCTGCCGGGGGAGCTGGGCTATCCGACCCTCGATGTGCTCACCCGGCTCATCGACCGGCCGGGGCCGGTCCTCGCCGATTTCGGCGACGCCCGCATGGGGTTCTTCGTGCCGCCGGGAACGGCCGCGCGCTGGCTCGGAACCGGTATCCGCGGGGCGGGACAGGGCACCTGGATCGTCATTCCCTACCCGGGCCGCACGGTAGGCGGGGTGCGGTGGCTCATCCAGCCGGACGGGTCCGGGACCCTCACCGACGCGACCGTCCTGGAGCTCGCGATGCACGAGGCCGCAGCCGCCCGAAGCGCCTACGGGGGAGGCGAACGCGACTGAGCGGGGCGGTGTTTCTTCTGCCCTGAGCCCGCATCGCTACGTGCCGGGGGCGCGGTACCGGACCTGCCCGGCCTTCTGCAGGGCATCGAGCGTTTCCTCGACGCTCAGGAGGACCGTCGTCTCGAACGAGTCGAGCGCGCCACCTCCGCCGATCGCCAGCGCGACCGCGGCCATGGACACGTTGTCCGGGGCTTCCCAGAGGTTGTAGCCGTCATGCGTGCCGAAGGCGTACCAGAAGCCGTGGAGCTTCCCGCCGACGGACTCGATGTACGACCGGGCCGCCTTCGAGCGGTCCTCGGGGTGGCCGATCAGGCGTGCCCACGTTTCCGGCGTGTAGCTGAACCTCGACAGGTAGAGCGGCATCGTGTCCCTCTTTCGTTTCGTCAGGGGATACCCGCTCCGTGCGGGAGGAGGGCGAAGGCGGCCTGCGGATCCCCCGAACAGCGGCATCCGCCCGGCCGGACGGGCAGGCCGCAGCGCTCGGCGCCGGCGACGACGAGGAGCGAGGAGCCGCCAGAGGTCTTGACAACTTGATTGGTCTGGACCATGTTGTGCGCGGCCCCACTCAATTCCCCCCTGCACGGAGGCTGTTGTGGAACGCATCGGACCACCCGCCCGATTCTCCGGACTCCTGGCTGCCTTCTCGGCCGCCCTGCTCGCCGCCGGGGGGCTCGTCGCCACGGCGCCGGCCGCCGGTGCGGCCGACGCGGACCTGGCGCGCAACGGCAGCTTCGAGGCGGGCCTGGACGGCTGGAGCTGTACCGGCGGCAGCGGAGCCGTCGTCAGCACGCCCGTACACGGCGGCACTTCCGCGCTGAAGGCGACACCGGCCGGCAGCGACAACGCCAAGTGCTCCCAGACCGTCACGGTGAAGCCCGACTCCACGTACACGCTGAGCGCGTGGGTGCAGGGCAGCTACGTGTACCTCGGCGCCTCCGGCACCGGGACCACCGACGTCTCCACCTGGACCCAGTCCGCCGGTGCGTACACGAAGCTCACCACCACGTTCAGGACCGGCGCCGCGACCACCTCGGTCAGCGTCTACACCCACGGCTGGTACGGCACCCCGGCCTACTACGCCGACGACCTCACCCTCGTCGGCCCCGGCGGCGAACCCGTCGTCGTGCCCGCCGCGCCCACCGGGCTGAAGGCCGGTACGGCCACCGCGTCCGCCGTTCCGCTGTCCTGGACCGCTTCCGCCGGAGCCACCGGCTACAACGTCTACCGGGGCGGGACGAAGGTGCTCAGCGCCTCCGGTACCTCGGCGACCGTGACGGGGCTGGCCGCGTCGACCGCGTACAGCTTCCAGGTCACCGCGGTCAACGCCGCCGGGGAGTCCGCGAAGTCCGCCGCCGTGAGCGCCACGACGACCGCCGGCGGCGGGGGAGGCGGGAACGGGGACCTCCCCGCCCACGCCCTCGTCGGTTATCTGCACTCCAGCTTCGCCAACGGCTCCGGCTACACCCGGATGGCCGATGTGCCCGACTCGTGGGACGTCATCAACCTCGCCTTCGGCGAGCCGACGTCCGTGACCTCCGGGGACATCCGCTTCTCGCTCTGCCCGGCCGCCGAGTGCCCCGGGGTGGAGTCCGAGGCGGAGTTCAAGGCCGCCATCAAGGCCAAGCAGGCCGCCGGCAAGAAGGTGCTGATCTCCATCGGCGGCCAGAACGGCCAGGTGCAGCTCGCCTCCACCACCGCGCGCGACGCCTTCGTCACCTCCGTGTCCAAGATCATCGACACCTACGGGCTCGACGGCCTGGACATCGACTTCGAGGGCCACTCCCTCTCGCTGAACACCGGAGACACCGACTTCCGCAGCCCGACGAGCCCCGTCATCGTCAACCTGATCTCCGCGGTGAAGTCCCTCAAGGCCAAGTACGGCGCCGGCTTCGTCCTCACCATGGCCCCCGAGACCTTCTTCGTGCAGCTCGGCTACCAGTACTACGGCTCAGGCCCCTGGGGCGGCCAGGACCCGCGCGCCGGCGCCTACCTCCCGGTCATCCACGCCCTGCGCGACGACCTCACCCTGCTGCACGTCCAGGACTACAACTCGGGCTCCATCATGGGGCTGGACAACCAGTACCACTCGATGGGCGGCGCCGACTTCCACATCGCCATGACCGACATGCTCCTCACCGGCTTCCCGGTCGCGGGCGACCAGACCAAGGTCTTCCCGGCCCTGCGCCCCGAGCAGGTCGCCTTCGGCCTCCCGGCCTCCACCCAGGCGGGCAACGGCCACACCTCGCCCGCCGAGGTAACCAAGGCGCTGGACTGCCTGACGAAGAAGGCGGGCACGTCCTGTGGCTCGTACCAGACCCACGGCACCTGGTCCGGGCTGCGCGGGCTGATGACGTGGTCCATCAACTGGGACCGCTTCAACAACTGGGAGTTCCAGAAGAACTTCGACGCCTACTTCGGCAGCTGACCTCCCGCAGCACCAGCAGCAGTACCGCGCTCAGGCACCAGCTGGCGATCACGTCCAGCGGCCAGTGGTAGCCGCGCAGCACCAGACCGATGCTCGTCGCCGCCGTCATCAGGACGGCGGCGACGAGCATCATCCATGAACGGCGCACGTACGGAGCCAGCAGCAGGGCCGCGGCCCCGTACGCCACCGCCGCCGTGGCCGTGTGGCCCGAGGGGTAGTAGCCGGTCGCCTCGGTCAGCGGTCCCTGGCGATCGGTCCACAGCTTGAGGGGAACGACCAGCACGGGTACCGCCGCCATGACCGCCACGGCGCACAGCGCGGCACGACGGTCACGGCGGAACCAGGCGAAGGCGACCGCGCACGCCAGCACCGGCACGGCGACCTGCATGTTGCCGAGATCGGCGAAGAAGTCGGAGAGCCGGGCGGAACCCCGTCCGGCCAGGGCCAGACCGGCCCGTTCGTCGGGTCCGAGCAGGGGGCCGTCGGCCACGACCTGCCAGGTGACCAGTGCGAAGAGCACCAGCAGCGCCGACACCTGGGAAACGAGAAGAACCGGCCACCGGGGAACAGGGGGGATTGTTCCGAGGTGGCCGGTCGGATCGGTTTGCCGCGCGCCCCGGGGGGTGTGGGGCGAGCGGCCATCCGATCGGTGAGGAGTTCCGGAGCCAGAAGCTCCAGTGGTGTGCGCCAGGGCACGACCGGATCGGCACTGGGGGAGCCCCGGCCCGGCATCGCCCGCAGTCCCCTGCGGGCGGGGTGTTTCTCTCATCTGCGGAAACCGTACGTCAGAGGGAGGGGGGACCGATAGCGCCCACGTTATCCCGCCATGGCCCCCGCACACCTTCTTCACAGGCCCACACGCGGGCCCAGGTCATCCCCGCCGAAATCGCCTCGCGGCGGCCGGCGGGCCCGCACGGGATCAGAGCGTGGCGAACGCCTGCTCGATGATGTCCAGGCCCTCGTTCAGCAGGTCCTCGCCGATGACGAGCGGCGGCAGGAAGCGCAGGACGTTGCCGTACGTGCCGCAGGTCAGCACCAGCAGGCCCTCGGCGTGGCAGGCCTTGGCCAGCGCCGCCGCGGCTGCCGCGTCGGGGTCCTTCGTGCCGGACTTCACGAGCTCGATCGCGATCATCGCGCCACGGCCTCGGATGTCACCGATGATGTCGCCGTTCGGGAGCTTGGACTGCAGCTCGGCCAGACGGCCCTTCATGATTTCCTCGATGCGCCTGGCCTTCCCGTTCAGGTCCAGCTCGCGCATCGTCTCGATGGCGCCGAGCGCACCCGCGCAGGCCACCGGGTTGCCGCCGTACGTGCCGCCGAGGCCGCCGGCGTGCGCGGCGTCCATGATCTCGGCGCGACCGGTCACCGCCGAGAGCGGCAGGCCGCCCGCGATGCCCTTGGCCGTGGTGATCAGGTCGGGGACGATGCCCTCGTCCTCACAGGCGAACCACTGGCCGGTGCGGCAGAAGCCGGACTGGATCTCGTCCGCGACGAAGACGATGCCGTTGTCCTTCGCGAACTGCGCGATCGCCGGGAGGAAGCCCTTGGCCGGCTCGATGAAACCGCCCTCGCCGAGGACCGGCTCGATGATGATCGCCGCGACGTTGTCCGCGCCGATCTGCTTGGTGATCTCGTCGATGGCCTGCGCGGACGCCTCGGCACCGGCGTTCTCGGCGCCGGTCGGCCAGCGGTAGCCGTACGCCACCGGGACGCGGTAGACCTCGGGCGCGAACGGGCCGAAGCCCTGCTTGTACGGCATGTTCTTCGCGGTCAGGGCCATCGTGAGGTTCGTCCGGCCGTGGTAGCCGTGGTCGAACACGACGACCGCGGTGCGCTTGGTGTAGGCGCGGGCGATCTTCACGGCGTTCTCGACGGCCTCGGCGCCCGAGTTGAACAGCGCCGACTTCTTCGCGTGGTCGCCCGGCGTCAGCTCCGCGAGCTGCTCGCAGACCTCGACGTACCCCTCGTACGGCGTGACCATGAAACAGGTGTGGGTGAAGTCGGCGAGCTGCGCGGTGGCGCGGCGCACGACCGCCTCGGCCGATGCGCCCACGGACGTCACGGCGATACCGGAACCGAAGTCGATCAGCCGGTTGCCGTCCACGTCCTCGATGATCCCGCCGCCCGCCCTGGCGGTGAACACCGGCAGCGTGGAGCCCACGCCCGCGGCGACGGCCGCGACGCGGCGAGCCTGCAGCTCGACCGACTTCGGGCCGGGAATGGCAGTGACGACGCGGCGCTCCTGCGGAATGTCGGACATGCGGGGCTCCTGGGGGTGTTTCGGACGCTTCTCTTTCTGCAGGCTAGGGGCGGCGGCGGGCGGCAGGCATGCTCCGATCGGGAGCACTGGGGGCGTGTCCTTGTCCGCGGCGGACAGATGGCCTTCCCCGCATGCTGTGCCGCCCCGACCTGCGCCATCCGGCCGGGTTGCTGAACTCCCCGTGTCCTGGCACTAGATTGACCGGTGCAGAAGGCGGGACGTGGCTGGTCAGGGGGCAGCGGTTCATGGACACCGAAGGCACGTACGGCAAACGGGGTACGAGCGCGGACCGGGTGCCCCGCCCGGCGGGACCACCGCCGTCCGCTCCACCGCCCCCCGCGCACGCCCCCGCAGCCGCCGGCCCCCCGCTGGAGGAGTGGCTGCGCACCCCCCGCCCCGTAAGGGAACCGGGCGTCTGGCGCTACGGACACACCCCGCGCCCGCCCGAGAAGCCGGAGGGCGTCTCCGACCGCTCGCTGGTGGCCGGGGTTCTGATCTCGGCGCTGTGCGGGCTCCTCCTGTGGTCCCTGTGGCGCAACGGCTACATCCCCTACCGGCTGGTCCCCCTGAAGCTCTTCACCCCGGGCGACTGGTGGTACGCGGGAACGTTCGGCGGACCCAGGACGGTCGAGGGCGCCGACGCCCTCACCGTCTACGAGGCCGTCCTCTTCGGGCTCCTCGTCTACGGGTGCGGGCGCCTGGGGAACTGGTCCGAGATCTTCCGGCGTCATGTCGCCGGGCGCGGGCAGCCCTTCCTCGCCCTGGTGACGGCCGCCGCCGCGGGGGTCGCGCAGCTCCTGGTGTGGAAGGACGCCGTGCCCGTCGTCAGGCCGGTGCTCGTCCTCGTCGCCTCGGTGGCGGGCGGCGAGATCTTCCAGAGCCAGGCCGTGGTGAACGTGATCTACACCCTGATCACTCTCGGGGTCCTCTGGCCGTTCGCCCGCCTCGGGAACTGGCGCGAGACGGCCGCCGAGCGCCTCAGGGGCCGCTCCGGCGCCCCGGCCCCCGTCCCGGCGGCCCCCGTCGCACCCCCGGACGCCACCACCCCCGAACAGTGGCCGGAACTGCGCGCGGCAGGGCAGACCGACGCGGCCGAGACACTCGCCGCCGAGGTACGCACCGGCCGGATGAACGACGTCGACGTCGCGCGTCTGCGCCACGCCTGGACCGTGGGCCGGACGCACGCCGGCCGGGTCGCCGCACTCACCGAAGCCGTCCTGCGCACCGGCGGAGCCGCGGCGCTCCACCCCTCCGGAGCCCGCGACCTGCCGCAGCGCACCGCGCACCACGACCTGCTGACCGGCCAGGTCCGCATCGGCAGCTGTGCCGATGACCCGCACAACCCCTACGCGCGCCGCGGCTCGGGCGTCGCCCTGGAACCCGCGCTGCTCGGCACCTCGCTCCTCGCGGTCGGGCCGCCGGGGGCCGGGAAGTCCGCCCGTCTGGTGCGCCCGGTCGTGGAGTCGCTCGCCCTCCAGGCACTCGCCGGGCGGGCGGCCGTACTCGCGGTCGGCTCGGCCGGGGGCCGGCTCGGCCCCGACGACGCGTACGACGTCGTCGTGCGGATCGGCGACCCCGCATCCGTCCACGACTTCGATCTGTACGGCGGCACGACCGACCCCGACGAGGCCGCTGGTGTGCTCGCGGAAGGGCTCGTCGGCGATGTCACCCACCTGGACAGCAGGCGCGCCGCCACGGTGCTGGCCCAGCTGCTCGGCCCCTACCGTGCCGTCCACGGACACTTTCCCGGGGTGCCCGCGCTCAGGGAACTCCTCGACGGCGACGACTCCGCGATCGGCACCCTGCGGGAGGCCCTGTCGGCCGGCGGCCACCACGCGATGCTGCGCGAACTCGAGACCCGCGCGCGCCAGAAGGGCGGCGCCGGAGACCCGGCGCCGGTGCTCGCCGACCGGATCGCCTTGCTCGACCGGCCCGCGTTCGCCCCGTTCTTCGCCACCGGCGACGGCGCCCGCCCCTTCTCGCTGCGCTCCCTGGAGCACCTTCCGCTGCGGGTCAGGATCGATCTGCCGGAGCGTGCGCACGCCGAGGCCTCGCGGCTCCTCGCCCGGCTCGTCCTCGCCCAGTTCAACGCGATCGCCGCCGCCCGCACGGACCACTCGCTCTTCGTCTGCCTGGTACTGGACGACGCCACGCACACCGTCACCACCGAGACCGTCAGGGGCGTGAGGCGGCTGCGGTCGGTCAACGCGGGCGCCGTCCTCACCCTGCGTACCGTCGACGACGTACCCGAAGGGCTGCACACCGCGCTGCTCGGCGCGGTCGGCTGCTGCATGGCCTTCTCCGGGGTCACCACCTGGGACGGCAAGCGCTTCGCGGAGGTCTGGGGCAAGGAGTGGGTGGAGACCCGCGAGGTCGCCCAGCACGCGGTCTTCGCCGACCAGCCGTTCACCCGCGCGCTGCACGGCTTGCGCAAACTGGTCACCGGCAAGGCCGTGACCAGGGACGCCGTGACCGTACGGCGCGTCGAACGGGAGCGCTGGTCGGCGTCCGAGCTGGCCTACTCACTGCCCTCCGGACACGCCGTCCTGTCCCTGACGACAGTCGACGGCGAACACGCGCCGCCCCTGCTGGTCGAGCTCGGACGCTGAGGGCGCGGGCCGGGGCAAGCGGTTACGGGAAACCTGCCGCCCTGGCAGAATCGATTGCGGCCGTCTGTACGGGACGGCGCAATCGACTCCCAGAGGTCCGGCGATCCCATGCCCCCCACTCTCGCCTCGCTCGTCCAGCACTCCGCGCTCAAGCTCACGGTCCGGGCAGGGGCGGGCCGGCTCGACACGCCGGTGCGCTGGGCGCACGCCAGCGAGCTCGCCGACCCCGTGCCGTACATGGACGGCGGCGAGCTCCTCCTCGTCACCGCCACGAACCTCGACGCCGAGGACCCCGAGGCCATGCGCAGGTACGTCCAGCGCCTGGCCGGCGCCGGAGTCGCCGGGATCGGCTTCGCCGTCGGCGTCACCTACGAGGACATTCCCGATGCCCTCGTCGCCGCCGCCGACGAATCCGGGCTGCCGCTCCTCGAAGTACCCCGCCGCACCCCGTTCATCGCCATCAGCAAGGCCGTGTCCGCGGCGATCGCCGCCGACCAGTACCGGGCCGTCACCGCGGGCTTCGAGGCCCAGCGGGAGCTGACCCGGGCCGCACTCGCCGGGGACGGCCCGGGAGAACTCCTGACGCGCCTCGCCGCGTACGTCGACGGCTGGGCCGCGCTGTACGACACATCCGGCGCGGTCGTCGCCGCGGCGCCCGACTGGGCGGCCCGCCGCGCCGCCCGGCTCACGCCCGACGTGGAGCGCCTCCGGGACCGTCCCGCCCCGGCCAGCGCCGTCGTCGGAGACACCGACGACCGGGTCGAGCTCCAGTCGCTGGGCACCGGCCACCGCACCCGCGGCGCGCTGGCCGTCGGCACGGGGGCCGCGCTCGGCACGGCCGAGCGCTACGCGGTGCACTCCGCGGTCGCCCTGCTCACCCTCACCACGGCCCGCTCCCGCTCGCTCCAGGGCGCGGAGCAGCGCCTCGGCGCGGCGGTCCTGCGCATGCTGCTGGCCGGGCAGCCCGACCACGCCCGTGCGGTCGCCGGTGACCTGTACGGGGGCCTGCTCGACGCCCCCTTCCGGCTGCTCATCGCGGAGGCCTTCACCCCGTCGGCCCCCTCCGCCCCCGTGGCCACCGAGCTGCTCGCCGAGACGATGGAGGCCGCGGCGGCCCGGTCGGGCGAGGCACTGCTGATGGTCCCCGAGGGCGAACGGGTCGTGGTGCTGGCCGCGGACGGCGGCGCCGCGGTCGCCGCGTGCGCCGCGCATGCCGGGACGCAGGACGAGCGCCCGGCCCACGAGCCGGGCAAGGAGGAGGGTGACGTCGTCGTCGGGCTGTCCGCCCCCTGCGGCCCCATCGCCGTCGCCGCCGCGTACAAGCAGGCCGAACAGGCGCTCTCGGTCGCCCGCCGCAGAGGCAGGGCCCTGGTCGAGCACGAGGAGCTCGCCGCCGGCTCCGTCCTGCCGCTCCTGGCCGACGACGCGGTACGGGCCTTCGCCGACGGGATGCTGCGCCCCCTGTACGAGCACGACGCGAAGGGCCGGGGCGACCTGGTCGCCTCGCTGCAGGCCTGGCTCTCCCGGCACGGCCAGTGGGACGCCGCCGCCGCGGACCTGGGCGTCCACCGCCACACGCTGCGGTACCGGATGCGCCGGGTGGAGGAGATCCTGGGCCGCTCCCTGGACGATCCGGACGTCCGCATGGAGCTGTGGCTGGCCCTGAAGACGACAGCCGCGTCGTCCGGGACCCAGTAGCGGGCAGGACCGCGGCCGCCCGGCTCCGACAATCCGGCGCAACGCCCCTCCGGTCCGCTCCACGCCGGACAAACGTCATCGGCGCCCGGCCGACCTACGGTGGGGCCAGGAGGGTGCCTCCGCGGTGCCCGAGACCTCCCGTTCACACCCCCCGAAGGGCCGGAACCGCCATGACTTCCACCCACGCCTTCTGGCTGGCCGGCCGCCAGGCCACCGGCGAGGACAGCTTCGACGTCACCAACCCCTGGGACGGCCGTCTCATCGGCACGGTCAGCGTGCCGACCGACGCCCAGGTCGAGGAGGCCGTCGCCGCCGCGCACGCCGTGCGTGACGAGTTCGCCGCCACCCCGGCGCACGTGCGGGCCGCGGCGCTCGACCACGTGGTGCGGCGCCTGACGGAGCGCACCGAGGAGATCGCCCAGCTGATCTCCGGCGAGAACGGCAAGCCCATCAAGTGGGCCCGCGGTGAGGTCGGCCGTGCCGTCTCCGTGTTCCGGTTCGCCGCCGAGGAGGCCCGCCGCTTCAACGGCGGCGACGCCCAGCGGCTGGACACCGACGCCGGCGGGACCGGCCGCCTCGCACTGACCCGGCGCTTCCCGCGCGGTCCCGTCCTCGGCATCGCGCCCTTCAACTTCCCGCTCAACCTGAGCGCCCACAAGGTCGCCCCGGCCATCGCCGTCGGCGCGCCGATCATCCTCAAGCCCGCCCCGGCCACCCCCATCTCGTCCCTGATCCTGGGCGAGCTGTTGGCCGAGACCGACCTCCCGGCCGGTTCCTGGTCCGTCCTGACCGTGCCGAACGACAGGATGCCCGCCCTGGTCAAGGACGAGCGGCTGCCCGTGATCTCCTTCACCGGCTCCGGCCCGGTCGGTTACTCGATCATGGAGTCGGTGCCGCGCAAGCACTGCACCCTGGAACTCGGCGGCAACGGCGCGGCCGTCGTACTCGCCGACTACGCCTCCGAGGCGGACCTGGACTGGGCCGCGACCCGTATCGCGACCTTCTCCAACTACCAGGGCGGCCAGTCCTGCATCTCGGTGCAGCGCGTCATCGCCGACTCCTCGGTGTACGACCGCCTCGTCCCGAAGATCGTCGCGGCCGTCGAGGCCCTCGTGACCGGCGACCCCTCGGACGCGGCCACGGACGTCGGCCCGCTCGTCGACGAGAACGCCGCCCGCCGGGTCGAGTCCTGGGTCGACGAGGCCGTCGAGGCGGGCGCCCAGCTGCTCACCGGCGGCAAGCGCGACGGGGCCACCTACGCCCCGACGGTCCTCACCGACCTGCCCGGCACCTCGAAGATCGCCTGCGAGGAGGTCTTCGGCCCGGTGCTGTCCGTGCAGCGGACCGACGGCGAGGCAGAGGCCTTCGCCGCCGTGAACGCCTCCAAGTACGGCCTGCAGGCAGGCGTCTTCACGCACGACCTGCAGACCGCGTTCCGCGCCCACCGCGCCCTGGAGGTGGGCGGCGTGGTCATCGGCGACGTCCCCTCCTACCGCGCCGACCAGATGCCGTACGGCGGCGCCAAGCAGTCCGGCGTGGGCCGCGAGGGCGTCCGCTACGCGATGGACGACTACACCTACGAGAGGGTCCTGGTCCTCACTGGCCTGGCCCTGTAGCCCGCGCGTGGGTCAGGAACCGGCCGGAGCCCGCTGTGCGGGGGCTCCGGCCGGTTCCGTAGCCGCCGCGAGCCGGTCCCAGGGGTGGTGGGGGTGGCGCGGATCGGGTACATACGGACGAGTAGTACCGATCGGTATGCGTACGTCCCGACCATCGACCCGACTCGCGGCGAGGTGAGCTCCTCATGTCCGCCCCATCCGACATTCCCCAGGCCCCCAAGGTCACCGAGCGTGAAGCACGGCAGGTGGCCGAGGCCGCCCGCGAACAGGACTGGCGCAAGCCGAGCTTCGCCAAGGAACTCTTCCTCGGACGCTTCCGGCTGGACCTGATCCATCCGCACCCCCTGCCCGCCGCAGACGACGTACGGCGCGGCGAGGCCTTCCTCGCCCGGCTGCGCGAGTTCTGCGAGACCGGGATCGACGGGGCGCTCATCGAGAGGGAGGCCAGGATCCCCGACGAGGTCGTCAACGGCCTCAAGGAACTCGGCGCCCTCGGTATGAAGATCGAGCCCAAGTACGGCGGCCTGGGACTGACCCAGGTCTACTACAACAAGGCGCTCGCCCTGGTCGGTTCCGCCAGCCCCTCGCTCGGCGCGCTGCTCTCCGCCCACCAGTCCATCGGCGTACCGCAGCCGCTGAAGATGTTCGGCACCCAGGAGCAGAAGGACGCCTTCCTGCCCCGCCTGGCCAGTACGGACATCTCGGCGTTCCTCCTCACCGAACCCGACGTGGGCTCCGACCCTGCGAGGCTCGCGACCTCGGCCGTTCCCGACGGGGACGACTACGTCCTGGACGGCGTGAAGCTCTGGACGACCAACGGCGTCGTCGCCGACCTGCTCGTCGTGATGGCCCGCGTCCCGGAGTCCGAGGGCCACAAGGGCGGCATCACGGCCTTCGTCGTCGAGGCGGACTCCGAGGGCATCACCGTCGAGCACCGCAACGCCTTCATGGGCCTGCGCGGCATCGAGAACGGGGTGACCCGCTTCCACCGGGTCCGCGTACCCGCGGCCAACCGGATCGGCCCCGAGGGCGCAGGGCTCAAGATCGCCCTGACCACGCTCAACACCGGACGCCTCTCGCTGCCCGCCATGTGCGTGGGCGTCGGGAAGTGGTCGCTGAAGATCGCCCGCGAATGGACGGCCGTGCGCGAGCAGTGGGGCCGACCGGTCGCCCGGCACGAGGCGGTCGGCGCGAAGATCTCCTTCATCGCCGCCACCACGTTCGCGCTGGAGGCGGTCGTCGACCTCTCCTCGCAGATGGCCGACGAGAACCGCAACGACATTCGGATCGAAGCCGCCCTGGCCAAGCTGTACGGCTCCGAGATGGGCTGGCTGATCTCCGACGAACTGGTCCAGATCCGCGGCGGGCGCGGCTTCGAGACCGCCGATTCGCTCGCGGCCCGCGGCGAACGCGCCGTACCCGCCGAGCAGATGCTCCGCGACATGAGGATCAACCGGATCTTCGAGGGCTCCACGGAGATCATGCATCTGCTGATCGCCCGCGAGGCCGTCGACGCCCACCTCAAGGTCGCCGGCGACATCATCGACCCCGACAAGCCCCTCTCGGCCAAGGCGAAGGCGGGCGCCAACGCGGCGGGGTTCTACGCACGGTGGCTGCCGAAGCTCGTCAGCGGGCCGGGGCAGCTCCCCAGCGCGTACAGCGAGTTCAGGGTTCCCGGGCACCCGGACCTCTCCGCCCACCTCCGGTACGTCGAACGCTCCGCCCGCAAGCTCGCCCGCTCCACCTTCTACGCGATGTCCCGCTGGCAGGGCCGCATGGAGACCAAGCAGGGCTTCCTCGGCCGGATCGTCGACATCGGCGCCGAACTCTTCGCCATGAGCGCCGCCTGCGTCCGTGCCGAACACCTGCGTGTCAACGGCGACCACGGCCGCGAGGCGTACCAGCTCGCCGACGTCTTCTGCCGTCAGTCCCGCATCCGGGTGGAGGAACTCTTCACCCGGCTGTGGTCCAACACCGACGACATCGACCGGCGTGTGGTCGACGGAGTCCTGTCCGGTACGTACACCTGGCTGGAGGAGGGCGTCATCGACCCCAGCGGCGACGGCCCCTGGATCGCCGACGCCACCCCCGGCCCGGCCACCGGGGAGAACGTCCACCGCCCCATCCGCTGAACCGGCAACACCCCCGCGGGGCGCGTCCACTGCCTGGACGCGCCCCGCGGGTGCGCCCGCCGCACGGCAGGATGGGTGCCCGTGACCGTCATCCACATCCCCGGCTCCAAGTCCGTCACCGCCCGCGCCCTCTTCCTGGCCGCCGCCGCGGACGGCACCACCACCCTCCTGAGGCCCCTGCGCTCGGACGACACCGAAGGGTTCACCGAAGGGCTGACCCGCCTCGGATACGGGGTGACGCGCGAGCCGGACCGCTGGCACATCGAGGGCCGCCCCTCCGGTCCCGCCGTCACCGAGGCCGAGGTCCACTGCCGCGACGGGGCCACCACCGCACGTTTCCTGCCGACGCTGGCAGCCGCCGCGGCCACCGGCACCTACCGCTTCGACGCCTCGGCGCAGATGCGCCGGCGCCCCCTCGCCCCGCTCACCGAGGCCCTGCGCACCCTCGGCGTGGAGCTGCACCACGAGGGCGCGGAGGGCCACCACCCGCTCCGCATCGAGGCATCGGGGGTCAAGGGCGGTGAACTGACCCTGGACGCGGGGGAGTCGTCCCAGTACCTCACCGCCCTGCTCATGCTCGGACCGCTCACCGCTGAAGGGCTGCGGATCGACGTCACGGAGCTCGTGTCGGCGCCGTACATCGAGATCACCCTCTCGATGATGCGCAGCTTCGGCGTCGAGGTCGCCCGGGAGGGGAACACGTTCAGCGTCCCCCCGGGCGGCTACCGCGCCACGACGTACGCCGTCGAGCCCGACGCGTCCACCGCGAGCTACTTCTTCGCGGCCGCGGCTCTCACCGGCCGTGAGGTCACCGTTCCCGGCCTCGGGACGGACGCGCTCCAGGGCGACCTGCGCTTCACCGACGTGCTGCGCCGCATGGGCGCCGAGGTGCGGACCACGGCCGACGCGACGACGGTCCGGTCCACCGGTGCCCTGCGCGGTCTCACCGTCAACATGCGCGACATCTCCGACACGATGCCCACCCTGGCCGCGATCGCGCCGTTCGCCTCGTCGCCCGTACGGATCGAGGACGTCGCCAACACCCGGGTGAAGGAGTGCGACCGGCTGGAGGCCTGCGCGGCGAACCTGCGGCGGATGGGGATCACCGTGCACACCGGACCCGACTGGATCGAGATCCACCCCGGAACCCCCCGTGCCACGGAGATCGCCACCCACGGCGACCACCGGATCGTGATGTCGTTCGCGGTCGCGGGGCTGCGCGCGCCCGGGATGAGCTACGACGACCCCGGCTGCGTACGCAAGACGTTCCCCGAATTCCACGAGGTGTTCGCGGAGTTCGCGGCAGGGAGCACCGGCTGACGGAAAAGGCCGTGCGCACGGCCGGCGGCGGCGCCTACCCTGCCCGCATGATGTCCCGGAGCGATGTCCTGTCCATCCTGTCCCTGCTCCGAGCGGCCGGGGCCGACGTGGTGATCGCGGGAGGCTGGGGCATCGACGCCCTGCTCGGCGAGGAGACCCGCGAGCACCGGGACCTCGACCTCCTGCACGTCCGGGAGCAGGAGCCCGCCGTCGTCGCGGCCCTGACCTCGGCGGGCTATGCCGAGACACTCGACTGGCGCCCCGCGCGCTTCGTCCTCAGCCATCCCTCCGGGCTCGAGATCGACCTGCATCCGCTGGAGTTCGCCGCCGACGGCTCCGCGGTGCAGTCCTCACTCGATCCGGCCGAGCCCTTTCGCTACCCCGCGTCCTGCTTCGTCACCGGCACCATCGGAGCGACCACCGTGCGCTGCATCTCCGCGGAGCAGCAGGTCCTGTTCCACCAGGGGTACGAACCGGCCGACCGTGACGTCCGGGACATGGCGCAGCTGAGGAAGAAGTTCGGCATCGATACGCGAATCTGACCCCCGTATGCAGCACAATCGAGCCTCGGCGGCGGTCGGAGACATGATCGTCACCACCAACGGGAGAGTGGGGCAAGGATGTTCGGGGCGGGATACCGGCGGGCCGGATGGCGGAGCGCCGCAGCCGTGGGATGCGCGGTGGTGACGCTCCTCGGCGTCACCGGATGCGGTGACAGCGGCGACGGCGGCAACGACAAGGCCGGGAAGAGCCCCGCCCCGTCGCGCTCCGCGGCCCCGGCGCTCACCGAAGCAGAGCTCGAGGCGGTCGCCTTCACCGACGGGGAGAAGGCAGGCGCCTACACCGCCAACGAGTACGCCCTGGACGGGCCGCTCGGCGACGGATACACCGCCACCCCGGCCGTCTGCCAGCCGCTCGTCAGCCTCGCCGGTGACGCCGGCGACCACGACCCCGCCGCCCAGGTGCAGCGCAGGGTCGACGTCCCCGACGACATGCTCGGCGTCATGGTCGACGTGACCCTTCGCTCGTACGGGAACGGCGAGGCCGCGAAGGTCATGCAGTCCCTCCGCAAGGCCGGCCGGGACTGTGCCGGGGGCCTGATGGAGGAGCGGGCCATCGCGCGGGCCAGGTACGTGAAGGTCGAACCCACCGGGCTGCCCGCCTTCGCGGGCGAGGCCGACGAGGCGAGTGCGTACCGCTTCACCATCCTCGACGTGAAGGACAAGGTGAAGCTGTACGAGTACCTCACCGTCGTACGGGCCGGCTCCACCACGCTCGCCTTCCGCGGGGAGATCCTCGCCACCAAGGACATCGGCGGGGTGCCGCAGGACATCATGGCCGCCCAGTGGAAGAAATTCCGTGCCGGGCAGGCCTGAGGCACGCCCCGACGGGGACGCACTGTCCGCGCGCACAGCGGATGCGGCAACAATGGGGGGCATGAGCGACAGCCCCGTACCCCTCGCCGATCCGCATCTCGTATTCGACGCCGCGGACGGCCGCCGGGATCTTGTGATCCTCGGCTCCACCGGGTCCATCGGCACGCAGGCCATCGACCTGGTGCTGCGCAACCCCGACCGCTTCCGTGTCACGGCGCTGTCCGCCGCGGGCGGCCGGGTCGAGCTCCTCGCCGAGCAGGCGCGGCAGCTGCGGGTGCGTACGGTCGCGGTCGCCGCCGAGGACAAGGTGCCCGCGCTGCGCGAGGCCCTGCGCGCGAGTTACGGGGCGGGCGAACCGCTCCCCGAGATCCTGGCCGGGCCCGGGGCCGCGGCCGAGCTCGCCGCGAGCGACTGCCACACCGTGCTGAACGGGATCACCGGCTCCATCGGCCTGGCCCCCACGCTCGCCGCGCTGAAGGCCGGGCGCACGCTCGCCCTCGCCAACAAGGAGTCGCTGATCGTCGGCGGCCCGCTCGTGAAGGCCCTCGCGGCTCCCGGCCAGATCATCCCGGTCGACTCCGAGCACGCCGCGCTCTTCCAGGCCCTCGCCGCCGGAAAGCGCGCCGACGTGCGCAAGCTCGTCGTGACCGCCTCCGGCGGGCCGTTCCGCGGACGCACGAGGAGCGAGCTCGCCGGCGTCACCCGCGAGCAGGCCCTCGCGCACCCGACCTGGGCCATGGGCCCGGTCATCACGGTCAACTCGGCGACGCTGGTCAACAAGGGCCTGGAAGTCATCGAGGCGCATCTCCTCTACGACATTCCGTTCGACCGGATCGAGGTCGTGGTCCACCCCCAGTCGTACGTTCACTCGATGGTGGAGTTCACCGACGGCTCCACCCTCGCGCAGGCGACCCCGCCCGACATGCGGGGCCCGATCGCCATCGGGCTCGGCTGGCCCGAGCGGATCCCGGACGCGGCCCCCGCCTTCGACTGGACGAGGGCCTCCAGCTGGGAGTTCTTCCCGCTGGACACCGAGGCCTTCCCGTCCGTCGGGCTCGCCCGCCACGTCGGCACCCTGGGCGGCACCGCCCCGGCGGTGTTCAACGCCGCCAACGAGGAGTGCGTGGACGCATTCCTGGCAGGACGGCTGCCCTTCAACGGCATCATGGATACGGTCACCGCAGTGGTCGCCGAACACGGCACCCCTGCCACGGGAACTTCACTCGACGTCGCGGACGTCCTCGAGGCGGAGACCTGGGCCCGTTCCCGGGCCAGGGAACTCTCGGCGAAAGCGACAGCGGAGGCGCACGCATGAGTATGACGACGATCCTGATGACGGTCCTGGGGATCGCCATCTTCGCCGTGGGTCTGCTGTTCTCGATCGCCTGGCACGAGCTGGGTCACCTGTCGACCGCCAAGCTCTTCGGCATCCGGGTGCCGCAGTACATGGTCGGCTTCGGCCCGACGATCTGGTCGCGCAAGAAGGGCGACACCGAGTACGGCATCAAGGCCATTCCCGCCGGCGGCTACATCCGGATGATCGGCATGTTCCCGCCGGGACCCGACGGGCGGCTGGAGGCACGCTCCACCTCGCCCTGGCGCGGCATGATCGAGGACGCCAGATCCGCCGCCTTCGAGGAGCTCGAGCCGGGCGACGAGACCCGGCTCTTCTACACGCGCAAGCCGTGGAAGCGCGTGATCGTGATGTTCGCCGGGCCGTTCATGAACCTGGTCCTGGCCGTCGCGATCTTCATGGGCGTGGCCATGACCTTCGGCTTCCAGACCCAGACCACGGAGGTCGCGGGCGTCCAGCAGTGCGTGATCGAGCAGAGCGAGGAACGTGACGCCTGCAAGGCCTCCGACCCGGTCTCGCCCGCCAAGGCCGCCGGGCTGCAGAAGGGCGACAGGATCGTCGCCTTCGACGGCGAGAAGATCGACGACTGGGCGACCCTCTCGGACCGGATCCGGAAGACCATCGGGCCGGCCACCCTCACCGTGGAGCGCGACGGCCGGGAGCAGACCCTGCACGCCGTGCTGCAGAAGAACACCGTCGCCAAGAAGGACTCCGACGGCCAGGTCGTCCCCAAGGCCTATGTCGAGGCCGGCTACCTCGGCTTCGCCGCCAACACGGAGATCCTGCCGCTCTCCTTCGGCGACTCGGTCGTCCGCATGGGCGACATGATCGAGAACGGCGTCGACTCGATCATCGCCCTGCCCTCCAAGATCCCCGATCTGTGGAACGCGGCCTTCAGCGACGGCGAGCGCGCCGACGACTCGCCGGTCGGCGTGGTCGGCGCGGCCAGGATCGGCGGCGAGGTGATGAACCTCGACGTCCCGGCACAGAACCAGATCGCGATGATGCTGTTCCTGCTGGCCGGCTTCAACCTCTCGCTGTTCCTCTTCAACATGCTGCCCCTGCTGCCGCTCGACGGCGGACACATCGCCGGTGCTCTCTGGGAATCCCTGCGCCGCAATGTGGCCCGCGTCTTCAAGCGGCCCGACCCCGGCCCCTTCGACGTGGCCAAGCTGATGCCGGTCGCCTATGTCGTCGCCGGCGTATTCATCTGCTTCACGCTGCTGGTGCTGGTCGCCGACATCGTGAACCCCGTCAAGATCACCTGACGCCTCCCGCGTCCCGGAGGTGGCGGCCGGGCACACAGGCGGTGTCCGGCCACTCACCGTTCGGCGGTATTGCCGGACGGGGTGCGCCCGTCCTTCCTCCGGTGCCGTAACCTCGAACTCTGGAGCCCGCCGTTCTCGGGACCTCGATCCACACCTTGGGGATGCTCAGCGCATGACTGCGATTTCTCTCGGAATGCCGGCCGTTCCGACCAAGCTCGCCGACCGACGGGTCAGCCGTCAGATCCAGGTCGGGTCGGTGGCGGTCGGTGGGGACGCACCGGTGTCGGTGCAGTCGATGACGACGACGCGTACGTCGGACATCGGTGCGACGTTGCAGCAGATTGCCGAGCTGACGGCGTCGGGCTGTCAGATCGTGCGGGTGGCGTGTCCGACGCAGGATGACGCGGATGCCCTGTCGACGATCGCGCGCAAGTCGCAGATTCCGGTGATCGCGGATATTCACTTCCAGCCGAAGTACGTGTTCGCGGCGATCGACGCGGGCTGTGCGGCGGTGCGGGTGAATCCGGGGAACATCAAGCAGTTCGACGACAAGGTCAAGGAGATCGCGAAGGCGGCCGGTGATGCCGGTACGCCGATCCGGATCGGCGTGAACGCGGGTTCGCTGGACGCGCGGCTGCTGAAGAAGTACGGGAAGGCGACGCCGGAGGCTCTGGTGGAGTCGGCGCTGTGGGAGGCGTCGCT